>CALIDI010000028.1 GCA_938023035.1 uncultured Leptolyngbyaceae cyanobacterium | reverse complement strand
AGAGGGTGTTTCCATTCAATTGGTTTCTCTTGCGAGAAGAGACCTAAAATAACAAAGCGGCAAATTGACGAGCTTAAGGTTTCCATTCAATTGGTTTCTCTTGCGAGAAGAGACGCAGTGTCGGGTTTGTGGGCGTGCCATTTTTGCGTGTTTCCATTCAATTGGTTTCTCTTGCGAGAAGAGACTGTCTTTATTGAAACCCAAATATGGCGGTGTGTCTAGGGGGCGTTTGCGAGGGGGGCTGTAGATCGCTGTCACTACTCTGGCGGTGACACTGCCTAAAATGGCTAAAACTCTTACTAGAAAGGCTATCGAGGGCTTCAACGCAAGTATGGAGTTTGACCGCTTTCTTGCGGTTTGCCGCAACCCAAGTGTATCTCACAGGCCTCATTGGTTCAGTTTTTCATGCTTTTCAGGTTGCTTTGGTGGTTTTTGTCAATCGGTAGTTTACTGGCTGGCTTTCCTTTTTGGGGGAGGTTCTGCATGAATAACGACATTCCGAGAGCTATCTTAAGGGGTTGGGTTTTGCTTGAAGGTTGCTTTGATTGAATGCTTCGGACAATGTTTGTGAAAATGCGGAAAGCTCTTGCTATGCTGTTAGCTTTAGCCCTCAATCGAAATCTTTCTTTAGCCCTCATCCTAAATCCCTCTCCCTCCTTGGGAGAGGGACTTTGAAGCTGGCTCCTTTTGCCGAGTTTGGCGTAGACTAAAGGGATTGCGCAACGGGGACATTGCCCTGATGGACATTCAAGTAAGGGGGATGAGGGTGGTTCGGCGCAAGAGTGTTTGGACTATTGATTGATTATATGATGATCGAATTTGGGGGGGTAATTACTGCTGGGCCACCCCACACTTCTACTTGGCCAAGGGTATGCGCGGATAGTGGATAGAAACGAAGGCTATCTTCTGGTTTGATGTGGGGACGCAGGCGATCGCGTAATTCTCGATATTTTAGTGGGGGTAGGATACATTCAAATACACTATACTGTACGCGCTGTCCGTAGCCTTCTAGCAGGTGAGATACTTTTTGGCGACGTTTATTGCAGACGATGTCGTAAGTGATGATGTAGAGCAACATTTTAAGGTTTGGTTGATAAGAAAGGGGTGAATAAATTACATTTGATTGAGTCGGTTGATGTCATTCGCTATGGGAAGGAATTTTGTCTCGATTAGAGATTCTAGATTTAATTGCTCCCTTAGCTTTGGTTAGTGGCGGTGTATTTAGCGGATTACATAGGGCTGGTAGCCCAGGCTCGGTTCTGAGACAAACTGTCGATAGGCTTTGACTTGGCGATTGAGCAAATCCCACCGGGGTTGTGGCCCTGTGGGTGTATTTAGTGGGTCTTCCATGCGTTGCAAGAATGCTCGTAGAAATTTTTTACGTCCATCGTTGTTTAGGTAGCAGGCGGCTTCGGGGTAGTCAAAATCTTCGTCGGCTATGACAATGCGGCTATTCACGAGGTAGAGTACCAGCGAGTCAATGATTGGGGCACGAAATTCTTCAATTAGATCAGAGGCTAGGGCGGCATGGCGTTCAGAGCCTTGATGTAAGCAGGCTTCGTAGGGGTCTAGCCCCTGTAGTTCAATTAAGCTGAGTAAATGGTTCCATAGGAGTTGGTAGCCAAAGCTGAGCATGGCGTTGACTGGGTCTGTAGGTGGGTGGCGCGATCGCGTGGTAAATTCAAACCCTGCACTGGTGAAACATTCTCCCAATGCGCCAAAGTAACAGGCAGCGGCGGCTCCTTCAAAGCCCATTAGGCGGTCGATGGAGTCGGTTTGCTCAACTCGATAGAGTAGATAGGTTAGCCCTTGAATTGCTTCATCGAGGTTGGCTGAGAGCTGGCGGCGACGCTGGCGCTGTAGTATGACTCGGCTGTTTTTGAGCTTTGCCCATACTATTTTTTGGGCTACCCGCAGGAGATCGGCCTGTGATAGGTGTTGTTGCTGCCGCGAAAGGGAACGATAACCGCGTTCGATGGGTAGTAGCCGCCCATAGCAGCGCCCCATCCGCGATAGGTAGATGATAGGAATGTTGCGCCAGAGGCAAGCGCGAACTAGTTGGGTTGTTACCTGGGATGGCCCAAATACTAGAATTTGTTCAATCAGGGGTAATGACACTTGGTCAAGAATAGTCGATCCTTGTTTGATGATGACTTGTTCTTGCTTGAGCGATAGGTAGCAGCCTGGCTGAGAAACATAGAGCGATCGCATTGTTAGAAATAGACGATTGTATGAATGAAGCAGACAACGCATTTCTAACGAATAGATCCACGGGTAAATACTATTTTCCAGACATCGTTTTTACCCAATTTTTGGGATGAGTACATACTTTCTTCGGTAGTTTTAAGGAGTTCAGGCATTGGTGCTGGATTTATCTAGTTGGGTGGCGATCGCCTGTTTGGTAGTTTGGTAGGTGTTACTTCGTTGATTGACAAAACTTTTTCGCTGACGGCTGGAAGCCGCGCCTACAGATGCAAAACCCGTGCAGGTGGGTTTTCGGTAAGGGTAGAGAGGTGGCACCCGACTTTGTTGATGTCGCAGCGGTTTCAACCGCCCGGTGCCCAGGTTTTGTCAGTCAATCAGAGATGTTACGACTCTTCTTGATTGAGTCAACCGCTCTCACACTAAATCCCTCTTTGGCCTTCACCCTAAATCCTTCTCCCAATTTGGGAGAGGGGCTTTAAGCTGGCTTTTCTTCTACTGGTTAGAACAGACTCAAACGCCCAGGGAGAACCAAAAGGGAGAGGGATTAGAGCGATCCGGGCATACCAGAGAAGGGGGAGGGCGCAAGTGTATCTATGCCCCACTGATGGAGCGATCGCAGTAATGTGTTTTCAGGAATTGCCCAGTTCTGCGGACAAACCGATCGCCATAAACGATCCATTGCTTGATAGGTCTGCTGCCAATCTGGCTGATCTAACTCTGGAAATAATTTCTGATTCAGATCATCGATGGTGAGCGGCTCGCGGCGATGAACTGCACTGTTTCGCAGTTCGTTAATTTTCTCAAATTGTTTGACTAAGGTTGCATTGTCATTTAAGTTCTGCATTGTTTGAAATGCGCGCCAAAGCTCGCCATAGCTGGCTTTATAGTTGCTGCCCCAACTTTGTCTATCTTGCGGTGGGGTCAGCCAGCCGTTGCCGATCCAGTTTTCTGTTTGGTAGCGAAGAAATAGCAGACGCTCTAGGGTTTGGCTAAAGTAAAGAAATGCGAGGGAGCTATTCTGCCGTTTTAGCTCTAGCCATACGAGAAAGGTTACTTCCCAGATTTTCAAGAACTTGCTCTCTGGGGTTTCATTGGTTTTGCAACGAGCTTGAATGGCTTCGCGCCACTGGCTACGAAGTTGTTTAGAAGTCTCGCATTTTGTTGACTTAGCATCTAGCCACTGGTCGCCTTGTAACTGTTGGAGGGCATCCTGGAGCTGCCAGTTTGTCGCTAGGGAGAGCCGTTCTGCAAGCTGGTAAAGGGCTTCGTAGCGATCGCGATGGGCTTTTAACCATACTTTGGCTTCACCAAAGTCGCCCCGCTCCCAGGCCGAGAGAATGCGCGATCGCTCGACAGGCCAAAAGTATTCGCCCAGGCTGATGAGCTTAAACTCGGTTGCCGGGCGGGCCGACCGCGCTGTTCCTTCACCTTCCGCAAACAGCGGGCTGGGTTCCGTCGGAATTACCTGCTGCACGACACACTGGCGCATTAAGGCTGCCGTGGCAATTTCGAGTGTGTTGGCGACTTGCGGCACCGAGCCTTTCGTCTGAATTTGTAGGGTGAATGCCTCATCCGACTGTGGCGACCAATTGGCTTGAATGAAGTCTGCTAAGCATTGCTCAAGTTGCTGCCGCACTTGGTCAATTTGATTAACAGCTACTTCAGGCTGCCATACCTTGACCGTTAGGCTTGGGTACTGCTGGTGAATTTTTCCGGCCATGAGGTGGGCCAGCCACAGGGTATCAGCCCGGCGAAAGTTCCAGGGGGTACCCTCTGGCTGGTTGGTGCCCCAGAGAATGACATGGCTCAGCCCTTCGGCTACTTGTTGATTCAGAATTGCCTGATCGTCAAGCGCTAGAGATGGTTCAGTAGCTTCAACCTCTGAATCTTTGGCTACTTGTGCATCCACAATCGCTTGATCAAGCAGCAACTCGACTGGGCTAAAATCGTGCGCCGCTAGACAGCGTTGGTACAAAGTTTCACCCAGATGACGCGCGCTGTAGCGCAACTCTGGCTTGGGTTCGTTGCTGTGATAGCGTCGTTCTAATCCAAGTTCGGCATACAGTTCGTCGATGTGGGGTGGATGCCCGCGATCGCCATCGGCACCCAGCGATCGCACAATGCCATCCTTACATTTCCAGCCGACTTGTCGCGTTCCAACGGTAATAATTAGCGTTTTCATGGATTTTGTCCGATTGCAATTTTGGGTATTGACCGATTCCCTGAATCCGCACAGGCGGATTTTGTTTGTGTAGCCGCGATTTCGATCTTTCAATTCCCCAGTCTTTCAGCTCCTTTTATCTTCGATGTGGACGATTTGGAGTATTGCCAGTTGGCATTGTGCCAAACACTAACCATGCTTCGGATGGATGTTTCTTGGCTAATTTATCAAGTTCCTTGGCAAAAGTAAGTCGATCAGGTTGATCAATCCCAAAGATCGTTACAACCTGATAGGGATCACCACTATTTGGAAAGACGGACTTGATCCAAACAAAGGATGGCGTTTCCAATGCACCTCTTACTTTGGGATTACCTAGTCCTACCTTGTTTTTGCCTTTGAAGCGATTATCACCATAGAAAAGACTTAGTGCCTCGCCTCGAACGTTATTTTGCAAACCTTCCTGATCCCAATTAGAGACTTTATCTGGGGGAATCTGATCAGGTGACTTTACCAGCCAAACTTGGGCATTGGCATCCAAAACATCTTGTTGTCTTCTACCAGGGCTACCAGGACTGCTATTACGAGATGTAGTTGGTGATTGAACTGCTGTAAAGCTGGCTTTGATCTGCGTGAATAATTGCTTCCATACTTCAGGATCGTAATTTAGGGAAACTGCCTCAGTATCCACTGTCCAATGGCATCCCCGCATATACTTTCGTCCATCAACATCTAGCAAATGTAAAGGACGACGAGAACCACGCCCAACACCTCCTAGATGAGATGCAAGAACCAAGAGTTTTGCAAGTAAGTCTAGATACGGTTGCTCAGTTGCTTCTAGGTGAATCTTACCATCGTATCGATAAGGAGGCTTGTCTTGTTTGGATGGATTGTAAACAACACTAATTGCCACCTTACCTTGTTGGCTTAACTTGCCAAAGATCGTATCTTCTAAAGTTTGGCAAACCGATGGTTCATAAAGACTGAGAGCAACTGCCCGGAACCAGTAGCGTAAAATCCCACGAATTGCTGTAGGACGAAATTCAGTCTTTCCTTGCCAATGATTTTGTTTTGATGGTGGTTCGCTACCGTACATTCCTTGTGTCCACAGTTCAAAGCTGTAGTTTTTGCTGTTGAGGAATGCAGGAGACTGCCCCAATGCTCGGCCATAGCCGCTACTGACACGGGAGCCAATTCCAGCTTTCAGGGCATTTTCCAGCCATTCTTTAACAATTGGAATGTATTTTGCATTTTCTGGTTTCGTGGGACGCAACCCGATCAAAAATTGCGGCTGTTCCATGCTCAATAATGGATGCGGCTCTGGTTTATAGGCAATATTGCCATTTTGCCAATGCCACTGGGGGGTCGCTACATCGACACTTAGGCATTTTTTGGTCGGAAACGCATCCAGAAATTCGACTTTAGCAGCTTGAGCCAGTTTGCCGTCTAGAATTCCCAGGATTTTACTAAGTTCGCTTTTAGATTCTCCATTTTGTCTCGCCCAAGCTCTTGCTGCGCCTTTGAGAGAAGATGCAGGAATGTAAGGCACCCCAAAAACAGGATGGAACACGGGCAGCAGCAATTCACGAAATCCGCGAGTACCACCGACACGCAATCTCCAGCTAAAATCAACTCGCAGAGTGTTCTCATCTCCACCTGCGAGGAGCTTTGTTCTCTGACAAAGTTTTGTATAGACTGAGCCACAGCTTTTCTCTGCCTCAACTGCCGCAGACAATACAGGCTGGGATAATTCATTTCCTTTGCCGTCATCTCCAAATTCGGTGAAGTTGAGTGACTGCAAAGGGTTGCCAACTTGGGTTTTGCCTTGCTTCTGAGGACGGTTAGGTTGGGGGGGTGCTGAAGTCACAGTAGGCACTTTGCCGACCTTACAGTCAACGCGATCGCAGGGGCTTAATGCTGGAGGCAACTTTTTCTTCAACGGTTCAATCTGACCTTTAGCAGTCTTGGCAGCGGTATCATCTTCAAAATAAAGGGTTAGGGTTTTATTCTCAAATCCAGCAAAGCCAGCCTTTTCAAATGCCTTGCCTACCTTAGAATTTTGCTTGAGTTCTGCCTGGATAAACTCACGCCAAGCATCTGCTGGTGTTTTGGATGAGCCGCGATCGTCGCTACGCCTTGGTGTCATAAGTCTTCTGCCTCGCCTAGAATCGTTGGTGCCCAGAAAGACCATTCCCGCGCTAGTTCAATTGCTAGACGATTTAAACCCGTGTAAACTGTCAAATCCATGCGAATCAAGGTTTTGGGATTTGTATGATCAAAAGCAACTTTACTCAAGTCTTTCAAGGTTTTCAAAAATTCCTGATAAACTTGCCCTTTATATTTGGTATCTTCTGATTTTGCCTGGGCGTACTTGATACCGTCACCTGCCAGTCGATGCAATCCCCAAGTTGAAATATAAGATGGAAGACTCTGAACAATAGAGGTTGCTTTCTTGTGGTTGTTAGCATCAACAGCGTCTTTCACTCGTTCTAAACCTGAATAGGCTGATTGACTGAAGTTACGGGTGTCTAGTTTAAGCATGACCTACCTCCTTCTGCTCAGTTTCTTCCTGCTCCTGTTTGGGATTTAAAGCAACTGTTGTGTTTGCCGTCCAGCCGCGCCCTAATCCTTCCAGCCCACCAAATTGCAGGCGATCGTTGAGAATAGTAGAAAGGGACTTACGAATTTTTTGAGTTTTGTCCTCATCTTTAGCTGGTTTCAATCCCCACGGGAAGAACAGGACTGTTTCCGAGGGAATGGCTTCTTCCGATCGAAAAGAACCACCTGCAACCGTCTTTTCATCTTCCTTGAGGGCGACTCGAACTTCACGCTGTAGCCCAATCTCGACTAACCCTGCACAATCATTATCCGAGAGAACCGCTAGCTTGTTTTTCAGGTCAAGAATGCCATTTCCGTCTGGCAACTTTTGCAGAGCCGTCCAACAAGCTGAATCAGCAGGGATTTCCTGGATATCCGTGGTACTGAGCAAAGCGCCTTGCAAATAAATTTGGTTGCCAGAAATTGAAGAAATCGCTTTTTTGCCACCTTCCTCTGGCTTCTTGTTGAGCAGCGATCGCCATTCACTAATCAGCGTTTGCAACTTTTCATCTCGTAACCATCGATTCCAACGGCTCAGCCATAGTGGGCAAGTAATCCAGGCAAATTGATGGCTGTAAGAAGCAATTGGAAACAATAGCAGGGTGGCATCAGCAAACCAAACTTCGCCTTCAGTGGGTTGTTGCCCATCTTTAATCCGTTCCCCAAAGAAAGCACCTGCTTCATTAGGGTGCATAGCCTCTAATGTTGAACGAATCTTGCCTCGTAGGGATGAAGATGGTAGGTAAGGCAGTTCAGTATGAGCTTCACGGGCAATGCCCATCAAGTTTCCAGCTTGGGAACTGGCTCCGGTATGGAGCGGGGTCAATAGGTAACTGTATGTCAGATAGTTCATAACTGTTTGTCCGGGTCTAATCAGAAAAACTTGATATTTGTCTAAGGTAGTTGCTACGTGAGTAATTTAGACAATCGAGATAATCGTACTTGCTCAACTTCGGCGATCGCCTCTTCTAAAGAAACCACCTGAATCACCCGATGCATGAGCCAGATCAAACGCGGCAACTTTATCCAGTTCCTCTAACTCATTTAAGAGAACTTGCAACGGTGAAGTCAGATAGAGATCAACAAGATTGCTAATCATAAGCAGTTGTCCAAACTAAGGTTAGGAAATAGTTGTTGAGCAAAATGAATCAAATGGTGTTCATGGAAGACGCTGTGAAGCACTACATGGGAGTTGGTGGAGAATAGTCCTTGATTGCTGTTTGCACCTGTTGATGGATTGTGCAAAATAAACTGGCTTTTTCTAAGGTCTTAAAGGGCTGGTCAGTAATCATGTTTAGACAGTTTAATAGACGCTTTTCCCATTGAGATTGTTGTTTAATATCCCCTCCCCATGCGTTAAACACTTCCTTCTCGGTTAAGCCGCCCAAACGGTGGGAATAGGTGTTGCGCTTGGTTCTTGCCGTATCCCAAAACTCCTTAAAGTCTGGGCTAGTGGCTGTTGCGGGAATCGCTGCTTCTAACAGCGATCGTAGAGCTTTGCCCTGAAGTAAAACAGTGTTGGGAAAGTTGGAGTTTGGATTAAAAAGTGATTTGAGCTGAGGATATTGTTTGGTGATCGACTGATTCAGTAAGGGATATTGATCGAGCTGAGTGATGACATGCTTGGGAAAGGTTTCCTGTGCCCATAACCAAAGCAAGCCTTCGATCGCCCGAAAGCTGGCCAGCATAGCTTCAGTGGTGTTTTGCTGTCGCAGGCGAACCACAGCTAATTGGGCTTGCTCATAGGCAACCCACCAGTACTTCCCTCCCCGTTGCTGGGCAGCGGCAGAAGGTGACGCTTTTGCCAAGCCTAAGAAGGTATCAAACTGGCCTTGATTCCAGGCGATGCCTGCTTTGACCCAGGTAGGTAAGGTGCTAAAACCTTTGGGATCTTGTTGAAAGTAAGGATTGAGAATGTCCTCAATACCCGCATAGTCATAGCGCTCCCATAACTTGAGGGCTTGCTGACGTGTTCGATCCCAAAGATAGACCGTACCCGAAAAAGGCCCCCGATAGTCTGAGGGAATGCCCTGGATATTTTGATCCCGCCTTTGCTCAAATTCAAAAAACTGGATGCGATCGCCATATCGACTCAGACCTGAAATTCGCCCTGACTCAGAAGTTTGGCCAACCCCTCCCTTGATGCAAAGCCAGATTGGAGTTGTGCTGGTTTCATCGACTAGCGTTGGCCAAGTGCGCTGCCACCAGCGAAACATGGTTTCAAAGTCACTGGGGTTGGTGCCATCCTGTCCCAGGGGTACGACCGACACCTGGATGTGGGGATGCTGCTGAACAAACCAATCTTGCAAAAGCTGGCATCCATAAATGGTATCTTTGTTTCGTTCTCGCACGGTTTCCGGCTGATCGGTACCGATTAGGTACACGCGGTCAATTTCCTGGGCGCGGTCTTGCAACAGTTTTCCAGTAATGACAGGGCGGATGCGCGATCGATATTTCTCCAGATGCTCGACTAAATACTGCGTCAGGGCGCGATAGGTGAGCAAATCTTGTCCCAGGTCAGCTAACACTTCGGCTTGTTCACCGATAATATCACCGCGCATTTGGTCGTCGCCGATGTTGTACCACTGGCCTGATTGCACTTGAAACATCAGGTCACGGGTACCAATCGTGGCAATGAGAGTTGCGTTCATAGGATGACGAGTGAGGATTATGGATAGGATAGCGTTATGAACCAGTTTCGGATTGAAGTTGTTGGAGACCCCAGTTATAGAGTTCTTGGAGCAGCGATCGATCTGGCATCGGAGACTCTGGGGAGCAAAACTGCTGCAAAAATGCCTCCATCTGGGTATAAAGTGCCTCGGAGGATTCAATTGCAAGAGCAGGGCACACCACTTGTTTCAATTCATCAAATGTTAAGGATTCACTGCGATGAATCACTCCATTGCGTAGTTCATTAATGGCTTCTAACTGTTGACAGATGGGGGAGTCGTTAGACAGATCTTCCTGCTTTTGCCAGCCTAGGCGTAGATCGTAGAAGGTTGCCTTGTACTTCTTGACTCCCCACTCCTTTTTGTCATCCGGGAGCATGACGTATCCTTGTTGAATCCAGTCTTCGGTTTGATAACGCCAAAATAGTAGCCTTTCCAGTGTTTGAACAAACTGGATAAAGGCAGCGGTGTAGTTTTGGCGGATTAAGTTGAGATGAATCAATAGCCGCGATTCCCACAACTTGAGAAATTTGCTGGAGGGCGTTTCGTTGACTTGGTATTGTGCCTGAATAGCACTGCGCCACTGGTTTCTTTGTGATTTTGGGATGCATTGTTTTGTAGTAGGGAGATCGAGCCAGTTGTTGCCTTGCAGCGCTTTCAGGGCATCTTGCCATTGCCAGTTAACCGCTAAGGATAAATGCTCTGCCAATTCGTATAGTGCTTGGTAGCGATCGCGGTGGGCTTTTAGCCACACCTTGGCTTCGGCAAAGTCTCCCCGCTCCCAGGCAGAGAGAATGCGCGATCGCTCCAGAGGCCAGAAATAGCTACTCAGATTGACTGATCGATATTCTGTGGCTGGGGCTGCGGCTTGAACCGTTTCACTGACTTTGGGATACAGTGGCTTGGGTTCAATAGGAGTCATGGTAATAACTTGGCAATCTCTGACTAGTGCCCCAGCGCAGATACTTAGCCCTTCCGCGATGGCAGGTGTAGCCCCTTTATTTTCAATTACGATCGTAAACTGATCATCTTCAGGTAGACGAGTTTGCAGAGCGAAGGGTAAGATGTTGAACTCTAGTTCATCCCGAATGGCATTAACATCGATCGCCTCAACGACGGGCTTAAAAACCTTCACCTGCACATTAGGATAAACGTCCTGCAATTTACCCGCCATCAGTTCTGCCAGCCAAGCCGTATCCATTCGCCGATAGTTCCAAGAAACGCTGTCAGGTTGGCAAGTGCCCCACAACAGGATGTGATTTAAGCCTTGATTAACTTGTTCAGTAATCACAACCTGATCCAACAATAGTTCGACTGGGCTAAATCCAGTTTTCTGGCATTGTTGCCACAACCGCTGTCCCAAGTCCCAGACACTCCAAGGATAGGTACGATCGCTACCCTCATCCTGGTGATAGCCTCGCTCTAGCCCTAACTCATCTTTATAAATCTCTGCAATATGCTGAGGATCATATTTAACTCCATCGGCACCCAGCGATCGCACAATGCCATCGTTACAGCGCCACCCAACTTGACGAGTTCCAATTGTAATAATCAGCGTTTTCATATGAGTAATCGTTCTTATTGCACACTAAAAACCCGGTGAGGCATCAAGGAGGGTTGGAAGAATAGGGTGTGACATTCATACTCATGCACCTAGAATGCCGGAGAGAATACCAAGAAGCTGCTCCAGATCGTCTGGAACGGTAAACAAAGCAATATCCTGAAAGATGTGTTTTTGCACAGCGTCGAGCTTGCCAAATCTCCAGGCATCACCAATGGTGACAGCACCATAGAGTATGTCTACGTCTTGTACCTGAGCCAGTGCAATCAGTTCGGCAGCTAATTGAGTAAAACCACGGGTCAGGTCATCATTTTTAGCCTCCACAACCACCAGGGTTTGCGGGGTTCTCAGCAAATAATCCAGGGTACCTTTGAGCCAGTTGTTGACGGTAAGGGGATACTCAATCCGTAGCTGGGCGTTGCTCTGAATTGCCACCTCTAATAAAATGGGAGCCACCAGTGTTTCTCGACGGGCAGTTTCACTAGTTAGACTAACCACGCTCAGCGAGCGCTCTAATCGCTGTTGTAACTCCGTTGCCCAAGGCAATGCTTTGTCCGTCATCGGTAGCACTAACCGAGTAGTTAAAAGTGTATATCCCAAGTCTGCCAAGATCTCTTCTGGCTCGACATTCATCTCAAAGTAAGAGCGGAAGGTATAGGACTGATCATCTTGTAAGATCTTGAGCTTAGGCATGGTAGTTATTTTCTTAAGAGGACAGGGTTCAGGTTCGTGCAGGAAGCCAAAGTAATTCGGAATAACCCAGTTTTCGCCAGTTGTGAACAGGATTGTTAACCTCCTGCTTCGTTTTCTTATCTATTTTTTTCTTCTGATCCTGGAACAACTTCTCTGGCGATTCCAAATAGTAAACGCTGCCTGGAGGAGCGGCAAACACTTGGGGAGCCGGAATACTTTTTGTGTCATCTTCCTTAGCCCGAATGCGACAGCTAATCGGCACTGACTTATCAGTGGCAACGCCGACTAACGGCCCTGGCTGCTGATTGGGGTTGACGGTATGGGCCAGTTTCCATTCCCAAGGCCAGGCCTGGCATCTGGCTTTACCTTGGGTTGCCCGTTCAAACACGCCGGGGGTAATTAAATAAGCCAGCGATCGCCCTCCCTTGTCAAAGTTGGCTTTTGATACTTGCTGGAGTTCTTGCCATGGCTGGTCTAGTGGTTCAGCACGTTCTAACACAACGCGATGCCCTTCACCCCCCAGCCGCATGATCAGGGCGTGGCCCTGGGCCTGGGCCTGAATTTGGTTATGGGTGTCAGCATCGATCGCGATCGCCAAACTCCATCCCTTGTGCATTCGCACCGCATTTTCTACAAAATAACCATCGGCATCCTTTACCTGGCGCGTTCCGGGTTCAATCGCGTTATGGGGACGAGACTCGATCGTCCAGGGTTGATCTTCTCCCTCGTGCTGAACCGGCCAAGCATCGGGCGCGATCGTGCCATTCTTCAGGTATTCCAGCACGACATCGCAAGGTAAATATTGCCGATAGCGAATCTCAGAATCGCCAGAGCTAGAATCATCAGAATCGTCATCGTCACCGTCATTTGATGAATGATTTGATGCACTTCCGGGTGGCTTGACTAAAGGACAAGGCTTAGAGTCATCCCAGAGCAGTTGCCCGTGGAGCGGGTGATTGGTTGCCCAGGCTAAGGGCAAGAGGGGCGTTGTTGCGGCAAAGCCCAGGGGACGGGGGAAATAGAGGGTTTGATCATCGCGACAGAAAAATGGGCCTTTAATCTGGAGGTTTGCTTTTGTTTGCAGTAAACCCCGAAGGGCACCCGCGATCGCGTGGCCATTAGGGGGAAAGGTACTCCCCGCCCAGGCCCGTTCTCCGGGGGTAAAGGGCTTGGCATCGCGGAACATCAGCACATCTAAGGGAGTGAGGGTATACCAAAAAAACGCATCCGTGTTGGTGGTCATCAGTCCGCTCCCGTTGTCATGAGATTTTCCCGCACCCAAGCTCGAAACTGACGAATCAAGGTTGTTTGATCGGTTTGATCGGCGAGAGCAATAAACGGTTCTAAATCCGTCACCGAGAGTTGGGGAAACGTGGCGCTATGTTGCACCTGTTGATACTGTTGCTGGTTCGATACCCAAAACTGGAGCGTCCCATTCTCCCAACGCCACAGTTCTGGCACACCTAGGGCGGCATAAATTTCCATACGGTTAATCATGCTGTGGGTAATATCGACTTCTATGACTAAATCGGGGGGTGGGTCTTCATTTAAGTCGATCGATTGCTTACCCCGAACCAGAGCTTGATTTTGGATATAGAAGCACTCATCAGGTTCCAGACCTCGTTCTGAGGTTTGGCGCTTAAAGGTGGTGGATCCTGCCGCTTCCATGGGCATATTTAGTTCTTCCGTCAGGGCTTCCACTAAACGAGCTAACAGTTTTTTATAGCGTTCATGGGCATAGGACAAAATCATCAGTTCTAGCAGTCCTCGGTTGTAGGTCACCCGCACTGGGCGATCGCCCAACAGGTTCAGGATCGTTTCATAGCCCTCCCAGGAAATCTCCGTTAAGGTGATCTGTTGGGTGGGGGCAAGTAGGTCTGGCATCTCAGTCCTCCTCGTTTGGTCATTTCATAGCAACTACTGGTTCAATTCCCCTTCTCCCTCCTTGGGAGAAAGGGTTAAGGGATGAGGGCTGTCAGTCCCCTTGCGTCGGAGGGTGATATTCCGTTTTCGCAGCACAAAGGCCGCAAGTTTCAGCCAGGTTTGAATCTGGCGATCGCGCTCCTCCGCCATTTTCCGTTCATCCCTATTGTGTGATGCCGTTCGCCATAAGGCACTCAGCAGATCGGCTAAACGAATGCGAAAGGCTTCCTGAAGCTCCGGTTGATTGCTAAATGCATCTCGCCGACTACAAAAGGCTTGCGTCCAAGCAGGAATTGCCTCTGCCACTGGAACAGGGTGCTGACTCCAGACTTCCGCCGCTTGTTCAAACAAGGCTGGATCGATTTCAGGATGTTGCTGTTGGAAGTCGATGAGCTTTCGCCACTGGTTAAATACCTCAAACTTGCTGGTGGCTTTCAAGATATTGCCATTGCCGTATAGCACCCGCACCTGCACCGCATCTTTTTTGTGCTTTTCACCATCCTTCAGATAAATATGATCTTTGGCTTTCTCTTCAGCTTCCCAAAGGTTTTCCAGGGCGATCGCCAACGGCACCGAATGGTGGGCAATCACAATCCCAAAACTAATCGAAGCCTTGCTCCCCATTGTAAACAGCGGGCGCGGGGAAACATTCTCCGGTGGTTCCCCAGCTTTCCATCGCCAATAATCCCCCTTATCATCAAACTCATCATGAGGATCTTTACTGCCCTTAAAACACTGCCGCACATCCCACAACCAGCTATCCCATTCCCACAGGTTGGTGTAGGCCAGCACATCATCGCCGCCGCTGTAGATTAGTCGCCCCGCATAGCGTTGCTCGGTCAGGTAGGGCACCAGTTGATTGGAGAAATCCAGCAATGCGCGGGAGAGCGCCGCATGAGTTGCTGGCCCCATCCGTTTTTTCTGCTGCAAGAACTCAGCAAATGCCTCAGCAACACCCGCTGCTTCCCTGGAGGATTGCTGCACCTTTTCCTTCAAAACGTTGGGTACATAGTCATCGTAAGGCTGGAGCAAACTGCCCTTGAGCCACTCGCTCATACTATCGCCATCCCCCGCTGCCAGCACATACCAATCGGTGGGGTTATTTCCGGCAGCAAACCAGGTGGAAATACGCTCCTTCAGGCATTGCAGTTCACTGTTGCGGGCCTTGATTTGGTCTTCATGGGATAGGTTGGATGGTTCATAGTCATCAATTAGCCAGCCCGCATTCAGCAAGCGGGGATTGGGCCAATCCTCATGGTGTCTTCTAACCCAGGGAATGCCCCAGGGCAAGTTGGCGGGGGCATCGTCACCTTGGGTTGTCCAGGGAAAGGCGCAGCTTAGGTCAGCACAAGCCTCTAGAAAATAGTTAATCCTCTCCTGAGCCTTCTGATCTCCCTGCGTTACCTGTTGCTCTTGTTGGCGCAACCAGCCGGCCACGCCAGAGGTCAAGTCGGGGGAGTAAGAGGCTTCGCGCCATTGTCCGGGAAAATGAGGCAGCACTGCTTTGGATAGAATGCGGTGCAAACCCCGCTTCACAACTTCCGTGGCATTTAGTTCTTCGATGCCATCAAAAAGCCCCGCGTGGTTATCCCAAAGGTTGGCGGTATGGCCTTCGGTGAGCCAATCTTTTTGACCCGCATGGTTATCAGGGTGAACCACCGGGCCAATGCCAGAAATGGTCGATCGTGGCCCAAACGCAGTTGGCATTTGCCAAGTCCGAGCGTTTTTAACAGCCGTTAGCGCAAAGCGAGTTTGATCGAAAATGTAGGGCCACCAGGAACCAACATTTACTCCTGGTTTCTTGAAGGCAAAGGTGGCTCGCAGAAAGGCTAACTCCTTTTCCAGGAACAGCCGGGTCTTTTCATTCAGGCTATAAGCGGTGTTTTGTGTATCGACCCAGGGATCGCGATCGCTGTCCCGATTCCATAAAATACCCGTATCTTTAAGATCTTCCCCTTCTTTACCAATCGCCACCGCCGACCAATAGGTTTGCCAATGGGCATCTAGCCAGCCATTCCAGGCAGAGTCCGTTTCCTGCAATTCTGGCATCCAGCGCCGTTCCTCTTGCAAGAGGGTCAGCACTTCTCGTCCCAAGCGCTGCCATTCTGCCTTCAGGGATTGCTTGGCGGTTTGCATGGCAGCCGCAACCCTATCCTTCGGCAAAATCATCACCAACACGTTGGGGAAGCCCGCCGTCAAGAGTTGTTGGCCCTTGGGGCGATCGATGAGAGCGTGAAACTCAGTCCACTCTTCCCTCAGCCAATAGTCAATCAGGGGTTGCTGAAACAAACTAGGATACAGAAAACTGTCGGGGCCATAGATTTGGGCTAAGTCCCAGCACACCTTAGCCGAGAGGTAGTGCAAAATCCAAGAACCGGCCCAAAAGTCCCGCATTTTGCGGCTAGCTTTGATCAGTTCTTGCACGGGGGTAAAGCTAAAGGCGGCAAGATAGGCATGGGATAGTTCCTTATTGGCAGACCATCGTTCCGTAATATCTGCCTCAGTTAAGTCATAGCCTGCCAAAGCACCACAGAGGGCTGCCGTCATGCTGGTATGACTCCAGATCGACCCGTCAGGAATGCGGGTTTCAGCAGGCATGAGCAGCAAAGAGGGATCGTCAAAGGCTTTGCAAGCCGCTTCGGGTAAACACCGCCACAACCACCAGAAGACTTTTTTGGGATCTGTTTCTTGCTTGAGCCAATCTGGAAATAGCTGCTGTTCTCGATCTCGCAGAAATTGGGCGCGACCCTGACCGTTGATCAGCGCTTGATGATGGGTATCCGGTAATTTCCAGTCTGGGATCTTGGCTCCAGATAACAAGTGGCTGATTTCCAGACCGTTGGCACCGTAGTCTACAGAGCTATTGAGGCTACCAATGGCAGAGCGATCGCTGGCAGAAGTAATCAGATCAGAATCGGCAATCCACTTGAAGATGGTTTTGCCACTTTTTTTAGGGGAAACCCGATCCTGATCCGTTGAGTCTTCTTGCTGATTTGTTGTCAGGGCATTTAGCCAGGAAGCCATTACCGCTAATTCTTGCCAACCCCCTTCACCACCCCGCCCAGTCTTGTCATGCAAAGCCTTCAACGCTGGATCATGCAACAATCCCCAAATTTTGGCTTGCCAGAAAACGTGGTTCGTCCCTTGAGAATGAGAAGTAGCCATAGGATGTCGGAGTAGGTAAAGAGAATTATAAAAATCAACGGTAAGCAAATCCAGTCAGGGCAAAAGTCTAACCATGGGCAAGTCTAACCCCTGGCATCGAACTGAATCATGGGTCGATCGAACATATCTATGGGACGGTGACAACAGGAACAATTTGGCGATTTTTGCGATTGACCGATCGTACAGTCTCGGTAGATCTGACAGACTATGGGATGCCGCCGGTGAATCAGATTCTCGGTATCCTGACTTATCTGGTTCAAGTCGGTTAAAACTCAAGACTCGATGCTGAGCTTGTTTTGCAGGGTTAGATAGAGGGTGTCTGTATTCGGGAAGTACTGAACTTTCATGGTTGTTCTCCTCGCTGTTTTTTTGAAAAAGTTACGATAAAAAACATTGTGAACAGTCTCAAATAAGCTGTGATTTTCATGGTGGATGCTAGCTAGTTTGGGTTGGAGCTAGAGTTGGGCGATCGCCCTTGCCAATTCTTGATGCACCTTCACCATCAAACTGGCATCTTGTAAGGACTCAGATCCTTGAGGGAAATCCTCTTTGACAATGAAGTTAAGAAATCTCAATATCTTATTTTCCCACTCTTTAGATTTTTCCTGTTCTTCTGATGCCTTAACATCCCAATAGTCATACAAACTTGAATCAGACATCCCTTCAACTTGATGAACAATCAAGTTTCGCTTCTCACAGACATTCTTTTCCTTGTTCGTATCCCAAAATATTTTTAAGTCCTCACAATCTCGTTTGTAGTCCTTGTATCGAAAGGCCCTGAAAATTTTGCACAGAGTTGCCATATTTAGTTGTACACGATCGTCATTCTTTACCTCTTCTGGAGTTTTATCTTTCAAGGCTTCCAGTTGCTCTCTCAGCTTCTTGAAGTCACTGACATCTTTGCACCGCTTCGCAGAGAAATAGTCTTTTTCATCGTCTAAAATCGCAGGATTCAGACAAGGAATGTTCTTATGGAACTCCACGTACTGACCAAGTTGCTGCCTTCCCCATGCTGCAAAGATATATTCAAAGGCTCGAAAAGAATGAAAAAATGCTTCAACAATATTGCCCTGAGCTTTACGAATGAGTGCAAGATACACTTCCTCATAGGCAATCCACCACCAGTTTGCTTCTCTTGTTCTCTCTGCGACTTCAGATGCAAATTTTGGATGATGTTTCAGTATTTCCAGAAAACTAGGGTCTGATGGCTCACTCTCATGGCCTTCAGGCTGCGGAGCATCAAATTTAGCAACATTCCACTTAAGTGCAGCATCTAGTAGAATTCTATCCTCACTCGTGAGATCTTTACCCACCAACTGATCAACCCCAGCGTAGTCATAATTTTCCAGCAGTTTCTTTGCCTGTTCGCGTTTGATGCCGCGCAGATAGCTGGAGCTTTCGACAAAACCCGTGAGTTCAGGGTTGTATTCGTTGCTGACGAGGAAGCGGACGCGATCGCCAAACTGCGCCAAGCTACAAAACTGCACCGCAGAAGAGATCGCTGGTGTGCCTGCCTGGTGGCTGACGTAGACAACTTCCTCTGGGTTAATCTGAATCGGCTGATCTGCAATTTTTAGGGTACGAAACTGATCTCGCACTAATTCAAGCACGGCATTCCAATTATCCAGGCTTTGTGCTTGAGTTTCAGGTGTCAGCATCATGAACTGGCAGGGTATGTTTGGAAATCTATCCTGAAAATAACGCTGCAAAATTGGCTTTAGCTCGCAGGTGTCTTGCCAGTAGGGACTTTTGGGTTTGCGGCGTTGGCGATCGTCAAAAACAGCCGATTGATCAGTGAGTAAAACAGCGATCGTCCCTGGGCTAGGATAGTGCGCCAGTGCTTGCACAAAGTTATCCAACAAAGGAAAAGTGAGATAGCGCCAAATTTCCTGCTGAACAGTCTCAGAGGATTCCTGGTAGACGGTTCCCAGAATACGAGGTGCAATCCGATAGGTCTCGTCTTTGTCCTTAAACAGGGGCTTGGGTTCAAAGGCAATGTCGTGATGTTGAGCCTTGAGGTCATCGTTGTACCAGTAGCTCCAAACCTTATCACTGCGCTGTTTTTCAGTTCGGCCCTTCTCTTGATTGGTTCTGTCGCTGTCTAGTTGGACATCACTGCTGCCGATCGTCACTATCCACAGGTTCATGGCTATTCATCTCCCCAAAGCTGTTGGAACCCTTCAGGCTCGGTATCGAGAAAGTCTAAGAAATCATTGGCTGCATCCGAATTATCGGGAAAAAGAGTGATGAGTTCTAAGTAGCGCGGTGTTGCTTTAACAACAGGCTTCTGAGGATTTTCAGGATCTTTTTGCAAAATCACCACAGGATACATACGATGCCAGATACGACTAATTTGACCAATCCTTCCTGTCAAGGGTGATTTATAAATTGAGCCTTCCTCCTGAACGCCTCGAATCTTTGACTGATAGGGCTGATGAAACCATCTCACAGCCACACTATCATCCCGACTGTTTGCGACTCGCCCCCACACTTGCACCTTGCTAGGATGCCAAGCTTCCCGCCAATCTTTTGCCCAGTCAGTTTCTCTCAGCGGCTTCTTCTGAGCTTGTATCCATTCTTTAGCAATTTGCCGAACACCATTAAGGAATTCCCCGACCCTATCCAGCCGGCTCACTTGCGCATTGCGGCGTTGAGCATTTTCCCCTAACCATTGCCAGTGACAACCAATCAGAGCTTTGTGGCTATCCTCGTAATACTCGTCAAAGAAAATCCGGTGGTCAACCCGTCGCCAGGATTTACCAAAGCCCCCTAGCACCATGGCAAACTGCATGAGTTTAGCGATCAACTTCTTGAGTATGCTTTCTAGCTCAGCAGTTTTTTCTGGGGAGTTCGCTAAGGGTTGCGTTAGAAACCAAGTCAACTCTCCTTCTACTTGGTAAGCAGGCTGGACATAGTTTCCATCTCCAAAGGATTTAATCTCTAGCTTCAATTCCTGAAACTGAAAGCCCAGTAAACCCACGGTTGGCTCTTCAGTCTGAATTCCCCCAAATAAGTGATCGACCAGTTGCTCAGCCGTTTTACTATCCGTCAGTCCCCCAAACACCCGTAAGGCGTGCCCCCTGAGAGCGGCCCGGAAGATATTATGGCGAAACTCCCCGGTATCATCGATTAACTTGGCAGCCTGTCCCTGTCCCTTGAGCCGGACGCGGTAGAGGACGGAATGGGAGGTTTTACCTACTTGTCCATAGCCATTAGAAACTTTGGAGCCCAGCCCAGCGGCGATCGCCCGCTCCCAAATTTGCCAAATTTGTTGCCACTGCTCTGGGGACAAGGGTTTAGGGCTAGAGATGGCAAACCGTAACGTGGGCTGATAGAGAGAGATTTGAGCATAGGCGCTTTCGCCCTTGGGTTTGGCTTTGGTGTCCAGGGTCTTGACCTGCCAACCTTGCTGGGGATGGACGAGATCCAGCAACCCCTCTCTCCAATCGTTGATGGGGTAAGCGCCCAGAAACCGCAAGGCTCCGGGGGTAATGTCGGTCTCACTGCCACAGTAGTGATCACAGGTGCCGACGGGAAGTTGCTTAGCTTTCTCCATCTGCTGACAAGCTTGGCGAAAGGCACCCTTCATGCTGCTGCCGGGATAGAAAGGAATGCCCGATGCACCGATGACAGGGCGTAACATGCCATCATCCTGTCCACCATTGGTGACAAATCGCCAGGAGATCTGATAGGACTTGGCTGCATAGGTGGGCGTTTCCACATCTTCAGCTTCTTCAGCCGGGATCAGTTCTGCTTTATCGATCCACTCATCAACCCAAAGTTCCACATCCTGCTCCTCTCCTGCTTTCTTTTTGCCAGGATCGAGGTACTGGAGTTGCGATCGTCCATCCACCTGTGCCCGAAACATCAGGGGCACTTTTTTGTGTGCATCAGGAATCGGTTTCATCATCTAACCTCCCAATTTTGTAGCGTTGAGTCCACCAGACAATACAGTCACAGAGTTGGGTGAGAACGGCGATCGCCACCCGTTGATCTTCCACTGGCAATGCCCAAAGTCGAGTCGAAATGTCCTGAATTTTCTTCGTTTCCTTGGCATCTACCGCATCTTTGGGCAGTTTGATATCAACCTTCAACATCACATCACAGAAGGCATCCCACGTTGCCTTCCAGTATTTCGATTTTGCCTCTTCC
>CALIDI010000027.1 GCA_938023035.1 uncultured Leptolyngbyaceae cyanobacterium | reverse complement strand
CAGCAGGCGTTGATTACTGGAAATTTCACCCCGGTTGGGGGCCGGCGCTCAGATATTGAACTGGTCGATAGCCGCACTGGCCAACCCCGGACGGTGAGCCTGGATACGCTGCAACATCCCTATTACTGGTCGCCGTTTATTTTGATTGGCAATGGCTTGTAGGGGAGAGGGGGGAATGGTTAGTAGGGAATAAACGTGGGGTCTAGCTCCGCTGGGAAATAATCTCCTGCGGCTAGGCACTTTTGCATAGCGGGTGCTGCTTCCAACTGGGTGTCGGCAGTAATCCCCACCACACATCGGGCATACCGTCGCGGTAAGAGACTGCGACGACAAAAGCCCAATACATCGGCTGGCTCGGCACCGGCCAGTTGCTTGCGAATGTCTACAACACAACTGGATAACTCCAGCGGGCGGCGAACCTTTTGACAGGCGCTCAGGATATCGGCGATCGCTAGGGGGCTATCTTTTGCAATTTGGGCGACGCAGGTAGAAATTCTTTCTGGCTTAAAACTCTTGGCACAAACACTCGTCGCTGTCTCGACTTCGACATTTGCCCGTACTAATTGCCGTGTGCATTCTCGAAAGGAGCCGTCGTCCAGGTCAAACACAGACTCAATTCCGTAGTTTGCAGAGGCAGCCGAGCTAAAGGTCAGCAAAGAGCTACTCAGCAATCCCAGACTCACCCAGGTGCCAGCTTTTTTGCGAATGAAGTGCAACGATGGAATGGTGTTCACGGGTTCAATCAGTTTAAATGCAGAATGGTTGGATCATACTTGCTGTCTAGGGGCAGGGGCAACCGCCCTCAGACAGTTTGAAAAGGGTGCATCACTTTTGCCCTCACCCTTTTCTGGTATACCCGGATTGCTCTAATCCCTCTCCCAATTTGGAAAAGGGACTTTGAGATGGCTCGGCCCCCCTTCTCCCAGGTTGGGGAAGGGGCTGGGGGATGAAGGCCTGAAAAAGTGACAGGCTCTCGTTTGAAAACTCCTGAAAACCCGTCAATTTTGCTCTCAGGATCACGTAAAATCATTTATTCTCTGATTCACTGCCCTGATTGAGGTGTATCATTGCGATTCTTCTTGCTTGTCGGCAAAAGAGTAGCTAGCGCTACTTTTGCATTCCCAATCAAACCTTCAGAGGGCCGAATCGGCTAAACGATAACGTTTTCTGATCACCCTAATCCTGGAATAGTTATTGTGCGAGCGAGGTTTGGATAAGCCCTCCATCTGCAACTTGAATCATTCAACTTAAATCATTACAGTTGGGTTTCATACTGTTCTAAATCAAGAATGCGGCAGATACCCGATTGTATGCTTGGCGCTGTGGGGCTTCTACAATCTCAAAGCAGGCATCGTTCGACCGACTCACCCCACGACCAAGATCTAAAATGGTTTCACTTCTTGAAAATCACAATGTCACTGATAAATGAGTTACTGTGGGCAACTTTCGGGCTGTTTTTAACGATCGGTGGCACCTTTTTAGGAGCAATGCTGGCCTTGCCACATTTTCAATCGGGGAGTTGGGCGCTTCAAACCCATAGTCTCAATGTTTCCTACCAAGTTGGGGCTGTGCTACTGGTGGGCTGTTTAGGTGGAAGAAATGCTGGCGCACTGTCCCAGATTGCTTATATTTTGCTGGGTTTAACAGGGCTTAACATTTTTAACCAAGGGGGTGGGATAGAGTACATTCACAAATCGTCTTTTGGCTACTTATTAGGATTTATTCCTGCTGCCTGGATTTGTGGACATCTGGCGTTCCGACATTTGCCTAAGCTTGAGTCGCTAGCATTTAGTTGTCTCTGTGGATTGGGTTGCATTCACCTGATGGGGGTTTTATTTCTTCTGGTGGCCTATCCAACCGGTTGGCTCAAGGATCTTTCTGGGGCGTCTCTGTTTGATTTAGTCGCTCGGCTCTCCTTGCTCCAGATTCCTGGGCAGTTAGCGGTGATGTGTGCGGTGACGGTTGTAGCGTTTACCCTGCGGCAAATGATGTTTTATTAACCCCTCGGAGACCATAGGAACGTTTCTAATGTTGCCCGCTCCTGCCGTAGACCACCTTAGAAATCAGAATTCAGAATTCTCTAGCCTGAACCTGACTACGAAGAACACAGGGTCAGATCTCGTTGCCCTCCGTGTCTCTGTGGTAAAGTGCTAATGATTTCCAGTCGGGGTTTCTTACTGTTGATTGGGAATTTTTATTGGCCTCAAGGGTAGTGGATGATGATGATGGA
Organism: uncultured Leptolyngbyaceae cyanobacterium; assembly: GCA_938023035.1. Classification (GTDB taxonomy): domain Bacteria; phylum Cyanobacteriota; class Cyanobacteriia; order Leptolyngbyales; family Leptolyngbyaceae; genus DSRU01. Next base: position 128,365 of record CALIDI010000027.1, on the reverse strand, counting down.
GTTCTGAGGATGCATCCGGGCGATCGCCTCTGGTTCGCGCCCAATGGCGGGTTGCCCAATCCGGTGAGTATTGGCGACGACGATGATTAGATCATCTGGACTAATCTGCTCGGATACCCGCTGAACCAAGCTACCCGTCTGCTCCTGAATCGGGATTTCTGGACTCAGGGCATCGGCTGGAAAGTGTTGCACGGGCTGATCAACCGGGCTGCGCCGCAACCATGATACGGTCAGTTTAGCTTTTAACTCCGTGGCCAGGGTTTGGGCTAATTGCACCACTTGCTTTAAGGCATCATCTTCTAGTTGCCGCTCGGCGATCGCCAAAACAATGCGCCGGGTTGTTTTGACCGGTTGGGCAAAGCGTGTAATCAGAACTGGTATATCGGCTTGCCGCACCACATTATCGAGCACACTGCCGAAAAAGTTTTCCTGATAGGTGGAGTACCCCTTCCAGCCACAGATGACTAGACTGGCATCATGCTCTTGGGCGGCGCGAATAATGCCGAGGTCGATCGCTCCATCTAACCGGCCAATGGTTTCGACCCGGGCTACAGAAGCATGGGCGACTTCTTCGGCCTTGCCTAAGAGTTGGAGCTGGCAGGCGCGATCGGCCTCAGAGGCTCTGCCATCGCGGGCTAACAGCACGTGCAGGGGAAGCAAGGTTCCCTGGGATTGCTTGGTTAAAATAATCGCCAGTTGCAGCAGGTTATCTTCGGTGCTGGGGTTAGCCACGGGTACCATCACTCGAGTGGTTAACTCTAGGGGGTGGGTGGGAGGTGCTACTGCATTTTTCAGATCAACTCGCTCTCCCCAACGGGCGGTAATCCAGGGAGAGGCCACACAACTGACCAGGATCATGGCAATGATGCCGTTGATGGTGATTTCATTTACTAATTGGATGTTGTAGGCCACGGTAATCGCGGCCAATGTCGAGGCAGCCTGGGCGACGGAGAGGCCAAACATGACCATGGCATCGGGCCATTTCCACCGGAAATAGCGGGCCGGGCCGACAGCAGCAAGCAACTTACTGAGCACCTCAACCCCAATCATCACAGTAGCTACTAGCAGCGATCGCGGATCCCCAAACAAAACCTTGGGGTCTACCAGCATCCCCACTGAAATCAAGAAAAAGGGCACAAACAAAGTGTTGCCAATAAACTGAATCCGGTTCATCAGCGGGCTGTATTGGGGAATCAGGGGAGTAATCGCCACCCCGGCCAAAAAAGCCCCTACAATTGGCTCAACCTCAATCCGCCCAGCCAGGTAAGACACCACAAACAGAGCGGCTAGCACAAAGGTAAATTCGGCTCCTTCATCATGGCCAAAGCGCCGAAAAAACCAGCGCCCCAGCCGGGGAATGCCCCATAGAGTGGCAAAGGTAAAAATCACCAGGGAAGGAATCAGTCGCAACCAAAAAACCAGGGTCAGATCCCCCTGGTTGGCTTTGACCACCACTGCTAAAACCAGTAAAGCCAGCACATTGGTAATTAAGGTACCACCCAGGGTAGCAGTTACTGCTGGGGATTTCATAATGCCCAGTTTGCTGAGGACGGGTAAGGCCAGCAGGGTATGGGAGGCAAAGCAGGAGGCGATCAAGATGGCAGGGAGCCAGTCATAACCGATCGCGACCATGGCAGCGGTACCTAAACCCATGGGGAGCAAAAAAGTGGCTAAGCCAAAAATAATCGCCTTGTCGGCATTGCGTTTAAGGTCACCTAGGCTGGTTTCTAGGCCGCCCAGAAACATCAGAAAAATGACCCCGACGGTGCCCAGCAAAATCATGGTGCGATCGCGCTCTAGCAGGGCAAACCCATGGGGGCCGATGGCTACCCCGGCTAAAATCAGGCCAATAATGCCGGGCAACCTCAGCCGCTCAAATAACAGCGGCATCACCAGCATCACAGCCACAATGATCAAAAAAACGGCTACTGGGTCACGGGCCTGGGTCTGGGCTTGCGCCAGATGCCAACCCGCCTGAAATAAGATCGCCACGCCCTAACCTGCCCCCTTGCTGTCGATCCAACCTAACCTAGCCTAGCCTACACGATCCCTTTTTCGCCGGGCCTTGGTTTCAGGACAGATTTAAAACTTCTGAGACCAAGGCCTAACCGCCAACCAATCTCCCCCTTACGTCCACCGCAAAGTGAAGCCCGCCCATCTCTTCTAGGCCGTACCACCCCATAGGCTGGGAAAAGCGTATGTGCCCCATCCTTTTTCGTGAGTTTTGTTAGCAGCCAATCCCATGGCTTGAGTGGGTACAGATAAGGTTCTTTACCCACCCTGCGAAAGAACAAAAATCTTCAAATTCCCAAAATCCAGCGGGCCGTGAGCAGGTAAATCAATACGCCTAGCACATCCACCGCTGTGGTGATAAAAGGAGCTGACATCAGCGCAGGATCTAGCTTGAGGGAGCGGAATAACAACGGCAAAGACGCTCCAGCCACAGAGGCCAAAATTGAAATCATAAACAGGCTAACGCCCACAGAAAAGGCGACCCCCCAATCTCGCTGCATCACATAGGCCCAGAGGGTCACAATCACCCCTAACATCGTGCCGAGCAGGGTGCCGGTAACTCCTTCGCGACCGACAATCCGAGAAATCCGCTGCATTTGGCTGGCTTCGGTACTCAAACCTCGGATAACCACCGTTGAAGATTGCGCCCCGACGTTACCCCCAGTGTCAATCAACAGGGGAATAAAGGCTGCTAGGGCTACAACTTTTTCCAACACCTCTTCCTGACTACGAATCACAGCAGTAGTGCCTGTATTGGTCAGCAACAACACCAGCAGCCAAGTCACCCGCTGCCGGGCAATTTTGAACAGGCTAGAGCGAAAGTAGCTATCTTCACTGGCTTCTAGCCCCCCCAACTTATAGATATCTTCTGTGGTTTCCTGCTCTAAGATGTCGAGCACATCGTCAACGGTCACAATCCCTACCAGGCGTTGTTCGCTATCCACAACAGGGATGGCCAGAAAGTCGTAGCGTTGTAGCAGTTGGGCCACTTCTTCCTGGTCGGTGTCGGTTTGCACAAACACCACGTCACGGGTCATCAAATCGCCAATCCGCTCTTCTGGTTGAGCCACTACTAATTCCCGCAGAGAGAGAATGCCTTGTAAGCGCCGATCGCGATTGGTCACATAAAGCGTATAAATTGTTTCCACATCCTGAGCATTTGAGCGAATCCGGTCAAGGGCTTCGGCCACGGTCATATCTTCCCGCAGCCCCACATACTCCGGGGTCATGCGTCGCCCGGCGGTTCCTGGCCGGTAGCCCAATAGCATGGCCGTCGCTTCTCGCTCCTCTGGACTCAGTTGTTGCAGAAGTCGCCGCACGACTTTTGCGGGCAACTCTTCAAATAGCTGAACCCGGTCATCGGGCGACATCTGGTTGACAATATCGAGAAAGTCTTGCTGGCGAAACTCTGCCAGGAGCGATTGTTGAATATCTGAGTCGAGGTATTCGTAGACCTCAATGGATTCATCTTTTGAGAGCAGCCGAAAGGCGATCGCTTGCAGCGGATCGGGTAAACCCGCGATCGCATCGGCAATATCAACAGGCTGAACGGGTGCCAGCAAGGCCTTAGCCCCTTGAAAATTTTGTATTTCTAGCAGGCGTTGCAACTGGTTCCGCACCAGCTCAGAAATATCCTGGCGGGGAGTATTGGTCGGTGTTGGTTGAGGGGGTTGGGTCATGGCAGTAAAGAGCAGGAATTCAATCTATTGAGACGATCTAGGAAAGGGCGAGTTGAGTTATCGGGTTTGCCACATCAGAATGAACAAGTTCAACCCACCCACTCAGGTTGCCAGGTCATTCAATCCAAGTTACTCAGAGCAGAATCAACGGTGACAATGCTGAACTGGATAGGCATCACCCCATTTGCCCTCACTCTGGCCCTTTCCCAACCCTCACCCTCTCCCAAAGGGAGAGGAAACCAAATCGCTCGCTCCCTTCTCTCCGTAGGAGAAGGGGATAGCCTTGACGGGCATTCAAGAAAGGGAAACAAGGGCAATTCATCCCTTCGTTCAGAACGCCCTAACGGTTGATGTGCGATAGCCTCGCCGGAGCTAAGAATGGCCCCGATTTGAATTGTCAGTAGGGATAGCACACTGGCAAACACTAACCAGCCCAGGCTGGACAAACGATACCAATCACCGTAGAGGATCGATCCAGTTTGCCACCCATGCGACTACTACCATGGGTAATCCTACCAGGATGCAGGTACCCCATTGCTGCCAATTCAGGGGAGCGGTGCCAAAGAGCTGATTCATTAATCCCCACTGGCTAAAGACCACTTGCAACATCATCGCACCTACAATCCCAATCCCCACGGCTGCCGCATCATTGAGTGAGGCTGCTTGCCCTCGTAGCCGTTTCCACAGGCCGACCCCTAGTTGACTAATACTCAACAGATAGATGATGCGCCCGGCCACTAATGCTTGAATCGCCATGGTTCGAGCTAGGGGCAGACTACTGTCCTGGGTTTGCCGTACCCACTCAAACAGGCCAAAAATCACAATCCAATTAAATACAGAAATTAGAATAATGCGCTTAAGCAACTGGCCAGATAAAAAAGAGGACTGGGGATTGCGGGGTGGCTGCTGCATCACCCCCTCTGACTTAGGCTCGAAAGCAAGGGGTACGGTCATGGTAATGGAGTTGACCATATTCAGCCACAGCACCTGTAGCGATAGAATTGGCAACTCGCGATTGAGCAGGGTGCTGAGCAAAATTGTCATGGATTCGCCCCCATTCACCGGTAGGATGAAGGCGATCGCCTTGATCAGGTTGCGATAAACGGTACGGCCTTCTTCTACAGCAGCCTCAATCGAGGCAAAGTTGTCATTGGTCAAGATCATATCCGCCGCTTCCTTGGCGACTTCTGTGCCCGACTGGCCCATCGCAATCCCGATGTCTGCCTGGCGCAGAGCTGGGGCATCATTCACCCCATCTCCCGTCATGGCCACACTTTCCCCTCTGGCCTGGAGGGCTTCGACTAGGCGCAACTTTTGCTCTGGGGTAACACGGGCAAACACAACCGCCTCTCCTGCGGCCTGGCTTAAGGTGGCCGTATCCATTTCGGCTAGTTGCTTACCGGTAAAGGCGCGTACCTGATTGTTTTTGGTAATACCCATGCGCTCGGCGATCGCCGCTGCCGTTGTGACATGGTCGCCTGTAATCATCTTGACTTGAATGCCCGCCGTTTTACAGGCAGCCACAGCGCGAATGGCCTCCGGACGTGGGGGGTCGATCATGCCCTGCAATCCCACAAAGATCAGACCCGTTTCAAGATCGCTATGGCTCACTTTCACCTGTTCTGACCCGACGGGTTTCTGAGCCATCGCCAGCACCCGCAAACCTTGGCTGGCCATTGCTTCTACCTGTTGATGAATCGCCTCTGGGCAGATCGGTTGAAGTTGCCCGTTGGCATCCAACGAGGTCTCTGCCCGCTGCACAATCGCCTCAACAGAACCTTTGACAAAAATGACATGGGCACTAACCGGCAGGGGAAGGGCCGCAACCTCCTCGGCACTAGCATCTACCCGGTGGAGGGTCGCCATGTACTTAAATTCTGAATCAAAGGGGATTGAGTCCAATCGGGGTAGGCGTTGCTCCCATTCCTGGCGCACAAGCCCAGCTTTTTGAGCGGATGCCAGCAAGGCACCCTCTGTCGGAGCACCAACGACACTCCAGAACCGATCTTTACACTCTAGGTGAGAGTCGTTGCAAAGCAGTCCAACCAACAGGCATTGTTGCAGCAGGGGATGCTGGGATGGCTGAATCGTCTGGCCGGAGGCTTGGATCTCCCCCCGGGGGTCGTAGCCCTCCCCTGTGATAGTGTAGGTGCGATCGCCCACATAGACAGCCTGCACGGTCATCTGGTTTTCGGTCAGGGTGCCGGTTTTATCGGAGCAGATCACCGTGGCTCCCCCTAATGCTTCGACCGCTGGCAGCTTGCGAATAATGGCATGACGGCGCGCCATGCGCGCCACGCCGATCGCCAGGGTAACAGTGACCACTGCGGGCAGCCCCTCTGGAATCGCACTCACCGCCAGAGCCACTGCGGCCTCAAACATCGCGACCCAGGAATTGCCATAGCCCAAGCCGATCGCAAAGGTGCAGGCCGCAATTCCTAGAATGATGTAAAGCAGTGTGCGGCTAAACTGGTTAAATTTACGGGTGAGGGGGGTGCTGAGGTTGGTTTGCTGGTCGATTAACTGAGAAATTTTGCCGGTCTCTGTCTGGTTGGCGATCGCAACCACAACCCCTCTACCCTTACCAGCGGTAACAAAGCTACCGGCATAGGCCATATTCACTCGCTCAGCCAAGGTTGTTTCCGGCTCTAGGGGCATGATGTGCTTTTCAACGGCAACCGACTCACCAGTCAAGGCCGACTCATTCACTTGCAGATTATTGGCATGGAGGAGACGCAGATCAGCGGGTACCTTATCGCCGGTTTTGAGTAACACAATGTCCCCCGGTACCAATTCTTGGGAGGGCACTCGTAACTTTTGCCCCTCTCGAATGACGGTCGCCTCTGTCTCTACTGCCGAAGCGAGGGCCGCGATCGCACTCTCGGCTTTGGCCTCCTGCACGTAACCAATCATGGCATTAATCAGGGTGACCCCCCATATCACCCCGGCATTGACCCAACTGGCTAAAGCAGCTTTGATTGCGCCTGCTACCAGCAAAATCAGAATTAAAGGTTCATTGAATTGGTGCAAAAACCGCAGCCAAGGAGGGGTTCCGGCTTTGCTCGCTAGTTGATTAGGGCCATATTTTTCTTGTCGTTGCCGGGCTTCTGCTTGACTTAAGCCATTCGCAGCGTGGCTGCCGAGTTGCTCGACCACCACCTCTGGGGCGATCGCGTGCAGAGGCTGGTCAGTCAAAACCGGAGGAGAGGAGGAAGTAGTCGCCATAACAAGGTACCTAAGGATCATTAAGGAAATAGCGCAGCATGGCAGGAGCAAATACCCCCCAGATGTTTGAAGCATCGGCATCTAGACACTTGATTTTGCCGATTTCAGCGCCATTGGCCTTTGAGGTGATTTCTATTGCAGCCAATACCCGTGTGGACAGGTTTGATCGCCCGCTTAGGAGGCGCACCAGAGAATTCTGGCTCAACCCGCCTCAATCTCAGGGTATTCTTCTAAAAAGAAATCCCGCAAGGTGAACGATAGTTAATAGTTAGTAGAGCAAATCTCGAATTCGATGACACTCGCAAATTCAAACCGGTGGTGCTACCGGCGCTTCCCACCAATCGCTTGCTGGTGCAGCAACGAAACGTTTTGACTCCACTGCTTATCAGCATTTCGGATAGCAACACCGTTGACAACTGTCAGAAGAGGCAGTTTACAGGGCAACTTACCACACCAACGGTAGATTCGGTCATCCATCGCAAAAGTTCTAAAATCTCCAAGAATCCAGCAAGCAAAGAACCCTCTAACGTTGTTGATAGCGATCGCCCTCTTTCTCACGGCCACAGCGAATCAGAAAACCAACCGGGCATTAACAATTGAGCACTTGGCTTTGTCCTAAGGAGTACAAATTAATCAAGCGACAAAACCGACAAGCGTCTCAGCACCAGGATCACCAGGGAATCGCTTTGAGTTCTGTTTTAAGCCTCATGTATGCAAGGGACTGAAAACCCCAGCACTCCACCACAGAGAGACACGCAGGGCATCGAGAGATGGCTCTATGTTCCCTGTGCCTCCATGGTCAGGTTTCAGGTGATAGAACCCCTATCTCTAAGCTTTCTGACCAACGCAAGCAGTAGCCAGGATAGGCTTACGTAAACGCGTCAGGGTATTTCGGTGAAAGCAAGAAGATAGGAAAAAATTCCCCCTAAAGGGACTTCTCCCCTACACCCCGCCCTAAACTGAGTTCGTACTGCTGATTGGTCAGTTTGCCAAGGTTTGTAAAAATTCCATCTGGGCTGCTCGCAACTCAACCGCTGGGTTCGCCCGGTGAATCACTTGTATGGCTTCTGCGTAGGCCATGCCGCCTTTGATCAGATAAGCAGCCAACATCGTACCGGTACGGCGACGGCCACTGGTGCAGTGAATGGCCACAGCGTGCTTCCTTTGATTTTGCGTCTCGACAAAGGCTTGCAAGGCCTCAATCTGTTCCAGACTGGGGGCAGTACCGCCCTTGGTTGGTAACCAGAGATGGGGCAACCCGACCTGCTCATAAAGATCCAAATTAGAGGGGTCATCCATAACCGACACGATCGCACCAATACCCGCCTTCTGTAACTCTGAAATCTCATCGGGCAGAGGCTTGCGCACTCCAGCTAGCTTACCTGGAATCACCCACCAAAGATTTTCCTGGATCGGTTCAGCAATCGATGCTTCCATAGGAGATTTAAGCGGTTCCTAACGACTGTTTAGATCAATGATGTGAATTGGCATCAGGGGTTCAATCAGACGGTCTCGGCCTGACCTAGCTTCTGCAAAAATTCTGCCTGGGGAGTGGGCAACTCAATCTCAGGGTTTGCCGCCAACAGGGTGGCCATTGCTTGCTCATAAGTCTGTCCGGTGTGAATCAGGTAAGCCGCCAGCATTGTGCCAGTGCGGTGTCGGCCTGTGCTGCAATGCACCGCAACCCCACGCCCCAGAGCCGTTTGCTGCTCGATAAACCGCTGCAAGGCTTGCCGTTGCTCGCTCGTTGGCACCGAGTCAATCGCGATTGGCAACCAGACATAGGGAATATGCGCTTGCTGGTAGGTGTCCAGGTTGGTGGCCTCATGGAACACGGAAGCGATCGCCCCAACGCCTGCTGCCTGCAAGGCGGGTAACTCCTCACTAGTTGGCATTCGTCCCCCCGCCAGTTGGCCAGGAATCACCCACCAAAGATTCTCCTGGATCGGTGGATAAGATGGAGATTGCATCAGGCTTCTACAGGTTCGGTGAGCTTGGCAATCAATCCTTCGACCCGTGCTTTCACCTCATCCCGCACTCGGGGAAAAATTTCTGGTTGCTCGGCGGGGTCATCCAGTTGCCAGTCTTCAAAAACATCGCGCAGTACCCATTCTGAGGGCAGGTTCACCCCACAGCCACAGAGGGAAATCACCACATCAAAGTCTTCGGCCTTAAAGTCACTCAGGGGCTTTGAGTACTGATTGGTAATATCAATGCCAACCTCTTTCATGGTTGCGATCGCCTCAGGGCGAACCTGGCTGGCCTCTAACCCCGAACTGGTGACCTCAATTTTTCCAGCTCCCAGGGTTCTAGCAAATCCCTCAGCCATTTGAGAGCGGGCCGAATTTTTCTTACAAACAAACATGACACGCTTCATCACATCCTCTCCTAGCTTAGATCTCGAAAATTGAAAATTATTGGATAGACACTGATATGTCTCAGGGTGTAGATCAGGGCTGCGACCACGGCCCCAAAGACAAAACTAAAACCCAAATGAGTCATCGCCCCCGCACTCAGGTGATTGACCATGACAGCCCTAGTGCCGTCAAAAATCAAAAGAAACGTTCCCAGAAACTTGGCCAGCGCCTCACGCCGCCATGAAACACCCCAATCTCAAAATTTCATCCATCTGATGGAATGTTTAACGGGCACTGTTGCACTTTCTCCTGCTAATCGCACCGCGATGAAGATGCCATAGGATAACCGTACCATCTAGGACAGGGTACAGGGGGCAAACCCCTGGCTGGTCGCAATCCCCCCTTAAAACCTGATGGACTCAGTAGCTTGGCAATCGCGGCAATCGCGATCAAAGTCAGATTGTCAGCTTTTTCCCAACGCAAGATAATAGGCAAACAGATAAGAAATCGCCTCCACCTATCTTTGGCTCATGCCCTTCATCCTCTGTTCTGGGTGATTCGCAAAGCTCATTCTCGAAACTCGAAAAAGTTGAGCCTTCCGGGCTGTTTTGGGAATCAGCAAAGTGGCTTCTGCTACTTTGTGCACCGTTCATAAAGAGAAGCCATCGCTAGCGAGTGACGTTGTCAGACTTGATTAATTGCTGGCCGATTGGTGAACCACACCGGGCCGACTTTGATCAGCATTTCGCTGAAAAATTGCCTGCTTCCGCAGCAACTCTTCAACCGTTACGTCGGGCTGGGGCACTCCATTAAAGACGGTACCCACTTCCCCACGCTGAAACTAAATGCTGGTTAAGCGATAGCCATCGTCGGGTAAGGGAATATATTTCACTTCCTTGACTGTATCCTTGGCATTTTTCAGATAAAACTCGACAAAGGCTCGAACTTCTGGTTTCTGTTGGGCCGCGCTGAAATTGACGTAATTAAACAGAGGCCTAGAGAAGGGCTGATATTTGGCCTTTTCCACATTTTCGCGACTGGGTAAGACAGGGCCTTTGCCGTAGTCGATTGCCAAAGCCTTGAGCCGACTTTCATTCGCTTCAAAGTATGAAAAAGGAACGTACCCTAGCGCTCCTTCCTCTTTGACGATAAACTCGACAATCTCATCATCATCTTCACTGCCAAAGTAGTCCATTCGACTTTCCTTAGGCTTGCCAGAAATGACTTCATTGAAATAGTCAAAAGTCCCTGAATCGGAGCCTGCACCCGTCAGCTTCAGAGGCTTATCTGGAAAACCGGCTCGGACTTGCTTCCAATTGGTGACTTTGCCCTGGGCGGCTGGCTCCCAGACCTTTTTCAGTTCATCGACGGTGATCGAATTAATCCAATTATTTTTGGGGTTGACCGCCAGGGTAAGGGCATCAAAAGCGACTAGTTCAATAAACCGAACGCCTGCCTGGTTACAGGTCTCAATTTCCTTTACCAGAATGGGGCGAGAGGCCCCTGTCAGGTCTACTTCGCCCGCGCAAAACTTTTTAAAGCCAGCACTGGTACCTGTAAATTCGACGCTTACGTCGGTCTTTTGCCCGTCTTTGGTTTCTTTGAATTTTTTAACAGTGGCTTCGGAAATCGGGTAGACCGTACTCGATCCACTAATGATGACCTTACCAGCAGGTGGGATTTTGGTTTTATCAGCGGCGGCAACTTCTGCGACAGCAGGAGACTCTGCTTGATCAGGGGCAGTTGCTTGGGGAGCAGGGCAACCGGCTAGAGCGATCGCGACTCCAGCAAGGGTCAACGCTTGAACCGAGTTAAGTCGAGGGACAGAAACCATAGACTCTTAATTCCTTTTACCCAAGTGAACTTAAGTGGGGCTAGCCCTCTAATCATTTCAAAAAAAGTTGTTCAGTCAAGTTATCCAGAGCACTTGCATTAAAAATTTACACCCCCAGCACCCATGCCTTTAATTTTCTTGGCAGAGGCGGGCAGGGGCAACCGAACCGTAGCGGCGAAAATCGGCCAGATACTGCTCCAACTCCACTAAACGAGGGAGATTAACACTGTAGTAAATCCAGCGACCCTGCTGGTAAGAGCGAACCAGACTAGCGGCTTTGAGGGTTTTGAGATGAAAGGAGAGCTTCGATTGGGTGACTTCTAACTCCTCACAAAGCTCGCACACACAGAGTTCTCGCTGCCGCAAGATCTCTAGAATTTTCACCCGCAGCGGGTCGGAGAGCGCATGAAAACTGGCAGCGACATCCAGGGTTGGCAGGGTTGTCTTTTGCATCAAGTTTTTTTGAAATAGCTGTTTCTATATTAAGCGATGAGCTAGGACGAGCGGTAGACACTGCATCAAAGCTAAAATTTCACAGATGTAGGTGAATGGGTGACTGATAGGATTGAATAAAGCACTATCGATAAGCTGTAGTTAGGGGGAGTTCCATCCCTCCTAGAGCTTGCGATAGCTTCAGCCATTTTTTTGAGTCACATCTATGAAGTCTTACAAGGCCGCCGCTGTGCAGATGACTAGTCTGCCAAATCTCTCACAGAATCTCACCCAAGCAGAGGAGTTAATTGATTTGGCGGTGCATCAAGGGGCCGAGTTGGTTGCACTGCCAGAGAATTTTTCGTTTTTGGGGGATGATCAGGCAAAAATTGCCGAGGCCGAGAAGATTCATCATGAAAGTGAAAAATTTCTTAAAACCATGGCGCGACGCTTTCAGATTACCTTGCTGGGGGGCGGCTTCCCGGTGCCTGTTGGGAATGGCAAAGTCTACAACACGGCCTTGCTGGTTGGCCCAGATGGAGAAGAGCTATCCCGCTACGAAAAGGTGCATTTGTTTGATGTCGATTTACCTGATGGCAACACTTATTTAGAGTCCCGGACAGTTTTGGCAGGCACCCACTTGCCGCCGGTCTATCCTTCTAAAGATTTTGGTAACCTGGGTTTGTCAGTTTGCTACGATGTTCGGTTTCCTGAACTCTATCGCCATCTCTCCCAGATGGGGGCAGAGGTTTTGTTTGTGCCGGCAGCCTTTACTGCTTATACGGGCAAAGATCACTGGCAAGTGCTACTACAGGCGCGCGCGATTGAAAATACTTGCTATGTCATCGCTCCCGCCCAAACCGGGAACCACTATGAATTGCGCTACACCCATGGTCATGCTATGGTCATTGACCCCTGGGGAACTGTGTTAGCCGATGCTGGTGAGAAGCCCGGTGTGGCGATCGCCTCGATTCAGCCCTCTCGCCTCGAACAAGTTCGTCGTCAGATGCCCTCTCTGCGCCACCGCACCTTTGTCTGAGGCGCGTTACTGACTACATAACCTTCCTCAATATAATATTTCTCCTCTCTGTGCCACCGCACCTTTGTCTGAGGCGCGTTACTCAACCGCCGTAAAAACTAGCATTCGGATAAGCTGAATACATTTTGTCGGATACATTCTCTTCTATGCTCTGCAAGGGGTTAGAAAAGCTAAGAGCTGCATCTGATCAGCTTGATGGCGTGTCTTATTCATTGAGTCAGCTTTTCTCTAGCTAGCTTTTCCCCCTCTTTATTTTTATGAAGTATTTTTATGAAGTGGGTGCAGAAGTATAGGGCCTACGCCGTTGAGTGACTGGAGGCTACAAGTCGTGTGAAACACTCCCATGCTCTCTTAATGAAGGGAAGTGCCACAGGTAAGCAGGTAAGGGAAGCGTGAAAGGCTACCAAATTCATCATCATGTACGCCTTCTACAGCAGAAATCTAGTCAGATTGTTGGTGGGCTAGCATTACCGTTACTTAGATCTGATTTAAAGTCACCGTATTGATAAGTTAAGCTCAACCAACACTTCAGGTAACTGTCATTCATTGCAGAAATCGATACAGGCCATCAGAATTTAGAAACCTGTTTCTTTCCCTAGATGCTGATGCTCTGCTTGCAAACCCTGTAAAGTTAGGTAAACGTTGAGTACTGGTAAATACCATGGGTTGGTTGATATCCCTACAAAGTTCATTGGTTACGCCCCTATTGGCCGAAGTTGAAACCTCGATTGAGTCAACCAGTGGCCCCTACATTTTAGGAGCAGTGCTACTGAGTCTAGTCGTGGTTTACTTTGCTAGCAAGTTGGGGGGCGAAGTTTGCGCCCGGATTGATCTACCTCCTGTACTGGGCGAATTAGTGGGTGGTGTCATTGTTGGGGTGTCAGCCCTAAACCTGTTAGTCTTTCCAGGAGCTGGAGAAGATGGCTCCAGTTCACTGATCATGGCTTTTCTGCAAATGACGGGGCACCTCAGCCCTGAAGCCGTTTCCTATGTGTTTCATGCCCAAGGTGAGGTCATTTCTATCCTGGCTGAGATTGGGGTGGTGATTCTGCTATTTGAGATTGGCCTGGAGTCTGACTTGAAGGAATTGCTGCGAGTGGGTATCCAGTCCACAGTGGTGGCCGTTGTTGGGGTCGCAGTGCCCTTTGCCCTGGGAACTACTGGGCTAATGCTGATTTTTGGGGTGTCGGCAGTGCCCGCAATTTTTGCTGGAGCGGCGTTAACGGCCACTAGCATTGGTATTACAGCCAAGGTGCTGTCTGAGCTTGGTAAGCTGGCTTCTAGCGAGGGGCAGATTATTATCGGCGCAGCTGTTATGGACGACGTGCTCGGTATTATCGTGCTGGCGGTGGTTGCTAGCCTTGCCCGCGATGGCGAAGTGCAGGTCACAAATGTGCTGTATTTGATTGTGAGTGCTGCTGTTTTTCTTGTGGGTTCAATTTGGCTGGGCCGGTTGCTGGCACCATTGTTTGTGACTTTAGTCAACGAGATGAAAACTCGCGGTCAGTTACTGCTGACCTCCCTCACCTTTGTTTTCATTCTTTCCTATGTTGCGGCAGCAGTCAATCTAGAGTCGATTTTGGGCGCGTTTGCAGCGGGTTTAATTCTAGCTGAAACTGAGAAACAGAGTGAGCTAGAAGAGCAGGTCATTCCCATTGCGGATATGCTGGTGCCCATCTTTTTTGTGGTGGTTGGGGCACGAACTGATGTTAGCGTGTTGAACCCTTTTGTGGCTGAAAACCGCGAAGGCTTGATTATTGCTGCTTTTTTAGTCGCGGTCGCTATTCTGGGTAAGGTTGTGACGGGTTTTAGCGTCTTTGGTAAGCCAGGTATCAATCGCTGGGCGATCGGCGTGGGCATGGTGCCTCGGGGTGAGGTGGGTCTGGTGTTTGCCTCGGTTGGTGCTGCTAGTGGGGTATTGAATAGTGCTCTGAATGCGGCCATTATTGTGATGGTGATTTTAACCACATTTGTGGCCCCCCCCCTACTGCGGGTGGCGTTCAATCTCGGGGAGACGGAGGCACCTGTGGCGGCAACGGCGATCGCTGACAACGGCAACGGCGCTTCAGTTGTGTTTGAAGAGGGCCTCGGTGAACGCGAAAAGGTAGAATCTGAGTCTTAAAGGAGAAAGCGCACTCTACGGTCAAGAATCCTTCCCTTCTGCGGGCTGTTAATCCCTTCAGGAGGTTTGGTTGAGTCTGTCGTTTTTATTGCGCTTGACGCTAAATGGCCTTTCTAAAGAGTCAGTGAACGGGCCGGATATTGCCGAAAACGCCTCGCTGTCAGCATTGAAAGCAGCGATCAACCTGTTCAAAGCCCAGCGTTTTGCAATGGCTCTGGGCTTCTACTGATGTCAGAAGGTTGGCCCGTTTATCTGAACGATGGATAAACAGCTTTGCGACCGCAGTGTCCTGTGCCCCCTTGAGACGAAGAGATTCACGAGAGTGGCATCTTGCTAGACACTATTGCTTTACAGCGCAAATTAGAAGCTAGTTTAAGCCGTCTATTCTTTTAAGCCATCTATACTAAGGGGAATCATCACCCCGGTAGTCGTTAAGCCTAAGAGCATTGGCTCATTGGGATAAATCGGTTTGCCCGTCAGGGTGCAGCGTTCTTCCTGCTGGGCAGTAGCGGCGATTGTGGCACGAATTTCGGAGCGAGCAATGGAAGCGGTAAAATCCCCTGACTTTTGTTGGACGTAGTTCCACAAAATATCTCGAATTAAGGCCTGATAGCCCTGATTGCCAGACAACTCTTTAAGCCGCTCCTTCAGCTCTCGCTCTAGGCGGATGCTGGTTACTTCCATTTCTGTGGTTGAGGTTCGCATGATTGTTGGCATTGAAATTCTCCTTTTTGGGGTAATGAATCACTGTCATAATACAAGTGTAGTATGTTGATTCTGTTATTCAAGCCAATTGAGCCACGAATTTGTCTGAATCGCTTACCTGAATCGCTGAATGGATTCTCTCAATTGAAATGGCTCGCTGCTGTGCCTGACAAATACCAAAACACCCATAACAATAGGGATAAAGCCCTTTTTCTTGAAATCCATGGATGCTTTTGACCCCACCCCCCCACAATGGACTCTCAACGCCATTCACGCCAAGGAATTTGCCTGCCCAGTCTGTCGAGCATCGAGCCGGGAGGCTAAGAGCGCTTGGGTCAATCGTCGATCGCCCGTTTATACGGAAGATCATCGGCGCAAGTGGCAAGAATTCTACCACTGTGAATGTGAGCAAGCCTGGTGGGCCTGGAGTAGCGATCGTCCCCCATCGGAGCTAGCTAATCAGGAACGGGAGGCTCCCCGCATTTTTCCCAATGCCTTTGAGGATTGATAGGTTTTGGAGCGATTCGATTTTGCTCTCCTTAGCCACTAGCCTCGCCCTGGAATCAGGCTGCCACTGAGCTTCTTAATCGCATAGTTGGCCACATCGGCGTAGCGCAATTCCCCACAAAGAATTTGCCCAATCCGCTGGGTTGCCGTTGGGCGTTTGATGCCTAGACGATAGGCCACACCGGGCATGCGATAGAATAAACCAGCTAGTTTTTGGGCCCAGGCAAGGTCAGCCCCCCATTCCTGATGAATGGTCTGAGTGTAGGCTTCCAGAGCGGCTTGATCTCCCTGAAGGGCCTGATCAATGGCGGCGGCGGCTTTCATGCCGCTGTACATCCCAGGGCGAATCCCTTCTGCCGTAAACGGATCCACTAAGGCTGCGGCTTCCCCGACTAAAAGTGCATTGTGACTATGCAACTTTTGGTTGCCATCCCATAACGAGAGGAGATGGGCGCGGGGGTGGCTATCTGCCATGGCCATACCGGCCTGAAGCGCGTACTCCTTTAAGGTTTGAGTCAAATCGGTGGGTTCTCCACCAATAAATGTGGCAATCCCCACGGTGGTGCGATCGCCCTTGGGAAAACTCCAAAGATAACCATTCTTGACCAGGCCAAACTCAAACCAGACATCCTGGCCAGTATGGCCATTGGTTGGCGTCTCTATCACAGCTCCTAGCCGTTGTTTGGCGGGTTTAAACCCTAGCCAGCGACGCATCGGCCCCTCAGCCCCATCAGCGGCAATCAGGTAACGCCCCGTCACAGCTTCTTCCATCGTGCTGACCTGCCAGAAGTCGCCGTGCCAGCTAATCTGGCAAACCTCGGTGCGATCGCGGAGTTCAACTCCCTGCTGCTGAGCCTGTTGCACGAGGAAGTGGTCAAACACATCCCGTTGCACGAGCCACATCGGTTCGCGGGTTTCGAGTTGAGCCGTGACCGGATCTTCTAACTTTGATGTATAGCGGATCCTCTCAACCTTTTGGGCGATCGCGGGGGTAAAGTCAAAATCAAACCACTGGGCAACAACGGGCGAAACTCCTCCACTGCAAGGCTTATAACGAGGTAAGCTCTGTTTTTCTAGGAGCAGTACCGAGCGCCCGCGCTTAGCCAAATGATACGCTGCACTGGCTCCAGCAGGGCCTGCACCAACCACGATGCAATCAAACATGAGAGAGATCTCCTACGTTAAGGGGGGTATGTTAAGGGGGGGGAAATGACTAAATCAATTGCGACATCAGAGAAACTATGACCAATCCGGAGATCGCGAAACGGTGAACAAAAACCTCAGACTGTGACCCAAACGCTAGTAATCCCAGGGAAACACCGAAAGACACACTTCTTGCACTGAGTACCTGAGTCGCTGTATCCACTGGAGCGGAACGTAGACTTCGACATAAGTGCTCAGCCAAACGTTTCGATTCATACGACCTCTCAACTTATACCTGTAGCCATCGCCACCAGATTGAGGCAGGGGTGCAGGGGTAAACCCTTGGTTGAAGGCGTAGTACCTTCACATCCCCTTAACCCTGAATCGACTCAGCCAACTTAGCAATTGCGATCAAATCAGCAACGTCTTGCACCGAAGTATGGATGGCTCCATCGGTTAGAAAGAACGCCCCATCGCACCGGGGATGCGGCACAATCTAATTTGTCAGCATCTTTACTGGGTGCACCGCCCCCAAGGCCATGGGTAGCGGCTGCCCGACTGCCCCATGATTAACAGAGCTTCACGCGACAGCGACAGCAAGGTCAAGGATGTTTGCAGGTTTTTTACAGATTTGCAAATTTTCAATGAGTTTTGATGAGTTAAACGGAGTTTTTTCTGGGCAACCCATTGAGTGCAATGAAGCTAGGTCAGCCTCTTTTAGACTGAGAATATTCACAGGTTGCAGCGTTTCATGCGCCTCGGTGAAAGCAATGCCCAAAGTAATAAGACAAATATTCCTTATCCCTTGATCAACTACCATTCTCTCAGGGCGATCGCGGCTCCCTCACGCAAGGGATTGCTGACATCTCCCTGGTCTATCAAGGCGGCTAAGCGTTGCCGTGCCTCGCGGGCATCCAAAGCTTTGAGGGCTGCGATCGCATGTAAGCGCAGGCTCTGATTAGGTTCGGCCAGCCGATCAATCAGCCAATCTATCGCGGCGGGTTGCTGTAACTGTCCCAGTGCCAGCGCAATGGCGGATTTCAATCCAGTGTCGTTTAGCACCAATGGCAACTGCACCAGCGCCATCAAGGCATCTGCCACCAGAGGGTACAGGTCTGGCTGGGGCCACCGCCCCAACAGGGTAATGATTTCATAACGAACTCGATCAGGCAGACTTGGCTGGCAAAAGCCCTCGACTAGGCAGGCCAAAGCGGTATCGGTCCCAATCCAGGCCAGCGCCTGCACCAAGGCCAGTTGCAGGTTTAGTGGTGCCAGCGGCCCGGCAAGTGCCCGATGCAGCAGCAGCACCGACTCTTCTCCCCCCAGCCGCCCGAGCGCGATCGCGGCTTCTTGGCAAACCGTGGGGTTTACATCCCAAAGGCGATCGCCAATCACCGCCACCAGGTTTAATTCCCTCGCTAGGTCAGCCCTAACGCTTAACCCCCGAATGGCGATCTGTCGCACCGTTGCCGCGACATCCTTGAGGGCTGCAACCAACACCGGTGGGATCGGTTCATCATGGAAACTACTGAGGGCTTCAAGCGCCGCCGCCCTTACGGCTGGCTCTTGATCCTGCACCACCGTCAGAAGCGCGGGAATCGTTTCTGAGTTGCGAATTTGGGCCAAAGCCTGAACTGCGAGTAAGCGGGTCTCAGAACGGTTTAACAACTCTATCAAAACGGCAATGGCTCGTTTTCCCTGGTGGGCTAAAGCTTCTGCCGCGATGGCCTGCAAGTCAGGACTAGAGCTGCTTTGCCACAGATCTAACAACGCCGGAATCACCGCCGCGTGAGAGAAGTTGCTCAGAATACGCGCCGCAAACCACCGGGCATCCTCATCAGCTTCCGGCTGTTGCAGCAACTCCACCAAGGGAGCAATCACGCCTTCTCCAAAGGCGGGGATTAACTTAGCCACCTCCCACCGAGCTTGAAAATCTCCTACCGCTAAAACGTGCAATGCCAGCAACAGCGATCGCTGCCAATCATCCTTCCCATCTGCCGTTGAAGTGTCTGGCTTCCCGGGTACCGTCGCAACACCCAGCAACTGCTCCAGGTAAGTGGCTACCATTGACCAATTGCCATCTTTTACAGCATCTGTAGCCTGTTCGGTCAACAAAAACTCTGGCAACAAAGACATAGGCAGAATTGCTCGCAACACGACGCAGGGGATAAAACCAGCACACCGACTGGGAGTTTCCCTACTATAGCGCCAGTTGACGGCCAGGAATTTTGGGGTTTTCCTTTGCAGCCGGGTGAAGTCCTGAGAGAATTGACGTTGCAGAATCTAGATAGGAAGCACCCATTCACCCTCACTCCCCCTTCGTTATGCAACGCTAGCAAATTCTAAGAGATTTATTCAGAGTGAACTATGGACGACAGAGATGCGCCAGCACTTGCCATCGAACCAGGCCCCTTGAAGCGAACTCCCCTGTATGAGCAAATCGCCGCCCAGGGTGCCCGCATGACAGAATTTTCGGGATGGGAAATGCCGGTGCAATTTACTGGCATCACCCATGAGCACCAGGCGGTTCGCACAGCGGCTGGGGTGTTCGATATTTCTCATATGGGCAAGTTTTATCTACAAGGGCAGAGATTATTAGCCCAATTGCAAGCACTCGTGCCCTCTGATTTAAGCCGTCTCCAGCCAGGAGAAGCCCAGTACACCGTTTTGCTGAACCCCCAGGCGGGCATTATAGACGACTTGATCTTTTACTATCAGGGGGTGGACTCTGCAGGGGTTGAAACCGGCTGGTTGATTGTCAACGCCGCTACGAAAAGCAAAGATAAAGCCTGGATTTTAGGCCATCTGGAACCGACAGGCTTAACCTTTCAAGATGTCTCTGCCACAAAAAGTCTGTTGGCGGTGCAAGGCCCCCGGGCGATCGCCCAACTACAGCCCTTTGTCCCCATTGACCTGACCTCCATCCCTGTGTTTGGCCATTGCCTCAGCGAAATCTTGGGAACACCCGCTTTTTTGGCACGCACCGGCTACACCGGAGAAGATGGCTTTGAGATTATGGTGGAGCCAGAAACCGGGCAACACCTCTGGCGATCGCTACTAGAAGCCGGGGTTACCCCCTGCGGCTTGGGTGCCCGTGATACCCTACGGCTAGAAGCCGCACTGGGTCTCTATGGACAGGATATGGATGACCACACCACCCCCCTGGAAGCGGGTTTGGGCTGGTTAGTGCATTGGGATAGCAAGGGTGATTTTATCGGGCGGTCGGTTTTAGAACAGCAAAGGCAGGCAGGCGTTTCCCGTAAACTGGTGGGTTTACAAATGCAGGGGCGCAACATTGCCCGCCATGACTATCTCGTATTTCACGCTGGCAAGCCTGTTGGCAAAATCACCAGTGGAACCCTGGCCCCGACCCTGCAACGGGCGATCGCCCTCGCCTATGTACCAACCGACCTAGCGAAAGTGGGGCAAACCGTTGAAGTCGAAATTCGCGGCAAGCTTTATCCGGCAACCGTTGTTAAAAAACCGTTTTATCGCCGACCTGCCTGAAGAAGAGCAAGATTTAATAGAAAACGGTAGCAGCTCGGTTGAGCGAATTCCCCCCAGCCACCCCGCGTCGATTTTGCGACGAACCCCGGTGGTAAGGAGACGCTGATGGAGCACAGACCGATATGATTACAGACCGATATGAGGTCATAACTGTTTTTATTTGAGGATTTTGTGATGGCCTTTGAATATCCTGAGGATTTGAAGTATCTCGATACCCATGAGTATGTCCGCCTAGATGGGGAAACAGCCATTGTGGGTATCACTGCCTTTGCCGTCGATCAGCTCGGCGACATTGTCTTTCTTGAACTTCCTGAAGTCGGAGATACGGTTGAGAAGGGCGAGAAGTTTGGCACCGTGGAGTCAGTAAAGGCCGTGGAAGATCTGAAATCTCCCGTGAATGGCACGGTGTTGGCAGTGAACCTGCCCCTACTAGACACCCCCGAAGCATTAGCCGAAGACCCCTATGGAGAAGCCTGGTTAATCAAAGTGCAAATCGACGATCCGGCTGATTTGGAAGATGCCCTTTCAGTGGAGGAATACCGCGCTCAAGTTGAGGGCGAATGACCCCACTTCTGATAGATATGTTGCAAAATGTAACTGGCGGGGATGAGTAAAATCGCGCGGGAGCACGCAGATAGCCTTGATCATTCCCTCCAGGGTTAGGGTGATGGGCTATTGCTCACCGATTGTTCTTCAAAGGGGCAATTTTAGCAGGGTGAAATCCCTCAAAATTGAGACAGCGTGATGCTCAATCCTCCAGCAAATTCAATTGACACAGACTCCTGAAGAAGCTAGTCCTGATTGAAGTTGACGGATCCGATTAATGACTTCTGGGTAAGGAACGGTAGGTAATGGCGCAATTTGGCATAGGTGAAATGAATCTAGAACCAATTTCGATGAAAAGTAGTGAACCGCATAAGCAACCCTCTGCTCAGCCAGTGTTACCGACCCTAGGGCCTATCAACCCCTTGGCTTACTCAGACCAGTTTTGCGATCGCCATATTGGGGTTCCCCTTTCGGATCAGCAGCAAATGCTGAAATTGCTCGGGTTTAATCACCTAGATGACTTAATTGCAGCCACTGTGCCCGCCAGCATTCGGTTGCAAAAGCCCCTTCATCTAGAGTCGGCTAAAAGCGAATACGAGTTGTTACAAGAACTCAAGGAAATCGCCCAAGAAAACCGGGTCTACCGCTCATTCATCGGTATGGGTTACTTTAACTGCATCACGCCGCCTGTGATCCAGCGCAATATTCTTGAAAATCCCGGTTGGTATACCCAGTACACTCCCTATCAGCCCGAAATCGCTCAGGGTCGCCTGGAGGCTCTACTCAACTTCCAGACCATGGTGACAGACTTGACGGGGCTAGAGATTGCCAATGCTTCTCTATTGGATGAGGCCACCGCTGCCGCCGAAGCGATGACGATGAGCTACGGTCTTTGCAAAACAGGGGCCAGTCGCTTTTGGGTTTCGCAGCAGTGCCATCCCCAGACCATTGCGGTTGTAAAAACGCGCGCCCAGCCCCTGGGCATTGAGGTGGTGGTGGGTGATCACCAGCAGGCTTCCCTAGATGCTTCGGTGTTTGGCGTCTTGTTGCAATACCCAGCGACGGATGGAGCAATTTATGACTACACCGATTTTTGCGATCGCGCCCATGCAGTTGGTGCCCTAGTCACGGTTGCGGCTGACTTGCTCAGTCTGACTTTGCTGAAGCCCCCTGGCGAGTTTGGGGCCGATATTGCCGTCGGCAGTAGCCAGCGCTTTGGCGTTCCCCTAGGGTATGGTGGCCCTCACGCTGCCTATTTCGCCACCAAGGCCGCCTTTAAGCGACAATTGCCTGGGCGATTGGTGGGCGTTTCTAAAGATAAGCATGGGCAACCCGCTCTACGGCTTGCTTTGCAAACACGCGAACAACATATCCGCCGAGACAAGGCTACCAGCAATATCTGCACTGCCCAGGTGTTGTTGGCCATTATCGCCAGCACCTATGCCGTTTACCATGGCCCTCAAGGCCTACGGGCGATCGCCCACCGGATTCACTGCCTCACCTGTATTTTAGTCGAGGGTCTGACCCGTTTAGGGCACAGGGTCGCACCCGTACCCTACTTCGATACCCTCCGGGTTGAAGTCGGCCACGGTCAGGCGCCAGCCATTTTAGCCAAAGCCCATTCTCACCACATTAACCTGCGCCAGTTAGACGCCCACACCGTCAGTGTTGCCCTAGATGAAACCGTCAGTTCCGATGATTTAATTGCCCTCTTTCAAATCTTTGCCGGAGAAAACATTGCCCACTTTACCCCAGAGGATTTGTTGCTGGCCTGCCCGCCCTCACCCATCCCAGCACAACTACAACGCACCAGCCCCTATTTAACCCACCCAGTTTTCAACTCGTACCACTCAGAAACCGATCTACTGCGCTACCTCTATCGCCTGCAAAGTCGCGATCTTTCCCTGACAACGGCGATGATTCCCCTCGGTTCTTGCACGATGAAGTTGAATGCCACGGTAGAGATGATGCCGGTAACTTGGCCAGAATTTGGGCAAATTCATCCCTTTGCCCCCTTGGATCAAACCCACGGTTACGAGACCCTGTTTGAGCAGTTAGCCGCATGGCTGGCCGAAATTACTGGCTTTGCGGCGGTCTCGCTGCAACCCAATGCCGGTGCCCAGGGTGAATATACGGGTTTATTGGTAATTCGTGAATATCATCGCACCAGGGGAGAAGGGTATCGCAATGTCTGCCTGATTCCTACTTCGGCCCATGGCACCAACCCCGCCAGTGCTGTAATGGCCGGCATGCAGGTGGTTTCTGTCGCCTGTGATGCGGCAGGCAATATTGACCGGGCTGATCTGAAGATGAAGGCAGAGCAATACCGCGATCGCCTCGGGGCATTGATGATTACCTATCCCTCCACCCATGGGGTTTTTGAAGAAGGGATTGAGGAAATCTGCACTCTGATGCATACCTACGGCGGCCAAGTTTACCTGGATGGAGCTAACATGAATGCCCTGGTGGGGCTGTGTCGGCCAGGAGACTTCGGGGCGGATGTCTGCCATCTCAATCTCCACAAAACGTTTTGCATTCCCCATGGGGGGGGTGGCCCTGGCATGGGCCCCATTGCTGTTGCCCGGCATCTGGCGGCCTTTTTGCCTCAGCATCCCGTCGTTGCGATTGGGGGGTCTCAGGGCATTGGCCCTGTTTCCGCTGCACCCTGGGGCAGTCCCAGCATTCTGCCAATCTCCTGGATGTATATTGCCCTGATGGGTGGCGCAGGCTTAACCCAGGCAACGAAGGTCGCCATCCTGAATGCCAACTACATTGCCAAGCGCCTAGAGGGACACTACGAGGTGCTCTACAAGGGTAAAAACGGGCTAGTTGCCCATGAGTGTATTATTGATCTGCGCCCATTTAAGAAATCCGCCGACATTGAGGTGGATGACATTGCCAAGCGTCTGATTGACTACGGGTTTCATCCACCGACCGTCTCCTGGCCGGTTGCCGGTACGATTATGATTGAGCCGACGGAGAGTGAGTCAAAGGCTGAGTTAGACCGCTTCTGCGATGCCCTGATTGCGATTCGCCAAGAAATTCGTGAAATTGAGACTGGCCAAGCTGATCGTCAGGATAATTTGCTGAAACAAGCACCTCATACTGCCCTGGCCCTAACTGAGGAGTGGCATCACCCCTATACCCGCGATCGCGCCGTTTACCCCACCCCCTGGACACGTGCCCATAAGTTTTGGCCCGCCGTTGGGCGGATTGACCAAGCCTATGGCGATCGCAACCTGGTTTGCACCTGCCCCTCCATGGAGGCTTACGCCAACGCGGCAAGAGAAGGGGAATAACCCGCTACAGACAGGTTGCGTGTCTCATATCGGGATAGCCTCTGCCAGAGCGCCGACGCACGTTTCTCTGACCTTTGGCTGTGAGGGAATCCGCCGTTGCTGAGGAATGGCCCTCTCTAAGGAATGAAAACTCGCTGGTCGCTCAATTGCCAACCAGCTTGTCGCAGGCGATCGCACACCTGGTCATACCATTGAGCCAGTTGCACCTTATAGGCTGGAGTTTGCAAACCGCTTTGCCAGAGCAGTAGGGCATCTTCGTTATTATCTTGATAGTAGCGACGACGGCGACCGGCTACGCAAAAGCCAAACTTAGTATAAAGGGCGATCGCCCGTTGGTTAGAAACCCGCACCTCCAGCGTGGCTCGCTCTAGGCCTCTCCTTTGGGCAGAATCGAGTAACGCCCAAAGCATCGTCTGGCCCAGCCCCTGTTGCTGGTAAGCTGGATCAACCGCCACAATCGTAATGTGGGCTTCTTCCAAGATTGCCCAACAGCAACCAATAGCCAACAAGGTCGCTGATGTTGGCTCAGTGCTTATCGGTGAGGCAAGGGCCTTGCTTTTCGCCTTGGAAAATGCCTGTAGCACCAGTAACTCACTGTTGGGGCTAGTCATTTCGCGACGGTAGCCATCTACACTCCAGAGGCCACCAAAACAGCGCTGATCCAGTTCTAACGTTGCAGGCAATAATGCTTCCGTTAGAGGAGTAATCACTAATTTTTGCACGGAAACCACTAACAAACTATCACCATTGATCGCAGCACCCGCGGAAGCAGTAGACCGTTGGCGATTGTCTTCATCCTAAAGGTAACAGGCTCTCTCCACTGACCCTGTAGGAGGGGCAATTCATATAGCCGTAGCCACCAGATTGAGGACGGATTGCCAGGGTCAAATTCCCTAGTGGGGAAGCGCCCTCACACCCCTTTACCCCCAATGGATTAAGCACTAGGCGATCTCAATCCATTGGTCTTAGAAGGCCCTCTGCAAAGTCGAAAAACAACTGAAAAGAATCAGAATAACCACAGGATACCTAGCCTACGATTGTAAACTGTTATTAGAATCACTTGAGTAATCGCCGTAGTCACACAGGGTGTAGCACACTTTAGCAGTGCTCGGTCAAAGATGGCGAGTCAGAAAGCCGACCTAGGTCAGGAGTTTCCCCCCTTTTTGTCTTAAGCTTTCTGAACGCAGCTCAAACAAGTCCAAGTCGAAACCAGTGGAAAACCCACCGGCAAAATGCCTAGTCTGGACTTGGGCAAGGTTTATATTAGGGGGCGACCGCAGATTAACTGGGATTTCTTGCCACCTCTGAAACTAGCACGAAGGATTGATATAGATGGGAACACCAGATCAAGAGAGCAGGCAAGCTTCGGCTTACCGTTACCTGCCAGAGATGACAGTGGCAACTGCTCTGGCAGACAATCCAGCAGAGCACTCACCCAATCAACAACTTATGCCACTGACAGCCCGGGTCAATGCGTTAGACCATTTGGAAATTGGTGGGTGCGATGTGGTTGCCTTGGTGCAGCAATTTGGCTCTCCCCTCTATGTCCTAGATGAAGTCACCTTGCGCACGGCATGCCGCCACTATCGAGAGGCGTTTCGCCAGTATTATCCCGGTGAATCTCTGGTGATTTACGCTTCGAAAGCGTGGAGTTGTTTAGCTGTCTGTGCGATCGCCCACAGTGAAGGGCTGGGGATGGATGTCGTTTCTGCCGGAGAATTGATCACGGCGTTACAGGCAGGGGTTAACCCTAAGCAGATTTATCTCCATGGCAACAATAAATCAGTTCAGGAGTTACAACTGGCGATCGAGTCTGGTTGCCGCATTATTGTAGACAACTGGTATGAATTACAAACCCTTGTTAACTTGGGGGGCGAGCAGCCAATTCCGATTTTATTGCGGTTAACCCCAGGAATTGAATGCCACACCCACGAATACATTCGCACTGGGCATTTAGATAGTAAGTTTGGCTTCGACCCCAACCAGCTTGATGCAGTGTTTCAGTTTGTGAGTCAACAACCCACCTTGAGATGCATCGGCCTCCATGCCCACATTGGTTCTCAAATCTTTGAGTTGCAGCCCCATCAAGACTTAGGGGTGGTAATGGCCCAGTGGTTTGTGAAAGCAGCTCACTATGGCCTCCCTGTGCAGGAGCTAAGTGTTGGCGGTGGCCTGGGCATTTGCTACACAGAAGCCGATGATCCACCCAGTATTCAAGCATGGGTACAGGTTGTAGCAACGTCTGTTAAAACTGCCTTTCAAGCCCAGGGGCTAACGTTACCCAAGTTGCTGAGTGAGCCAGGGCGATCGCTGATTGGCTCTGCCTGTGTGACTGCCTATACCGTTGGCAGTCAAAAAGTGGTGCCAGATATTCGCACCTACATTAGTGTCGATGGCGGCATGTCAGACAATCCCCGTCCGATTACCTACCAATCCCTCTATCGGGCACTGATTGCCAACCGCCTGTCTGCTCCTCACCAAACCCCCGTCACCATTGCTGGTAAACATTGTGAATCAGGCGATGTTTTGATTAAAGATGCCCTGCTGCCAGAGAAGATTCAAAGTGGAGATATTCTCGTTGTGCTAGCAACCGGGGCGTATAACTACAGTATGGCGTCTAACTACAATCGCATTCCGCGCCCGGCAGCCGTTGTCGTTAAGGAGGGCGAGGCCAATTTAATCTTGCAACGGGAAACCTGGCAAGATTTGCTCCGCCAGGATCGATTGCCGGAGCGGTTACGCTCCGTTTGATGGTCTAAGGGCAGACCAGCCGATTACCAGTTCGCATGATTGAGTTCCGCTTGTCAAGGCGCAGAGTTGACCCAGATTAATGGCAGACCTTTGGCAAATGCTGATAGATTCTGGCTGGATGCTACCTTTGGCGCCTCTTGCTGTGCTCAACCTGCGATCGCTCAATTTTCATACCCTGGTGGATATTCTGCTAGTAGTCGCACTCACTTACATGATGTTAGTGATTGTGGGGGAGCGGCGTACACTGTGGATGGTACGGGGCTTCATTGTTCTGGTTTTGGCTTCAGCACTCAGTCGAGAACTCAAACTGAATCTGCTTAACTTTGTGCTCGACAAGCTGGTGATTGGCTCTGCCGTGGCTATGGCATTTATCCTTCAGTCAGAGTTTCGTCGTTTTCTGGAGCAGCTAGGGCGGGGGCAAGTCGTGCAATTGTTCAAGCCTCCTAATCGCCCCACCTACAAATCAGGCAGTGTCACCGACGAAATTGTTGATGCCGTTAAAGACCTCTCTCAGAGCCGCACTGGCGCTTTGCTCATTCTGGAAACCAGTGGCCCTATTGATGAACGCGACTTTTCTGTACCGGGGGTGCGCCTCAATGCTGAAGTTTCTAGGGAACTATTGCAAACCATCTTTCAAACTTCTACTCTGCTCCATGACGGGGCCGTGCTAGTGCGCGATTCCCGCATTGTTGCCGCTGGGGTGATTTTACCTTTATCAGAGAAAAGTGCCTCTCGCCAACTTGGCACACGCCACCGAGCCGCCATGGGGATTACCGAGCGAGTCGATAACTGTATCTGTGTCGTTGTTTCAGAAGAAACCGGCTCCATTTCCGTCGCCGAAAAAGGTACGCTTCTCCGGCCCCTCACCAGTAGTAAGCTAAAAGAATTTCTGGAAGCACGGTTTTCGCCAGCCAATGACCGAGAAACTGTGGCTCCTGACCTCCGTGGTTTTCTTCGCCAGTTACGTGCTAAAGTCGCTGAGCTTTCTGCCGCGATTGCCGCCCGGTTTTCTTCCAAGCAAAAACCCCGACGCTAGTTGTTTGCCCAACAGACGCGCTCTCCCGCTTGAAACCAAGCTGTTAAGGCGACAGCTAACCCATCAGCGGCATCATCGGGTTTAGGAATTGCTGCTAGATTCAATTCCCTTGCCACGGCTAACTGAACATCATACTTTTTGGCATTGCCATAGCCAGTCAGCGCTTGTTTTATTTGGGCGGGCGTAAACTCCACAGGGGTAAAGTGATGTTGAGCCACCACCAACAAAACTACTCCCCGCGCCTGAGCAACTGCAATGGTATTGCCCATACGATAAAAAAATAACTTTTCGATCGCCACCAGATCCGGTTGACACTGGTTTAACAGCGTATTCAAGTCATCATAAAGAACCTGTAGCCGCTGGCCCGTGGGTTGATCCGCCGCTGTTTGGATAACGCCGTAGTCTACAACACCCACGGCAGGAGCAGAACCAGTTGCTTCCCTAGGAAAACGATTGACGCTGATGACGCCAAACCCCAAAGTTGCTAACCCTGGGTCAAGCCCAAGGATCCGCTTTTCCATGCCGTCCCATTAAACCTTTCACCGTTATGCCATATCTGTGGCTAAAGTAACCTGTCCTAATGCGATCACCAAGGGAAAAGGACAACGGCTGAACCACTACGGCCAGAAGAAACCATCTTGGCATGTTTCATGGTGCTGCTCTAACTCAGCGCAACGTTGCGTTTACTGGAATCGTGATTTACAAAATCAGAAACGCAAAAATAGCAGAGTGTTGGGATGAAATCGACTTTGCTAGCCTGTGGCAACAACTGACACAACTGTAATCGGCAAAACAGCAAAAAACTCTGAAGCTTTTTTGCCATGCACAACTCCCTTCCTTCTCCATACTTAGATGATTAAGGATATTTAGATTATTAAAGAAAAGGCAATAGGAAGGGTGCGCGTCACTTTTGCCCTCACCCAAAATCCTCCAGCGCAAGTCTGAGTAGGTAGTCCTAATTCCTTATAAGAAAGAAGGAGCGGGCAGGTTGAAGCAAAACTTACGCGCAGAAGTGTTCAGAAATTCCTTTTAAGAAAGAAAGAGTGGGGGCTGTAACCGCCTCCACTCCCCAAAATCTTCTTCAATTTAATCGCGCCCAAACGACTTACTTTTTCGGGGCCTGAGGTTGTACCTGATTATTCTGAACGTTCGTTACCACATATTCAATCGCATCCTTGGGTGGAACTAGGCGAATTGCACTAAAGGAAGGCTCATTCTTAGAAGTCAAGGTTGCCATCAGGGAGGCTAGATCCAACACTTCAATTTCGACATTGTTGGCCAAGCTAGGGTCTTGCTTTTTCAAGGTCTCTAGGGCTGCCGCTAGATCATCTTTGCTGAAAAAGACAGGCCAATCAACAACCTTATCCCCTTCTCGGGCAACCAAATAACCTTTCTGCCCCTTAAAGCGAGCAACAAATAGAGGCGTGCTGCGCAATTGCTCTACTTTTTGACCATTTTGCTTCATCAAGGTGATGGCAGCCTCTACATTTTTTTGAGCGGGAATGCAGCACTCAAACACAAAGCTATCTTGCTTATCTTTGTTCCCTTTGTTGTGCACGTAGATAGCTGACAGGGGCTGTACAATGATCTGCCCTTGATTACCAATATTAGGATTGGCCTTTTTTACCTGATCCAGGTAAGTCTGCGCATCTTTTGGCGAAACAAAGGCAAGGGCAACTTTTGGCCCCTTTTTATTATTGGGTTGGTCTGCAGTCAACAAAACGCCCTGGTTATTACCAATGAAAAAGACAGGAACCTGATCTAAAATCTTGACAATTTGTTCTTCAGAAAGGGCAAGTACGCGAGTTGCACTGACAAAAAAGGTGCCAAGCAAGGCGCTGGCAGTCAAGCCAATGGTTACGGTACGTCGAAGGATAGATTTCATGAAGACTCCTGGAACATTTCCAAAGGTTAGGGCAATCTAGTCGGGTTGTCTGGCATGTTACCAGATAACGTCAATCCCTGTCTTAGATTTGTAAACGTTGACCATTTTAGACAGGGAATGGTTCCGCTGGGTCAAAATGTGTCGAAAATAACGTTGGCGCAGCAATGCTAACCACTCAACTGCTAACCACTCAACAGTGAGGGGGCAGGGTGGGGTTTGAAGCAAATGGCCAGTGCTGAAATAGCAGGTTCTAACCCGTTTTTCCTAACCTACTTTAAAGCCAGTAGCTTGCGCCAATCAGCGATCGCCTGTTCTGACCAGAGCCAATCTTTGCCTAGGGCGTTCGGCGTATACTCAGTTGGAGCAGCGGTCAGTATCTTTTGACGTAACTGCTTGGCTTCTGTATACAAACCGGTGCGGTTCTCTGGGGGCAACGCCTCGGCCTTTTTAACCAGGACTAGAGCGATACCTGCATAGGCCGTCAGAGCTTCTTTAGGAACCGCCTGAGTGGCAGGATCAAGTTGTAATCCCAGTTGTTCAATCGTGCGGAACCAAACCTCACGGGCCTGGTCATGCTGACCCGCTGAGTAATAGGCAAACCCCAGAGCATTTTGAGCCATCGCACTGGGATTTTTCTGCGTGACCCCCCGCCAAAAACGGATAGCGTCATTTGGGCTAAAGTCTCGGTCACGGTTTTGCGTCGAGGCCTGCCAGGCTAGCCGACCCCTTAAGAATAAGACTGTTGGTTCCTCCAGTTGTGCCGGCTGCACGGTACCCAATGCTTCCGCGGCAGACTTAAAGGCCTGCCGTTCTAATAAAGCTTCTGTGGCCATTTGCCCGGTGCGGAGATCTCCCTGGCTAAAAGCGTTGATGGCGATCGCGGTCACTTCTGCTGTGCCGAGCTGGCGCAACGCAGCACTTCCTGGAGACGGCTGAGTTTGCTCCTGAGCGGGTAACACGGGTGTATTAGCAAACTGCCGTTGGGCTAACCAACCACCCAACAGCACCAAGGCAATGCTACCAACCCCTAAGCCCAGCCACAGCCAGGGTAGCTGTTGCCGAACGGTGCCGACAGCGTCGTAGCGAGGTAAATATTGACCAGAGTTTGGGGTTGCTGATAGGGGCCAATCGGTATTGCTAAGAGCTGCTGCGGGGGTAGCGGTAGAGTAGGGGTGCATTGCGGTCGGCTGATTTTGGCGCCGAATAGCCTCCCCTAGCTTTTGATAGGCCTGAGACAGGCTGGGATTTAGTTGAATTGCCCGATTCAACGCCTGGATCGCTTCGGGAAGTTGCCCCTGCTGATAGAAGGCCGTTCCCAGATGATGATACAAATCAGGGGAGTTGGGGGCCAGTCTAAGCGCCCGCTGGTAGGTCGCGATCGCCTCGGGTAAATAGCCCTGCTCCGCTAAAGCGTTGCCCAACTGGTGATACGCCTCGGCCTCCTCTGGGTGTTGTTGAATCGCTGCCAGCCCTGCGGCGATCGCCGCCGTTGATTTCCCCGAATCGGCCAGGATTTGCTCTAACTCGCGGTAGAGGTCTGGCCCTCCCTCATCCACAACCAGGGTCGTCGCTACCAAAACGGAGGGATCACCCAGGCGGGCATGACCTTCCGCAGGTGAAGCCGTAGATGCCAGGTAAGAGGAAGGAGAAGAAAGCTCTGCATCGGGCAGTAAATTTTCAGTCAAATCAGCCGCGAGCGGGGTCTCTCCATGCTCTGAGTGGGTCGCTGATAGCTGGTTAACCATGCGGGCAACAGTTTCCCAATCGTCAATGGGTTCTAAAGGAGAAACAGGCAAATCTTCGCTTTCATCCGCTGCGGCGATCGCTGCGATTGGCATTGCGGCAGTGGGAGACGCTGACTGGGGCGATGGCTGCGCAGCAGGTTGGCTTGCAGCAGGATGTAGAGCATTGATCTCCTCAGACAAAACCGTATCCAGGGATAGGTCTGGATACTGACCCACCGAAACGGCTGGCTGCAAATACCCATCTGACTGAGGGTGCAGGTAGAGAATCGGCAAAGCCCAATAGAGTTGATGAGACCCGTAGGATGACAACAACCCCTGCCGCGCTCGGTTCAGGCTTAAATCAATCGGGTAGCCCTGCTTGAGATTGCGATAAAACAAACGGCTGAGATTGAGCGCGACATCGTCTGGAATCCGTTCTGCCATGGCCAGCACTGAGGGAATTCCCCGGCGTACCAACGCTTCTGCCAAATTGCCCTCGTTATCACCCCCGGTAGCCGTATGAACTCCCCGACAAGAGTTAAACACTGCCATGCGGATGTCATTATTGGCCAATAACCCGGCTAAGTCTTCGCCACTCAGGGTTTCCGTTAGCCCCGTGCGATGGTTAACCAGGTATAAGCTGCCCCCAGAAGCCCCCAAGTTGCTGTGTCCGGCATAGTGAAAGATTTGATAATAGTGATGTTCCAGGGTTTGGGTTAACTGTTCACGACCTGGCTGATCTAAAATCGTCAGCTCAATCGGTGCCACGATACCACTACCGACTGTACCTGATTGCAGTTCTTCTTGCAGAGATTGTGCCTCTTGCTTAAGGGCCAGCCGTTCTTGGTCGTTGGGAGCGGCTAGCACCATGAGGATTCGGAGCGGTTGGTGCGGCTGCGCCAGAGGTAATGGCTGAAACGATTGGCAGGAAGTGAGGGCAGCAGCGCTGGAATGATAACGGGAGAATAACACGTCTGTGCCCGTCGCTAGCGGGCGATCGCCCGCGTACATCACTTCCCAGGGTAGCCGGGAAAGGCGCGGATCTTTCAACCCCAGGCGTAAGCGCAACATTTGCCGCAGGTGCTGGGAAATGCCGCGCGCCGTCATCCAGCTATCCCGAATTGACCCCTGAAACAAAGCCCCATAAAGCTGTTGCCCCAGATGCACCAGACTAGTAGAGGGTTGAGCGAAGGGCAAGCCATCAAAGGCAGGAATTGCGCCTAAATTTTCCCCTCGGAGCAACCCCGTCAGAGGGTCATTCATGAGGCGGCTGGCTTGCGCTAACCAGTCATCAACGGCCCATGTGACTTGTTCCTCTGCTATCAGCGAACCCGGAACAATCCGCTCCGTCCGCACGAGATACTCATTTCCCCCGATCGGAGTGACCGAAATGTGAAATTCCTGAGTCACAGATTCTCTCCAACCAATAGTGATGCTTTCCCTAGATTGCTAGACTGCGATCGCCCGGCTTACGTTTACTTGCTGACATCTATAAGCAAGGCGCTTGCCCAACCATCCGGTAATAAAGCTGGCAAATTTAGAGTTGCTGTTTAGAGTTGTTTTGCCTAAAAGGACTGGCTTAGTTTGCCCGAATGCCTCAACTGGTAGCGATTCTCGTAAACCCAATCAGCCTATCCGCATTTCTACGCCTAAAACCCGTCCCCATGGGGCAGTAAATACACCTAGTAAGTACACCTATAGAAGTGAAGATTCATCAAATCCCTATTTCCCATGATGGCACGCCCATTCCAGCGCTGAGATTGGCCGATGAAAAAGTTACTGAAACTTCAAATATCGTGCTCGCCCTGCGGGTTAGGACACCTTAGCATGCACAAACCTGGGTCGCACGGTTCTTTTGACCTTGTTTCCTGCCCCTAGCCACTGCCATGCATGGGGAGGTGAGGAGATGGAAGGGGGGTTGCCCTAGCCAGAGGTGCTGCCCCGGCATCCTGTCCTCAATGAGGTCGCTAGAGCGATAACCCCATGCCAGGAGCAGATTCAGTCAGCGCTGTAGCAAAAGGCTACCTGCGTATTAGCAAACCCACCCGCGCAGAAATTTGCGGTTCGATTCCATCTACCACCCTTAGCGTTTAGCAGTTTGCATCGCCTGGATAAGCTGGGCTAGGCCATATTCCAACTGAGCACCGGGATCGAGCGCTACCCAACCCTCGTTAGTGAGTTGGCGAAACTCAAAATGCAGGTGTGGCCCTGTTGAAAGGCCCGTGCTACCCACTAGTCCAATCGCTTCTCCCTGTTGCACTATCTCGCCAGGCTTGACAAAAATTTCTGACAGGTGAGCATAGAGTGTTTCTTGTTTACCATCCCCATGTTCTAGGGTAACAGTAAGGCCATAGCCGCCCAGCCAATCTGCGATCGCCACCCGCCCAGCCAGCGCCGCTAAAACTGGGGTACCAAGAGGTGCACCCAAGTCAACCCCTGAATGAAACCGAGATTCTCCAGTAATCGGGTGAATCCGCCAGCCAAATAGCGAAGTAATCGGAGCCGGAATCGACAACGGAAACAGAAGGCGAAGATTACCATTCCCTATCCGCCCAGGCGGACGATAGGTTGGGTATCGCCGGGTATTAGCTGTGTAAACCCGACCAGCGCTAGAAGTTTGCCCCGGAGCATAGATAAAGTCGTCTGAGACTGCCCCATCCCAGCCAGTGGCCCTAACGCCATCTTCAGAAAACTGAGGCACCTCTGTATATCGAGGAAGGGATGTGACCTCAGGGGATGCAACGTACCGCTCGGTCGCACCAATGTCATAAGAGGTCGGGTCAATGTAAACTTCCTGGCTTTTCAGGTGGGCACCCGCTGAGGATGACTCAGTCGGGGCAACCATCTCTGGAGCCATTGGCAGCGGCTCGCTCACGGCTGATTCTATCTCCAGCTCAGTTGCTTGCGCCAATGTTGCCGTGCTACCGAGTAAGCCGACCAGGCTGAGTAAACGAATCCTTTGCCACAGCCAGAAGCGCCCATCTGGGCAGGCCTTGAGAAATGGCAATTGGGTCAGAGCAGATTGGGATAGGGGTTGCATGGGAGGTTTCATCGAAATTTACAGGTCGTTGATCATCAGGGTCAAAGTTTAGGGAGCAGGCGTGGAAGAGGCGCTAGGAACCGGAGACAAGTTGGTAATCGCTCGCCGGAGAGAAGCTAAGGCTCGGTTATAGCCAAGAATTGCCGTTAGCCGGTTACCCTCTGCTCGGGTCAAATCTGTTTCCGCGTTAATGACTTCCGTTTGGGTGCCAACCCCCGCCTGAAACCGTAGTCGAGCCAGTCGCAGCGCTTCTCGTGCTTGTTCTAAAGCTAGATTGGTGGTTTCAATGTTCTTTAAGTTCGATTGCAGCGAAGCATAGGCTTGCTCTACTTGAAACCGGATTTGATTGCGAACATCAGCAAAGCGCGTCTCTGAAATTCGCATATTCCGCTCCTGCTGAGCCGCCGCCGCCTTGGCTGCTCCCCCGTCAAACAAATTCCAGCGGACAGCGGCTTGCAAACTGTAGCCATCGGAAACGCCTACTCTGTCACTGAAGCGGTCTAGTAGATCATACTGAGCTGATAGGGTAATGCGGGGGCCAAGAGCTGCTAGTGCCGCCCGCCGCTGTTGGTCGGCTAATTCTCGTTGCACTAGTTGCTGCTCTAGCTCTGCGCGATTTTTATAGGCCAGTATGATGCTTTCCTCTAAAGACAACTCCCATTTACCAGCGACTTGCACTTCATCAGCCGCTGCCAAGTCAATCCCCTGGGGAATACTTAGACGCTGGGCCAGTTGTCGCCGTTGCACCTGTTGTTGAGCGATCGCCGCCGTTAACTGTTGCTGCGAGTTGGCCAACTGCACCTCAGCCCGCAGCACATCAAAGCGAGTACCCAGACCCGCCTGCTCCAACGCTTGGGCATCTTTTAAGCTAGTCTCATTATTGCGAACAGCCGCCAGGTTAATCCGCACCGCTTCGTCCGCCTCTTGCAAGTTGTAATAGTCACCCGCCACATCCAGGCGCAACTGTTCACGGGCTGATTCTAAAGCCAGCTCATCTGAGCGTAACTGCCGCTCCGCCGCTTGAATCTGCGCCGGTCTTAACCCAGAGGTAAACAAGTCATAGCTGAGAGTCAACCCACCACTGATAGTCGTATTGGGGGTATTGCCAGTGGAAAAAGGGAAGGTCTGGGAGCGCGATAACCCACCCCCCGCGCTCCGTGAATTCGTAATCGCGGCTTGCAAGTCTAGGTTAGGGTACAGAGCCGCCTGCGCCTGGCGTAAACCAAACCGACTGCGCTCAAGCTGGAGTTGAGCGATTTGCAGTTCTCGGTTGTTGCGTTCTGCCAGTTCAATCGCCTGCTGCAAAGTAATTGGCTGCACTCCCCGCAAGCGTACTTCCTCTGGATCGGTGGGAAACTGGAGCGGGTTAGGGTCAGGGTTCAAAGACTCGGGTGCGGCTCCTGGTTTAGCCGGGCCTTGAGGCTTATAGGGTTGGCCATCGGGTAAGGTGGGCACTGTGGGGTCGGCTTCAGTTACCCGTGGGGAAGGTGGCTTGGCTTCTGCCGAAGTGGCTGTAGGTGTTGAAGAATCGGCACCCTGCCCCCCCACTGTAGGCGCATCTGGCTCCGACTGAACGCTCCTTGGCTCAGGCTGGGCCTGTTGTGCTATAGCCGCGGGCGAGGGATTCTCTTCAGAACGAACCAATTCCACCGTAATCGGGCGATCGCCCTGGGGACGTGTAACCGGTGCTTTCCCAGAGAAAGCGGGCTGCACCACCTCCACAGGAGTCGTCGTCAGCTTCGCGGCCTCTAATACTTCTCCATTAAATTTAGAGGTCGCAGAATCCTGGGAAAAATGCACCGATTCAGGAGCCACTTCAGCGAGGCTCTTCACACCATGACTCAAAGCAAGGGCCGCACCCATGCTGAAAAAGACCAGTTGAAAACAGCGTTGCATACGTTCCTTGTCAGGTTGCAATCAAAAAGCGAACTCAGAGAGAAAACAATCGCCTTATGCAGGATACTGGCTTTTGTGAAGACTTGGCATAGGGAGTAGACAGATTAAGCAGAATTTATCAGAGCATCAGCGGATCTATATAAAACTTTGTAAACCATACAATATCTTCTGTATCCAATCAGGGTCTAGGCTTTCTAGAATTTGGCTAAATCTGTCTAAATGAATAGGCTAAGTGAATAGGGCGGGGCAAACCATTGGTTAGAGTTGCCGCATCCACAGAGCCACAGTGCCCGGTTTCAGGTTGAGACAAAAGCCTGGCTTTATTGGTTGAAAGCGCAAAGAAGCCGCTGCCACACTCGTCAATTGCTGGGGTGCTTACATACACCCGATTACATTCACCAAGAAGAAACCATCATCTCTTTTCTTTATTGACGTCTTTATTGATGCAGCCATCGTCTCCATAAACAGTTAAGTCGAACAACAGTTAAATCAAGCCTGACGCAATCAAACCCAGACGTTGCCGCTGGATAGGAATCACCCAATTCGCCCTTACCCTCTTCCTCTCTCAAAGGAAGAGAGAAATGGATCGCTCGCTTCCTTTTCTCAATGGCAGAAGGGTATGGCCTCGCGGGCATTTAAGAACGGGACGAGGGCAATTCACCCCTTTGTTAAGCGATACCCCAACCCCTTCATTGATTTAGAAGCCATCAGCTATATGGGCGTTTGATGTCGATCCTACTTGGGGTCACAATATCGGAGATAACTCCGCTGGATGTCCTCTTCCTGATTCACCCAAAAGGATGATTTCTCCTGCTGCTGACTTCATTCGTTGAATAACCACAGAAATCAGGTAAAAATGCGATCGCCGGCTGAGCGAATAGGGCAAGTAAACCAATGGCAAGTCCCTAAGAAAGCCCGAAGTGGCCTACTTGGCCAGGCGGATCGCGATCAAGCGCAGGGCGATCGCCTGGCAACCTTCTTGTTGACCCGTACCGTTGCATTTCTAGCATTCTAGTGATTGAGCACCCCAAACCACTTGGATAGCGCCCTGATGTAAAGGGCAAAGAACCAGAATCTTGAACCGGCGAACGGTTGCTGAAAAGTTCCTGGAAACGCCTGACGATTTCCTATCCTTTACAAGATCATCAAGTCTTGTATCAGAAGAAGCAATCAATTCAAGCTTTTAAGTGTAATCCGAAGAATTCAAGACCGTATTATCTACGGATAGTCACTGGATCTGCTTTGTGAATTTATCAGTGAATAGAGTGAGCTTCTGATACTTCAGATGGAAAAAATAAGTCCCAGATTATGCGCATTAAACTCGAAATTATACTGATTCAAAGAAGTTGAACAATTGCCCTATCCGCTTTCTCACACGACTTTAAGGCTGAGAAATCTAAATCAACGAGACTTTTACTGATATTTCAGAGCAACATCAAAGCTTAACCATGCAAAGATGATGATTGGCGAGCCATCGATCCTTAGGGGCTAAGGGAATGCTAGCGATCGCCTACTTACGTCTTTTCTAAAAGCATGAAACTTCGATGAAAAAGAAAGGTATAAGTTGCAACATTTCATTTCCCAGGGATAGGTTGGGTCTAGGTACAAAAAGTAATGTAAGACACAATCTAGGAGAACAATTATGATGAAGGCGCACTGGGCAAATATCCTGGTCAAGTCTTCCCTGATGGCGGCTGGGGCTGTTGCAATTACAGCAACAGGTTCCTATGCACAAACCTTTAATGGGACAGACTGCTTATTGGGTACTGTTACCGCTGGTGGTAGTAGCTATACAAGTTGTGCAGGTTCTTTTAGTGGCAACGACACGGGAGCTGGCAGCCCTCTGCTCACCGCTTTGATGAATGGCCTGTTCGACGGCTACAGCAGTGCTGAAGGCGTCTGGTCTTTGTTTGGCAAGTCAGATGACCCATCTGGAAATGTCGTAGCGGGTTCTGCTGCGTCAGGTTCTTGGAGCATTGGTGGTGGTCAAAGCCTCGCGGGTCCCTTTGTGGTTAGCTTAAAGGGTTCAACCTTCTATAGTGCTTACCTATTTGATGGCGACTTCGGGGATGTCACCGGTGGTACCTTTAACACTTTGGGCGTCG
The DNA here is from genome assembly GCA_938023035.1 of uncultured Leptolyngbyaceae cyanobacterium. Lineage (GTDB taxonomy): Bacteria > Cyanobacteriota > Cyanobacteriia > Leptolyngbyales > Leptolyngbyaceae > DSRU01. The sequence goes on along the minus strand of CALIDI010000027.1, from coordinate 89,520 downwards.
CTCAAAAGAACCGTGGCGGTTCGCCTGGTCTTTCCCATGCTTCTATTTTTGTGTTTACCCCCAATACCCCCAGCACTCCTCCGGCTACAGCAGTTCCCGAACCTTTCACCATTCTGGGTACTATGACGGCGGCTGGTATTGGCTATCAGCTTAAGCGGCGGCGCAATGGGAAGGCCTAGCATCACCCTACGCAAGCTATTAGCACGTTCTTTGAAAGGAGGATATAAGCACTCCTCCTTAGGAGATTTCTGATCAGAACTGGGCCAAAGATGCGAGAGACACAAAACCTTATACAGTTTTGGAGGCTGGGCTTGTAGAGGAGCTTGGCGGAGGCAATTTTTCCTAAACACCTCCAGCGGTGTCAGAAACGGTATGATGCGGTTCTAAAGCAGGTTGTCACCAAAGGCCTTGAGCCATGGCGGGTACAGTAATTAATGCTTTTGACCGATTAATAGGTCAGGATTTGGCAATTCAGTTGATTAGCCGTGCTGTTGAGCTGGATCGAGTGGCTCCTGCTTATCTCTTTGCCGGGGTTGATGGAATTGGGCGATCGCTAGCGGCTTTAGGTTTTCTACGGTTACTTACCAATTCTGACGCGCCACTCAGCCATCCAGATGTGGCCTGGGTCGCGCCTACCTATCTCCATCAGGGCAAACGCTACACCGTTGCTGAGGCAGAGGTCGCTGGCATTAAGCGAAAAACAACCCCGTTGATTCGGCTGGAGCAAGTGCGCGAAATTGCTCAATTTCTCGCCCGCAAACCCCTCAAAGCTGCGCGCTCGGTGGTAGTGATTGAGCAAGCAGAAGCGATGCCAGAAGCCGCAGCGAATGCCTTACTCAAAACCCTGGAAGAACCAGGACAGGCTACCCTAATTTTGTTGGCTCCAAGTGTAGAAGCCCTCCTACCGACGCTGGTATCCCGTTGTCAGAGGATTCCTTTCTATCGTCTGAATGCCACGGCAATGGCCCAGGTGCTGCAACAAGTTGGGCACGCCGAAATCTTGCAGCAGCCTCAGGTGCTCGCTTTGGCCCAGGGCAGCCCCGGAGCGGCGATCGCCCATTGGCAACAGTTACAAACCATTCCCTCAGCATTACTCGAGCAACTCACCCAAATCCCCCAGACTGCCCGACAGGCGCTGGAACTAGCTCGTCAAATTCATCAATCTCTGGAACCAGAGAGTCAGCGCTGGTTGCTGCAATACCTACAACAGCACTATTGGCACCAACTCTGGCCCAGGTTTGGTCAGGAGCTGCGACCTGCCCTGCCGCTGGTCGCGTTAGAAAAAGCCGAAGACTATCTCAACCGGAATGTACAACCCCGGCTAGTTTGGGAGGTGACGTTATTGGAACTAGTGAAAACCTTGAGCAGGTAGGTCTATGCCTCAAACCACCTTGGCAACTGGTACCAATAAAGCTGGTACCAATAAAAAAAGGGGTGTGGGCAAACGCTCCCACCCCACGACAAAAAAGAAAAAAAGAAGTAGAAATAGAGCTATCCCATCAATTGCTGACACAGTTGACGAAAGTGATCGCCCCGTTGCTCAAAGTTAGCGTATTGATCAAAACTGGCGCAGGCGGGTGAAAGTAATACGGTTACAGCCTGGTACTGTTTAGCCAGATCGAGCGATCGCGGTACCGCCGCCTCCAGGGTTTCGACGATTTCATAGGAGGTATAACCCACGGTCTCTAAGCGTTGGGCAAAGGTAGGGGCTGCCGAACCAATGAGCAAAACCGCCGCCGCTTTTTCGCAAATCATCGCTATCCAGGCGGTATCTTCCCCGGCCTTGGCTTCTCCCCCCGCGATCAAGATAGCGGGCGCTTTCACCGAGGCTAAGCCAACCACGGCTGCATCATAGTTGGTGGCTTTACTGTCATTGATCCACTCAATGCCCTGCCAGGTCCCAATCCGCTCCAAGCGGTGGGGCACTCCTGGAAATGTGGCGACTGCATGGGTAATTGCCCCTTTCTCAATCCCTGCTAGTCGGGCTGCCGCGATCGCCATCAAAAGGTTTTGGCGATTATGGGCACCGGGCATTTTGAACAGGTTCACGGGCAACAGCAATTCCTTCGCTGTCCGCACCCAGCCATCCTCAATGTAAAACCCCAGCAAGGGGTCACCAACTAAGTTTTCCTTACCATTGACACTGACCCACCAGGCATCCTCCCGCACTGGAAACTGCCCCCTCTGACCCACTGCCTGAAGATAGGGATCATCCCCATTAAAAATTTGGTATTCTGCCTGGCTGACCAAGTGGGCTTTAATCGCAAAGTAATTTTCTAGGGTGTGGTGGCGATTGAGGTGGTCGGGGGTAAACGTAGTCCACAGGGCAATTTGGGGTGCCAGGGAAGCCGATGCCTCAATCTGGTAGCTGCTAATCTCTGCGATCGCCCAGTCAGGTCGATCTTCAAGTAAGGCCACTTCGCAGGCAGCATAGCCAATATTGCCAAAGGCTGGGGCGCGGTGCCCTGCGGCTTGAAAGATTGCTGCCGTCAGTGCAGTTGTGGTGGTTTTGCCATTGGTACCGGTCACGGCCACCCAAGGAATCTCTCGCAGATGTTGCCAGGCTAGTTCCATTTCCCCCAGGGTTTCTATTCCCATTTGGCGGGCTTGGATCAGCGCGGGCAGATCCCAGGGTACTCCGGGACTGACGACAATCCGGTCAGGTTGGGTCGCAGTCGGATCGAATGTGTCGCCTAGCTTCACGGTAATGCCCTCGGCCATCAGTTCCTGCTGTTGTTGCAGAAGGGAATCAGATAAGCCGCGATCGCTGACCGTCACCTGCCAGCCTTCTCGTTTTAAGAGACGGGCAGCCGCATTCCCTGACTTTCCTAAACCGATGACATAGGCCGTTGGCATAGCATTCTATATCTTAAAAGCATCCCTCATCCTACCGTGATCTGAACCAGGTCAAATGCGAAAACCCGTCAGAACGCAGTCAAAGTTAAATCTTGCAGCCTAAATCGACTTGTATTCTGCTGAGATACAAATTCTCAGCAAAAATCCGTTTATGATTTGACCCAGAGGATTCTTTCATCACCAGCCAGCATGACTGCACAATTTACGCCTCCGGCACCCACCCACCCACTCACGATTTCCGCTGGCGATTCAGCGATTTTACCCGCTCAGGCTATGCCCTATCGGACAGTGCGCCCCTTGGGGGTGTATCGGCTACAGGGGTTAGCCTCCTTTGATAGCGCCCTACTTGCCCTAGACTCGGTTCGTGGCTTTATCTTGCGGGTTGAGCCGGCGACGGATAACGCAACAGTGCTGAATTACAAACATGCGGGAGCCTATGAGGGAGCTAGCGGCTTGGCTATCTGGCAGGATCAGCTCTGGTTTGGACGTGACCAAATGGTCTACACTTGCCGCCTGCAAGATTTTACCCCCCAGCCGTTTCTTTCGATGCCCTACCCGGTCGATGGGGTGGCGGTGGGAGAGTCTACTCTCTACGTTGCCAGCCAGAAAGAGGGCTACATTTCTATTTTTGACCGCAAAACCCGCCGACTCATTACCCGCCTGCCAATGCCAGGGGTTGGGGCTGAGAATCTTGTTTTGCGCGGCGATGAGCTATGGGTGAGCGATCGCTGTGAGCAAACGGTTTACTGTTTAGACCGGGCCACAGGGGAACAGATTTTTTCAGTGATGACTCCCTTTGAATCACCCTCTAGTCTTACCTTCTGGCAAGACCCCCAGAGTGGCCAAGAGTTGCTCTATGTCGCCTATGCCGCTGAAGAAGCCTATGTCCGAGATGACCCGCGCAATCCTTCGATGCCCTACGAGTTGGGGTTTCGCGATCTCACCTTTATCCACCCGCTCCATTACGTCCACAATGCCGCTGAGCGCTACACCCTCTCTAACGGCTACCTGGTGGAGATGACCTATGTTGAGGAATTTCTTCCGCTAGAAGAGGTGGATTTAAAGAACCTAGAGTGGCGCATTGCCTTGCCAACCAATACCCAACGGCAGAAGGTGCTGCGGGTGGAGCCGGTGGGCCTACCTTATACGGAAGAGGTTGAAAACGGCCAGGGGATTGCTCTATTTAAATTCAACCACTACAAAGGCAATGAGCGCCATCTCTTTGGTTGGAAGGCGCTCTTAGAAGTGCGCGGCATTCGGTACCAATTGACTCCCGATGATGTGGAGCGAGCACCGGATCTCGATGCAGAAATGCAGGCCCAGTATCTGGTAGATGATGATGATCTGGCGATGGATACTCCACGCATTCGCCAAGCGGCCCGAGAAGCGATCGGCAGTGAAACCAATCTGCTGCGCAAAATGCTGAAAATTCGCAACTATGTCTACGATCGCCTCTCCTACAGCCTAACCACGACAATTGCTACTCCCGATGTGGTGTTAGAACGAGGCATTGGCTCCTGTGGGGAATATGTGGGCCTGCTGCTGGCCTTGGCGCGCCTAAATGGCATCGCTTGCCGCACCGTAGGCCGCTATAAGTGTCCGCAAAAAGCGGATCACCGCAACCTTCCGCTGGAACCGGATTTTAACCATGTCTGGCTAGAGTTCTTTATCCCTGGTTATGGCTGGGTACCGATGGAGTCTAACCCTGACGATGTTTCTGAAACCGGCCCCTACCCTCTCCGCTTCTTTATGGGGTTGCCCTGGTACCATGCCGAAATTGGCAAAGGCGTCTCCTTTGCTAGAATTACGACCAGCAATAGTGAGATGGATATTTCAATTGGTGAATTAGCGATTAACCATGTTCGGTTCAACATTTTGGGCGAACTCCCTCCGCCCTATCTTTGAAGCATGACTTCAATGGTCTGAATCAGCCGTTGTACTGGCCACCTGGCACTTGGCACAAAGACCAAAGAATTCCAACATGTGGTAATACACCTTGAATTGATAGGTCTGGTTCAGGCGGCTTTCTAGCTCATGCACCGGGCATTCTTCGATCGCGATCGAAGCACCACATTGCACACAGGTTAAATGGTGGCGATCTTCCTGTACCAGGCTGTAAAAAGCTTCTCCATTGGTCATCACCCGCACCTGTACTACCCCCTCTAGCTTGAGAGCATCCAAGGCCCGGTAGACCGTCGCCAACCCCATCCCCTGATTGCGCTCACGCAGTTCAATATAAAGCTCCTGAGCAGAAATGGCTCGATCCAGAGTTTTGAGCATGGCGACAATCCGATCCTGACTGCGAGTGCGGCGGGGTTTCATGACAAAAAACGAGGTAAGGACAAAAAAGCAAGATAAGGAGAGTCGGGATGAGAGGGCAAACGGGGGTTGGATGTTGATTTTAGGGCGAACACAGATAAATGACTTGAAACAAGCGCCAGTGTAAAGGGGATTGCCGCTCAGGGACGCTGTTAGCACCGCCTGTCCGTGGGATATAGCCCACAGATTTTAGCAAGGGGGTATGGCCGGGACTTTTATTTTTATGCCAATGCCTCCGAATGGTTTCTCCGATCAGTGTTCATAAGAGTACCGAAGGCAGGGGTAAGCGGGCGAAGCTGACAAATGGAGCCAGGTCGGTCGATCCAATCGGTTTAAAACGCTCTGTTTCATCAAATCACAATCCCAATCACCTGGGCGAATGACGAGGCTTGCCGCTCCTATGACTCAACCAACTCCTAAACCAGAGCCAACCCAAAACGGGTCGCTGCTCTACGGAGTTAACCAACCAACCTGAACTGAAAAATAGTTTATTTTTTGCCATTGGAGCAACCTCGCTCCTTACTTTCTACCAAGGCTCTGCGATAGTATCGGTCAGTGAGTTTAGGACAAAGATTCGATGACAAAGCAATATCAGGCTCAAATTTATGTTACCTTGCGGCCTTCCGTCCTTGACCCCGCTGGCACGGCTGTGCAGGCAGGCTTGAAGCATATGGGCTATGACAGTGTCATCAGTGTCCGCATCGGTAAGTATGTGGAAGTACGGCTGACGGCTCAGGATGTAGCCGATGCCAGCCAGAAAATTGACCAGATTTGCGACCAACTGCTAGCAAACCCTGTGATTGAAAATTATCGGTTTGAATTGGAAGAATTGACAACACCTGTGAACATACGTTCATAGATTATCCACTTCGGGATTTAGGTTGGCCAGGTCTACGGTGAAGGTTTTGCCCATGGTGGCGACGCGATCGCCCGTGACGAGCTTTTTGCGGCGGCGCGTTTCGACTACGCCATTGAGTTGCACCTCCCCTGCCTGGATCAAGAGCTTCGCCTGCCCTCCCGTTTGAGCAATCCCCATCACCTTGAGAAATTGATCTAACTGGATGGTCGGTTGTGATTCGTCCATAGCGATTCCTGAAGAGCGGGTCAACAAGTCACTGAATTTAGCTAAAGGTTAGGCATCGTCGGGTGGTTATTGGCGGGGTTTGAGCATTAGAGCAGAAGCAATACCAAAGCCAAACAATACAGATATACCAAATAATAACGACTCTTGATTAGGATCATTGTCTGCGGCTTCAGGGATCTGTGCAACCGGGCTGGTGATGCTCTTGGCATCGACTGGCATCGCCGCTGGGGTTCCCCCAATGACGGTGACCGCATAGCTGAAGGTAAAGGGGCGAAAGGAAAAGCCATCTTTTGCTTTGCCAGCCAGTTCTAACCGGTAACGCCCTGGTTTTGGGAAAGTAATTTTGGCTCCAGGAATCGCCTCATACCCTTCGCTATCCGTTGCGATTAGCGAGGGTTCGAGAATGGCGAAATCTCCGGGTTGAAATGGCTCTGAAAAAACCCGAAGCTCGCAGGCACAATCATGCAGAGGGATTTGCTGGCCGCCAGCCCGGGTTAAAGCAAACCAGGCCAGGGTTTCGCTCCCTGCTTTAGGGTTGTGGTTTGGCTCAATATGAAAAGTGGCGGCCACATCTTGACCGACCTGCACATTATGGGCGATCGCCGCTTGGCCCAATACAATGACCAATCCACTTGCCAGCCACAGCGAGGCTAAGGTATTGCGCCTGGTAAAACCGGGAAGAAGGGCCATGTTAATGCGTGATTGAAATCTCTTAATTATTTTGCCGGATAGGTGGCAGGCTCTGCCAAGCATCCCAGAAAAAGGTGCGAATTGACCACGGTCAGGCAGCGGAGATTTTGTCGGCTGCGATCGTAGCCTGTTTTCCTGGGGGCATATAGAACGACTCCAGGCCAATGAACTGCCAGACTCGCCGCTGACGGATCAAAAACACCAGAATCACCCCTGTCACTAAGCCAACCGACAACAGCTTTTGGGGTGTACTCCACTGCAAACCACCCAGATAGCTAGAGCCAACCAAAATTGCATGGAGTGCTATTAGTACCAGGGCTGGTAGTGCCAGCAAATGTAGCCAGCGCCAATACCGCCCTAATCGTTGTACCCACCCATCAAAGCTAGTTAGAGCCGCTGGCAGCAGCAACCCCAGCCCCAGTAGCCCTAGCCCCACTCCCAATTGGTGACTGGGCAGCATAAATCTTACGGCTTGCCATTGCCAGTTAAAGGTGTGATCAAGCTGATGAAGGCTGTGGGCGATCGCCAGCACAAATGCCCCCACCCCCAAGCCGCGCCGATAGCGCAGAGGGGCTGCCCATAAGCGACCGATCGGACGGGCGAGCAGAGCCAGCATCAATAGCAGCAGAGAAGCATGCCCGCTCAAGTCATTCATGGCATCGCTGCGAAAGAGGGTGGCAATGCCAATTAGCAGCGTCACCCAGCCCCCCAGCCGAAATAATTGGCTGCGGCGATCGCGACTGAGCAGCCCACTTGAGACCCCAACCCCAACCATCGCGGGCAGAGTGCCCGCACCAAAGGCGAGCAAAGTCGCCATTCCCTGCCAGACATTTCCCGTCTCTGCGGCCTTAATTTGAGCCGCATAGAGAAACCCACAGGGAATCAAACCCCAAACCATCCCCAGTAGCACAGGAGTCCACCAGGCCGTTTGCTGTGAAACCCGTGACATTACTGCCAGTAAACGCTCATGCAGCTTCCCTGAGAGCAAAGGATGCAGAAAAGGGAGTTTGGGTAAATAACCTGGCACCAAGTTCGCTAGACCCAGCCAAATCAGCAGCAACCCTGTGGCGATCGCGAGACCGCGCCGCACCCCACTATCAATGCCTGCAAGCTGACCACCCGCCACCAACACCGACCCCATGGCCCCAATCGCCCCACCCACCAGAGCATAGCTGCCGATGCGTCCCAGGTTGAGCAACAGGTGAAAGCCCAATGGATATGGCCAGCCTTGGTTAGGACTGGATGGCTTGCCCAAACCAAACGCCACAGCCAGCGGGCCACACATCCCCACACAGTGACCAAAACTACCCAAGAACCCAAGGGCAGCAACCAGCCAAAGATCTGCCATAGGCCAACTAACACCCGCGTCAACAACATGCTCTAAGGAGTAACGCCTCTTGAGGCCTGCGATCAAACGACAAGCTGTCGCAATTTCTATTTCCCAGTAGCCCTGACGACTATCTGCACAGCATTGGCGCTTAGGCAAACTTCTATCTCTATCCCAGTAGTCAGCATTTTGAAGTTGCTGAATCGGGATAGGAATCACCCAGTTCGTTCCCAGCCCCGCTCTCTCCCAGAGGGATGAGGGCAATAGACCTTTGTTAGCAACGCCAGTGTTTTTAGGATGCGGAGGCCTCTGCCTGCATCGCGTGAATCAATTCTTGAAGATCCTCGCGATTGGCCCGATAAACGGTATTGCAAAACTGGCAGGTCGCTTCGGCACCGCCATCTTGAGTTTGCATATCGCGGAGTTCTTCAACACCAAACAGCTTGAGGGCACTGAGTACGCGATCGCGGGAGCAACCACAGTGAAACCTTAAGGGCTGCCCATCTGGAAAAATTTCTAACCCCACATCCCCTAAGACCTGCTTAAAAATATCCGTTAGGGTCTGCCCCGACCGCAAAAGGCCGGAGAACCCTGAAAGAGCCGTTAACCGCGACTCCAATAATGTGATTAAGGCATCATCCTGGGCAGCCTTGGGTAACACTTGAACCAGCATCCCCCCGGCAGTGGTGACCCCTGTTGCATCAACAAATACACCCAACATCAAAGCAGATGGCGTTTGCTCGGAATAAGCCAAATAACTCGTCAGATCTTCCCCAATTTCGCCACTCACCAACTCCACTGTACTAGAGTAGGGATGCCCATACCCCACATCTCGAATCACATAAACATAACCACAACGTCCTACAGCACTGCCCACATCCAATTTTCCTGCTTCTGTAGGAGAGAGTTCCACATCAGGGTGATCGACATAGCCTCGCACCGTGCCATCCAACCCGGCATCGGCAGTAACCGTGCCCAGGGGGCCATCGCCCTGAATCCGAATATTGACCCGCGAACCCCGCTGCTTCATGCTAGAAGCCAGCAGCAAGCCTGCTGTCATCGTGCGACCAAGAGCGGCAGTAGCCACATAGGAGAGGTGATGCCGCTGACGGGCTTCTTCGGTCAAAGCTGTGGTCACTGCTCCCACAGCCCGAATGCCACCCTTTGCAGCAGTGGCGCGGATAAGCTGATCTGCCATGTCAAAGATACGTTTCTTAATACCCACTTTCTCTATTATGGCTTAAGCGGGAGCAGTCGGTAGAATTGTGATGACTTCATCTTTAAGATTTGAAGCTTAGCAGCTGGCTCATCGCTAGCCGCCGACCGCGATTCTCATACATGTCAAAGCGTGACATCCACTTGACCTTGGCTATCTTTTACTACTACCTTTGCCGATCGCGATCGCCCCTGAGCGTCACTGACTTTGCACTCAAAAGTATCCCCCAGTTTGGCGATGCGAATTTTATCGCCACAATCAGCGGTGACATCCACTTCGCTGCGTTCTTTAACCGTGGCTTGAATAAATTTTTCTAACTTAGACAAAATCAAGAGATCTTTTGTTTTCCAGGTAAAGGCACCGGCTTCGCTCGTAAACCCCACCTCAATCGGAAAGGTCTGAGCTGCAGCGGTTCCTCGGCACTCAATGCGATCGCCCACCTTCACAGTTTCTATCTCTGGGCAAATCACCTCTAGGGGGCTAACCTCCAGGGCGTCGCTCAAGAGAGACTCCAACTGGGTTTCAACTTTACGGGTCAGTGTAGGAGAGCTAGAGGCCTTGGGGGAGGGGCTAGATGGCGGTAAAGCAACGGGTGACGCCGGGCGATCATCCGTTGGAGCGTTGAACTGACAGCCTCCCAGTATCATCAGACCCACTAGCCAACCGGCACATTTAACCAGAGCAAATTTCATGCGTTTCAACCAGTCTCTCAAGCTTCAGTATAGTCACGTCCGGGCTGTTGCGGTCGCCATTGTGCTCATAGAGACAGCGAGTCAAAAAGCCTAGTTAGTTGAGCGCTGAGTTTTGTCCTTAGCTTGCTAGCCAAAGCGATCGCCAGGTTGCTGAGTCCATTAGGGGGTGAGGGAGTGTAGGGGCGTTGCTCCTGTAGGGGGTTCTACCCCCCAGAACCGCGTCTTCCATCCTGTAGGTATGGCTACCGTTTCTAAAAACTGATGATGGGTGCTCCCAATGAGGCTCCCAGAGCAGGGTGCTGAACGGTGAGGGAGCGGAACTCAATCCTCAATCCTGTCAAGACCGCTGAGCTAAAACAAACCGGGGAATCCCTGACAGATCGGCATGAATTTGAATGTGGGCATAGTCGCCTTGCTGTTCTAGCAGATTGGCAACTATGGGTGCTTGCCCAACCATTAACTCTACCAACCAAATCCCCCCTGGTTTAAGGTAGGCAGGGGCAGTCGCGATTAGATGACGGACACTTTCTAGGCCATCCTTTCCCCCATCCAGAGCCAAGTGGGGTTCGTGTTGGGCAACCTCAGGTGCCAACGTTGGCACTAGGGCCCGGGGAATGTAAGGGGGGTTAGAGACGATCCCCTGTAATCGCCCCTGGAGATGGGCCAAGGGAGTTAGCCACTCGCCCTGGTAAAAGTGAATGCGCTGATGCAGGTGATAGATTGCGGCATTACTTTGGGCGATCGCCAGAGCCGCCGCACTACAATCTACTGCAAAAATCTCAGCCTGGGGTAAGGCAGTTGCCAATCCTAGGGCGATCGCACCACTACCAGTGCCCAAATCAGCCCAGTGACCCTGGGTTGCCTGATTGGCGGTAGCGGCCACCTTCGCCAGATCAATCAATAGCTCTGTTTCAGGTCGGGGAATAAGAACATCTGGAGTGACCCTCAGCCAAAACTCGCGCCAGGGGGCCAGCCCCACCAAATATTGCACAGGGATGCGTTGCTCAATCCGTTGCTGCCATAGCTGCTGCAGGTGCCTAAAGGGTAGCCGTAGGCGCACTTCATCCCGTGATGAGACTCCTACCCTCAGGGCAAGGCGATCTAGCTCTGATAACTGGGTCAACAGCCAATCGACCTCTGTCGCAGAAATCGCCAGCGCGATCGCAGTCTCCTGGGCCTGGGAGCGCCACTGCGCCAGCTCTGGTCCCGACACTGCCGCTGAAAACTCACCCCAGAGTTGCGTCAATGGATCGATAGAACAATCATCCAACCCCACGGTCTACAACCAAGAAGCCAGCGATCGCCGCTTACGCAAATCTACAGCATCCAGAAGATTCGTTGCCTGCCAATCTAACGGGTGCGCCTCCTCTCGGGGAACCACCGTTACCTGCACCCGCTCCACCCGTGACCGGACAGGTCTCACCGCCCCCGGAGGCGGTGACTGTCGTTTTCCCTGCCTGCGCTTTGCCGCCGATCGGTAACTAATTATGCTCTCTTTACTCAGAGGAATCTCGCGGTAAGAGGGGGAGGTCATTGCCCTGCCTCCCTCACCAGAGCATGAATGAGGATGCCCCTGCTTGCCAAGTACCGATGCCCCATAACCATTCCCAGCCATGGGCCGATTAACCGCAGGCAATACAGGCAGGGCAGAAGGGTGAGCCGACTGCCGTCGCCTAGGACGCTGAACCACGAAACGACCCGCCCTTGCTGGCCGTATGGCTGGTTTAAGTACCGGCTTTGGCGACAAAGAATGCCCCCCCTGCGAGGAAATTGGTTTACGGCGGTGGGTGAGGTGAGAAACATTGAGTAGGCGAAGCACCACAACCGAACCCACGATACAGCTCATAGGAATAGCCGCAAACCACCAGGTGGGTAAGGACTGGCGTTTATCTTCTAAACTCACCAGCGGCAGGGGTTGAATCGCTTGCGTTGGCTTTTGGGCTAAAACACTAGTCGGTATGGATGGACTGGCGGGTTGGTTGGCCACTGTTGGCTTTGCTTTATCATCGACCCAACTTGGGCTGATCAGGGTACTAATAGAGGTAACTGCAATCAATACAAGGGCCGCCCATAAGCCTCCCCAAAATATTATCGGTCGGCTCTCTACAAGCCGCCAGAATAAACGAGTGGCCGTTACAACTTGACTGATGGGGCGAACGACTGCTTGTGGGGGTGCAACGTTTGATGATTCTAATGATTCCAAAAAATTTTGTTCGCCGTCCATAACTTGCCTCATTTGAGGAATGATGAAGGGATTGACCTTCAACGAATTATCTTTAGGTAAAGTGGAGAAGCTTAAATTGCGATAAAGTCAGCTCAACCTGCCGTTAGCCATCTGTAACAACCAGTCCTTCTTTTTCGAGAAGTTTTTGCTGGTTATTACCATCGATTTTACCCAACCCTATCAAAATGCAACTCTTTTATATAAAATTCAGCAACAAATTGAAGCCGTTGGGTCAACAAACAACTCTAAGATTAAATCAACAAGCCCACTAACATCTTCGATTGATATCTGAGCCATGATTTCTGCTACACGTGTGTTTGTACTACTCTTCAATGCTGGCACTGATAACGAAGGGATCCACACCATCCGGATTGGCGATCGCAATCTAGTCCTGATGTTTGAAGAGGAGGATGACGCGACTCGTTATGCGCTATTACTAGAGGCACAAGACTTTCCGGCACCGAGTGTAGAAGCGATTGATCGGGCAGAGATTGAAGAGTTTTGTCACAGCGTGGGATATGACTGTAAGTTTGTTCCTAGCGGTTTTGTGCCCCAAACTGAAAGCGATCGCTTGCTGCTGGCCCCCCCCGAAAACAACCTGGACACCTCAAACTGGCGGGAGGCAGAAGCCACTGAAACCCTCAATGAAGCAGAGGTAATCGAGGATCGGACGATGTCTGATGCAGAGTTAGAACGGATTCGCCGCAAATTGGAGGGGCTGTTATAGGCGTAGCAATGGCCAGGGAATCGGAGACAGAAAACCGGATCAACAGCACAGTGCAACGCAGGTCTATGACGGCTTAGGTGGCCTCACCTGCCGAGCGACAGCTATAACAGTGACTAACCCCCTTGCGGGCTGTAGGGACGAATTCGAGCGATAGCAGTGCTACACGTTTCTCAAGGCGTTCTCAGGGTGACTGCGAGTCAGAAAGCCTACCTAGCATCGACATTTGAGCGCTTGGTTTTGTCCTAAGCTTTCTGATCAAAGCTATATTTGCACTTAGCATAGATGTACCGCTACTTCAGTAACTTCCCCGCCATAGGACTTTGGTTTAATTGACCTTGGGCAATATCCGTAAATTTCCTGAGCAATTATCTTGCTGGGGTAGTCAATGCTGGTGGAATCTGCGATCGCGGTTTAACCTTGCTAGAAAAGCGATTCCTGCCAGATTGCCTCTACCATCCTCATCCGTTTAGTCAGTAAACCGTCATTATCCTATCACTTTGGGAACCGACCAATGGTTAGTTGGTGCCTTCAACCAAGCAAGAGTATTTGGCTCTCTTGGCTGTTAGTTGACAGCTACTCGCTAACAGTCAACCTTCAATCTCCAGTCGTTTTCAACCCGCCTAAACTCGTTAGCCAAAGCCCTATACTATTCAAGCCGCAAGGAGATGATCATGCAGTCCTCTGCTCCAGACGCTGCCCCACCCCGTCGCAAATGGAAATTTTCGTTGCTGCGTTCCGTTGGTTCGCGGTTATTTCTTTCAATCTTAGGTGGGTCTCTTGTTGGCTTGGGGTTAACCGCCTTACTGTCCTATCGAGAGTTAGCGCGTCAGTCAGAGGCAGAGCTATTATCCAGCCTTCAGGTTAAGGCTCAAAACTTGGAAGGAGAGTTTCAAACCTTTGAAACCTCCACTCATATCATCGCCGATGCCATTAAGACACTCCATGCGGCAGGTGAAAAACGGGAGCAGGTTTATGTCGATTTAATCAATCGTGCTCTGACAACCTCTCCCCTGGCTACAGGGTTGGGCTTTGGGCAACCACCAAACCAACGGCTGTTAATTCCTAACCGTCGCTATGCCTACCCTTATGCTATCCGTCGCCCTAAAGATCAGCGAGTGATTGCCAAGGGCGGAGAGTCTGACCCCAGCAGCTATGAAGAAGACTATTTCAAACAGCCGATTACCGCTGGCAGACCCGTATGGCTAGAGCCGGTGAGTTACACCGAGACCACCCTTGAACCACCCCGAGAGTTGGTGACCACTAGCTATACCTTACCGGTCTACAACGAGAAAAAGCAGCTTTTAGGCGTTCTCAGCCAAGATCTAGAGTTGGGCTTTCTCAGTCAAGAATTAAATACTCATGTCATGCGGGATGCTGGCAACTTTATACTTGTGAGTGCTCAGGGCAACCTGATTGCTTACCCCCCGGATCCACAACAAGCGATTAATTTGAGACCCTTTCAAGAAATCAACAACTACCGGGGAATCTGGAATCATATTCGGCAAAGCCTGCGGCAAGGAAGCAAGAATGGCCTCTTGCAATGGCGGGATGCCAGCGGTGCTCGCTCTTTTTGGGCCTTTGAGCAAATTCCTGGGAATGGCTGGGTGTTAATGGCCGAAGTGCCTGAAAGCGTTGTGCTGGGGCCAGTCATTCGGTTTACAGCTTTAGGCACTCTGGGATCGGTGTTAGGAGCCTCGATTTTGCAAGGAGCCGTGGTTGCGTTATTTGTCCGCAATCTCAATCGGCGACTACAGCCGATTATGGATGAGTGTAACCGTCTGGCAGAAACCAGCGCCAAGAGCGAAGCGTTAATGAGCCGGGAGGATGAACTGGGTCGCCTGACGATTTCTTTTTATGCACTGTTGGGCCAGGTAACGGTGAATGAGCGCCGCTTGCGTCAAGAAATGGCACGATCAGAGCAGGCCCTTAAAGCTTTACAGCAAACTCAAGCTCAACTGATTCAAACAGAGAAAATGTCGAGTTTAGGGCAACTAGTCGCAGGAGTAGCCCATGAAATTAATAACCCGATTAATTTTATCTATGGTAACCTGCCCCATGCCGCCAATTACACGCACGACTTGCTGCGCCTGGTGGATTTGTATACACAAAAGTATGGTGAAGCCGATCCAGATATCAAAGCTTATCAGGAAGATATTGACCTGGAGTTTATTGTTAATGATCTACAAAAGATGCTGGCTTCAATGCAGATTGGGGCCGACCGCATTCGTGAAATTGTGCTATCGCTCCGTAACTTCTCCCGCTTAGACGAAGCCGAGATGAAGCGGGTCAGTATCCACGAAGGCCTCGACAGTACTCTATTAATTCTGCAAAACCGACTCAAGCCAAAACCCGACAGCCCTGGAATTCAAATTGTTAAGCAATACGGCAAGCTTCCTCTGGTGGAGTGCTATGCCGGCCAGCTAAATCAGGTGTTTATGAATATTTTGAGCAATTCGATTGACGCCCTCGAAAAATACAACGAAGAGCGCACACCAGAGGCGATCGCCGCTGACCCGCCCACCATTACCATCTCAACCGAGCTACTCCATGGACAGACCTCTGGCAACACCGCGATTCGGATTGGAGACAACCCCACCAAAGTGCCCGCAGTGGCAATTTGCCTGGAAGATAATGGGCCTGGCATTGCCAAGGAGCATCTCTCTAAATTATTTGACCCATTCTTTACAACCAAGCCTATTGGCAAAGGAACCGGCCTAGGGTTGTCGATTAGCTATCAGATTGTGGTTGAAAAGCACAAGGGCAGACTGCGCTGCGAGTCTGCTCCAGGAAAGGGGGCTAAATTTATTGTCGAGATCCCCGTCCGCCACCCTAATCCGGCGAAGCTGACTTAGGTGTGAGAATTCCTTATCCTTAGGAAAAGAGATAAGGTCAGGGGGTGGGGTTGAAACAGGTTTCGGCCTTCTTTCCGCAAAGAGACCTCTGATAATTCATGAAACTCAGACTTACGGGAGATTACTACCCAGCGTTTACTCTAAATATCGGTTGGTTTGCCGTAAGCGCAGACTTATTTCTCGACACATGCGAAACGCAATTTCAGGATGCTCTTTGATCAGGGATTGCAGATAATGCCGTTTGATGGTTAACAGTGTGCAGTCTGTTTGGGCGATCGCGGTAGCCGCCCGCGGTAAATCGTCAAAAAAGGTGAGTTCGCCAAAATAACTACCCGACTGCAAGTGGCTCAACTCACGATAGGCTTCATGCTCAATATGCTGGAGTGAGTCGGGGGGGTAAAGGTGTTTATGCGTAACGCGCTTGAGGATTTTAACCACACCGCGAAAGACAATGTAAAGTTCTTCACCCCAACTCCCCTCCCGAAAAATGACTTCATGGCTGAGAAAAACCTTTTCTCTAAGGCTGCGGTCAATCAGAAGTAACTCATCTAAGGGAATGTCTTCAAACAAGGGAACGCGCTTAAGAAAAAAGATGCGGCTCAAGGGGAGTATCTCCAGGGGATTTGGGTGTTTGAGTGTAGCGGTTAAGGTTTGAGCCGTTTGGCGGGTCAGCGCATCAAAGTGCGTCAAACTTTTATCAGGAATTTCTTTTTGCGTGAGCGCCAGGGTAATCATAGCGGCGATCCGAATCCAGCGATCGCGGCTGGTTAGCATCTGATCGAGAACCTCCCGATGGGAAACCGCTGCCACTGGGAGCGGGCTGACCCCTGTTGCCAGATACTCCAACAGCGGTAAGATTGGCTGAACAAAACGGCGATGGCTCAGAGAAGCAAGAGTCGTGAGTGCTTGTTGGCGATCGGCTTTATTTGTAGAAGCTAGGAGTCGTTCAATCTGATCCATGGTTTGGGCATGGCCTAGGCAGGCTAATACATAAAAAACCTGCTGTCTAAATTGGTGATAAAAATCTTGCAGAGCAAGAACCGGAATTTGCCAGCTTGGGTCATTGAGAGGAATTTGCTGCAACCAGGTAAGGGTGGATTCAGCCAAGCGATAACCCGATTGCAGATGGTGCCAGAGCAATTCCTCTGTGCGGCGGGTACGAATTTGACCCAGAGCCGCGATTGCAGCCATTTGCACCTCTCGTTGGGGCGCGTTGAGATAAGCTTCCACCAGCGGCAACCCCATCTCACCATAGGTCGCAACGGTTTTTGCCGCCTGTTTGCGCACCAGGGGGCTTTCATCCTCGAGACTGGTAATCGCCATAATTAAAACATCTTCGCTCTGCAACGCTTGCATTAAACCCAGGGCTGCTGCCCGTACCTGCCCATCTTCATGGTTTAACTCAATCGTCGCGAGGGCAACTAAGTCTCGATCTGCAGGCTGGGCTAAACTTGCCAGGGTCTGTAGGCTAGCCGCTCGCACCGTCGCATCGGTTGTAAGCAAAAGTTGACGGATCAGGGGAATAAAGCGGCGATCGCCCGTACGCTGAATGGCCGATAGCAACCGTTGCCGAATTTGGCGATCGTCCTCTGGAGAAACAACCGCGTCTAAAAATGTCCAGGCTTTTTCATAGGCCATCTGCACCGCAGCGACCGCAGTCTCTGCCTGCCAAACCGCAAGACAGGCAAGGGCACGAACAAGCGGGCTAGAATCCTCTAAAAAAAATAAAAGCTGAGTTGTGGAGAGGGTTTGCTCCGTTGTAATCAGTGTTTCTATCACCGTCGCCCGAATGCTCTCGTCTTCAGCAACCATTTGTAACCGCAAGTAGCGTTGAAACTCTAGTTGTTGACTACTGGCTAAAAACTGGACAATCGCGTTTTGGACATCGCGATTTGCACGTAGCAATAGCTCTTGCACCTGGGGCAAAAACTGCCCAGGGTTTGCTAACCGTGCGGCTACCTCTAAACCAAGAATCTGAGCATCGGGTGCATCACTGGCTAACAACTCCCGCACTTCTACCGCATATTCGTCTGATAGTTTTGCCAGAGGGGTGCTGGCCCGACTCAAATCAATGGAACCAGCCCTTAACTGCATCAACATCGATTCCAAATAGCTCTTCCCCGTCAGGTAACTGACCACCAGAAAGGCAAGGCTCACCCCAATCCCAACATGAGAGCGGGCCTGCTCCGTCAAAATCTGCTGCCCAACCAGCAGCAAGCCACCTGAAATGGCTTGAAAGAGAGGATAAAGTAACCCATCAATCACTAACCGGGCGCGTCCTGAAAATTGCCGGGGAATCGCACTATAACTGAGCGTTTGCACCGGTTGAGCAATGCTGCTGTTGAGTGCGTCATAGTTAAAATGAACGCCAATTGCTGTCAGCAGCCGAGGTTGCCAGGCCAAACCCAAAAAGCTGACCAGCGTGGTCAGTGCATAAACCAGGTTAACCCGCTGCACACCCCAACGATTGAGTAGGGGGCGAGTTAAATAGTAGCTAACAAAAATTTCTGAGGCGCTAAAAATAGCACTGAGCGTCCCCAGAAAACCCGCCAAATTCTCTTGCTGTGGAAAAGCCTGGGTATAAATGGCGAAAAACTGTAGCTCACTTAATCCCCATAGAAAAACCGCGATCGCCATCTGAGTCGCCATCAACAAAATCAGGGGATAGCGCCTAATCAGACGAGGAAAACTTTCAACACTCGGTAAAAAATCAGCATCATTTAGCTTGATCGCTTCTTCTTGGGCTGGCACAAGGCACTGTAACCAACGCAACTGCACCAGGCCATAGCCACACAGTAAAGGAACAATGAATAAAACATTTTCAGTGCGAATAATCTCTGAAAGCCATTGCACTAAACCGCCCGCCATAAAGCCGCCCACGGTCATCGCAATGGCAAACAGCGGCGTGTAGCGCTCCAGTTCTAACCCACTAAAGCAGTCAGAAACCAGTGTCCAAAATAGAACACCTAAAATTAAGTCTCCCAGACTCAGGCTGATATAGATGCTATAGCCAATGACTTCGCTCTCCCAGGCTAATAGTAAGCGTAGCCCTAACACCAGCAGTGCTATACCAATCAATACCCAGTACATCAGCGCCAAGCGGGAAACGCGATCGATTAAGCGGTAAAACACCAGAGAAATCGGCAAAGAAACTAGCCCCAGCGCAACATAAAGTAGGGGAATTGACTCTGCCCCAGCTCGGTGGAGAAACAGGGCCGCAGATACGGCATAGCCGACAACGCTAATTGCCATTACCAGTGCAGCAAAGATCTGGAATGGCAATAATTTTCTCCACTGCTTTAGTGGTTTCCAGGCATTTGCTGACTCGATTCTGACCATACTTTCTATCCTGGCACTACCCCTGGTTAGAACCGACAAAACCGCCAAATAATCAAAGATCTTTACGGATTCTTCTAATTTTTGAAGAAATGTTATTTGGGTGCCATCAGGCGATTTTGTGACTCATATGGACAGAATCAGAACTGGCACCTACCTCACTTTCTTGGGTTAGTCCCTGATCGGTTAAGGGCAACCTAGCAGTCAGATAGATTTGCCTATCCCTAAATGCTATGAATTTTGACTCTTTACATCCTGAATCCCATTCACTGTCAAGCCAGCCTGAGCATTTATCACCTCAGGCTAAGGCTAGGGTACCTATTCACCCAATTGAAATCGAAGCAAATAGTAACGCAGAGGCAGTTTCCTGCGAAGCCATTCCCGTAGGAATTGCCAAAGCTTCAACCCTAGTAATAGAGTCAGAGTCAGAGCAGCCTCCCGACACCTGCCCCGTTCCGCAGGTGCCCCTCAAGTACATTCAGGGAGTTATTCAGGGAAACCGAGCATTTATTATTACCAATTTGTTGCCAGGCGCTTCCTGTACAATCCATCAGCCACAAATGGTCTGGACAATTGGGCGCAATCGCGAAGCGGCTATTCCGCTCCAGGATCGGGCGATGTCCCGCCGCCATGCTGTGCTTCTATTCATTCCTCAGGCGGGGTTTCAGCTAGTTGATCTCAACAGCATGAATGGCTCCTTCATCAATGGCAAACGCATTTTTCACCGCTGTTTTCTACGAGATGGCGATCGCCTCAGACTGGGAAGTACGGATGTGACATTCTTTGCCAGTCGACATACTCGTTCAGTCGGTGCCCTCCATGCAGAGGTACTGGCGCGACTTAATAGTGACAAGTCCTACTCGCCACAAAACTCCTATATGGACTACATTGAGCTAGAAGAACCTGACATTCTGTTTAATCGATCAGTCAACACTGACACTTGAATCGCTTGCAGGCTATTCCCCGCACCTGAAAACAAAACACGGGCTGGCGCTAGCCTTGTTGACTTATACCATTCATTTTTTTAGCCGTACCAACTAAGGTTAAAACGGGGATAGAACCCTTAGCTGAGTGCTTAGCCTTTACATTCCCCCTTGTTACGCAAGTGTACTGACAAATTTGCATAGCGTCCTATCGTACCGATTTAAGTAAAGGATACGACAAATATCCACTTGTACACTCAGCGCCGTGGTGCTTCTGCTATCCAAAGTCACAAATCATTCGACCCGCTCACCCCATTTTTAAAATCCAAAAGGGTACATCTGAAACCTCACGACAAAGGCAGGTTTTGGCAAAATCTGCCCAGATGCTGTAAGTGCGCCCGATCAAGGGAGTGGCTCTAGGTTCTCTGCGTTGCTGCGGTCAAATTTTAAGGTTTTCAGCTTACTTAGTCCACGATCTTTAGCGTTTGGCCGAAACCTGTAAGTATTGCATAATCCCCTGGGCGATCCCCCTCGCCATTTGACTCCGAAAGTTCTCGTCTGTGAGCCGACGAATGTCGCTCGCCCCGGTCAAAAAGCCAGTTTCTACCAGCACAGAAGGCATCGTGGTATTACGCAACACATAAAAGCGAGCCTGTTTGACGCGACGATCTGGCATTCCTGTCATCTGGAGAATGCTGCTGTGAATGCTGCGGGCCAGCTCTAAGCCACTCGAAAAGTAATAGGTTTCTAACCCATTTACATCGCTCCGGCCAGCGGGCATTGCATTGGCGTGAATACTGACAAAAACGGCGGCATTTGCTTGCTGTGCGATTTGAACCCGTGCCCCTAAGCCAAGCTCCACATCATTCTGGCGGGTCATAATTACCTGAATACCCTGGCGGCTTAACTCTGCGCTGACTTTGCGGGAAATGTCTAGCACAATGTCTTTTTCATAAACTCCGCCAATACCGATCGCTCCAGGGTCGCGTCCTCCATGCCCCGGATCAATCACGACAATCACTCGACCATTTTGAGCAGGGGGAATCGTTGGAGGCGGAGTAGTGGACTGAGGTGGCTCAGGTACTGGAATGCTCGCTGGCGGGGTTATTGCTGTGGGAGGCGTTAAAACCGGGCGAGAACGCATCAAATCCAGGGCAATCGCTCGCTGGTCAAATTGACGCACTTCCTGGATTTGCACCCCTGCCGCTGGTTGCAGGTAAATCACAACGGTGCGCGGGTCTTCCTGCCGTAAACGCAATTGCAGAATGGGGCTGCTGGCATCAAGGTTCGGGCCAGATAAGTTATCGGCCAATTGGGCTGAGTGAATGGTGACTCGATAGAGAGCCGTTGTGCGATCCCAGCCAGCAGTGTACTGCACCGGTTGATCGGCTCGAATCAACAATCGCCCGCTCCCACTCTCCAGGCTGACCGATTGGATGGTTGCTAGGCGGGGAGTAGCATCGGTTGGAGGAGTAGCCTGACCAGGACGGCTATCAATGCTGCTGGCCGAGACTCCGCCAGCGGGCACAACTGCAACCCCTCGGTTACTGACAATGCCCTGCCAATCTGGGCTATCCGCAGTGACATTGAAGATCAGGCGGGTGGTGGTCTGTTCCTGCACGATTTGAATGCGGCTCACGCCATAACGGCCAATCATTTGGTCGCGTGGGACACTAGCCGCAACCGTTGTATTAGGAAGCTCTAAAGTAATCTGGCGGCGATCGCGACTGCGCGATTGACGAACCTGAGGCGCTCTGCCATTAGTGCGGAGGAAGAAGCCATCAGCAGTGACGCGAATAGTTTCTAGGGTCGTTGCTGTGGGGCTGGGTGTCGGTGTTCCGGGTGTCGGGTCAGAGGAGAGGGGAGGGGAGGACGGCGGAGTCGCGATCGGTGCTGGCTCTACGGCAACAGGTGTTGGCGTTGGAAGCTGGACAGTCCAACGCCGTGCTGTAATGCCACGAAACCGCACCCGACCCGGATCTAGGGTATACCCCGGAGCCAACTCAATCACAATTCGCATTGTTTGCGGATCAAATTGGCCAAACCGAATTGCTCGTATTACGCCGCCATCTGGAATTGACTGCGTATAAGAGGGGCGCCCCAGTCTGACTCCTGGAAGATCAATAACTAATCGGGTCGGATCGGGAATCAGTTGAGCCTGGGGCTGAACATCAATATCGGTAGTGAACTCCAGCAAATTCTGGCGAGCATCAAATTGCCAATTTTCTAACCGTGCTGCCAAGGCTGACGCCGGTAAGCACCAGAGGGAAGCTGCAAGCAATAAGGAGTAGGGAAAATGTTTCACGTTTCTCGTTCAAATCTCAGCAAACCAGACAATCAGAAAATTTCGCAAACTCATCTCACACCACAGAGGCTGGATAGAATCCCAACCCATTAGGAACTTATCAGTTCGCTGATAAGTTCCTCTTGAGAAAAGGGTGTAGCGGGTAAAATCTACACTCCATTCACTCCTCTGAAAATCACCGGTCATCCGGTTAATTTGCCATGAATTTAGACAATGAGAATGGAGTGAAATCTAAGTCAGTGCTTCAAATATCCCTCAGAGTAAGGTTTTCTCTGGCCATCTAAAGGGAAGATTGAGCGATTGTGTAGGTTGGCTGACGCTAATCATCAAAATAGGTTTCTGCATTCTCTAAAAACATGGAACTCTAATTTCAGCGTTTGGGTGAGCCACGCTCAACTTAAAATGGGAAGGTACATTTCACTTTTGCCCTCACCCTTTTCTGGTATACCCGCAGGGCTTTAATCCCTCTTCTGAATTGGGAGAGGAACTTTGAGATGGCTCGGTTCCTCTTTTTTCCCAAGTTGGGAGAAGGGCTAGGGGATGAGGGCCTGCAAAGGTGACATACTCTCAAACTGATCGATCACGACGATATAGAAACTGGGTACGAATATACCTGAAGATTGAGAAGGGCGATCGCTCAATTTTTGAAATTCGAGCTTTCGATGCCTAAAAATTAAAACCTACAACTAAAAAAATACCAGGGACAAAAGCCAAATCAGGCGTTGTTCCTGGCGTTCAATCACGAATTGAATGATTTTTCTATCGGTTCTTTAGCCAATCAAACACAGACCAGCCTTCTAACCTTTGCTGACAAGACCTTAACTGTAACTATTTGGCCGGAGAAAGAGTGCGACGCTTCTCAATCAGGCGGTAGACCTCAATAATGTCGCCTTCAGCCCAACCACTAAAGTTATCAACCCCAATGCCGCACTCATAACCAAAGCTCACTTCTTTGACATCATCCTTCATCCGCTTGAGGGAATCGAGATTGCCTTCAAAGATCGTCTCTTTACCACGGTGAACTCGAATCTTGGCATTCCGCTGAATTTTGCCCGATTGAACATAGCAGCCAGCAACAGACCCCTTACCCACTGGGAAAACAGCCCGAACTTCCACTTGGCCAAGCGGCTCTTCCACAAGTTCTGGCTCCAGCAAGCCTTCCATTGCGGCGCGAATATCGTCGAGCAGATTGTAGATGATGGTGTAATCACGAACATCAACCCCTAGACGATCCGCCGACTGTCTAGCACCCGGTGCAAGGGTTGTATTGAAGCCAATAATAACGGCATCACTGGCAGCAGCTAGGTCTACGTCCGTTTCTGAGATTTCACCCGGTGCAGCAAACAGCGTACGAATTTGTACTTCATTTTGAGGCAGTTGCTTCAGAGAACCGAGAATAGCCTCAATGGATCCTTGAACATCAGCTTTGAGTACCAGGTTAAGTTCTTTCAAGTCGCCTTCCTGGGCACGGGCAGAAAGAGTACCCAGGCTGACGCGACGAGACGACATGGCTTGTAACAAGCGTGATTGCCGCTGCACATCTGCCCTATCCGTCGCAATCGCTCGGGCTTCCTTCTCATCAGAATAGACCTGGAACTCATTTCCAGCCGCTGGAACATCGTTTAGCCCCAGCACTTCAACTGCGAAGGAAGGACCAGCCTGCTTGACGCGATTGCCCCGATCATCCACCATGGCACGAACCTTACCCAATACCGAGCCGGCCACCAGAATATCGCCAACCTTTAGGGTGCCATTTTGCACTAGAAGGGTAGCAACCGGGCCTTTTGCCTTGTCCAGATGCGCTTCAATCACCGTTCCACGAGCCAGCCGATCAGGATTGGCATAGAGATCTTCCACCTCTGCGACCAACAAAATCATCTCCAAGAGCGTATCCAGGTTTTCACCCTTGATAGCGCTCACAGGAACCATAATCGTCTCGCCGCCCCACTCCTCAGGCACCAGACCAAACTCTGTCAGTTCCTGCTTCACTCGCTCAGGTTGGGCTTCTTCCTTATCTATCTTGTTAATCGCAACAACAATCGGCACCTCTGCCGCCTTAGCATGACTAATCGCCTCAATTGTTTGAGGTCGCACCCCATCATCGGCAGCCACAACCAGAATGGCAATATCGGTTACCCGTGCTCCCCGTGCCCGCATGGCAGTAAACGCCTCGTGGCCAGGGGTATCTAAAAAGACAATCTGCTGGGTAGAGCCATTGTGTTCCACATCCACATGGTAAGCACCAATATGCTGGGTAATCCCCCCCGCCTCGCCCTGCGCCACCTTAGAGTTGCGAATGGAGTCGAGCAGGGTCGTTTTACCATGATCCACATGCCCCATAATGGTGACAACAGGGGGGCGACGCTGGAGATTATCTAAATCTGTATCATCCAGCATCTCGGTAATCTTGCGAGCCTCAGACTCCTTCTGACCAGCCTCTACCAGAATTTCAAACTTCTCTGCAACCGTTGTTGCTGTCTCAATGTCAAGCGTCTGGGTAACATTTGCCATGATCCCCTCCATAAAGAGGGTTTTAATAATTTCTGTGTCAGGAACCATCATCATGTTGGCAAGCTCCTGCACCGTAACACCGCCTGTCAAGGTGATGACTTCTGGCTTCTGGGCCTTGACCTCTTGTTCACGGCGTTCACGGCGCTCACGAGGCGAGCTTGACTTTTTCACTTTCGGCGTGGCCGCCACCGGCTTGCTTGCCTGAGGCAAACGAGCAGCCTTAGGCTTCGGTGGCCGCATTAAAGATATACTGATGGCGTTCGCGGCCTCAGCTTCTTCATCCAGGCCCTCTCCGTCTTCTAAATCATCATCTTCGAAGTAGATTTCAAAGTCTTCGTCGTCTTCATCAACATCTGGCAAGCGACGCTTCGTCTTTGTACCGACCTTTGAAGCTTTTTCAATAAACTCTTGAGTCTCATCATCCTCATCATCGCGCCCTTTCTTTTTCGAGTTCGAGCGCGGCAGGGTTGGGCGATGTAACTGAACGGTTTCAGTCTTGATTTCTTCCGGTGCACCACCCAACCTTACACGCTTAGGCCGTGCTTTCAGCAAAATTTCTGGAGTCTCACTCCCCTCGTCATCGCTGAGCAGAGGGTCTGGCTCCTCTGGAACAGGCTTATTAGGCCGACGCAACTCAACAATGGTCTGAGGACGCGCCGGACGACCATCAACTGACTTGGAAACAGGTGACCGAGTTACATTAGCCGTCGCCCGTTCAGGTTTACTGGTTGTACCAAGACGCTCCCCTGTGACCTCAGAGGGCTTTTTTAAAACAGGGCGACTGGGGGAACTGGGCTTCGCTGGCGCAGAACTCGAACCCGAGGGTGTTGGAGCCGATGGCTTCACCGGGGGCTTCACTAACCGGGGAGGCTTGGCTTCTGAAGCTTTTGCTTCAGCCACTTTCGTCTGAGCGGGGGGAGACGCTGGTTTCAACAACTCTGGCTTCGATAATTCTGCCTCTGATGACTCCCGCTTGGCCGTTGTACCGGCGATCGCAGCAGGAGTAGAACCATCCGATCGACTCTTTTCCGAAATCAGCTTCTCCTCGGCCCTAGCAGGGCTAGCTGGAGGTGAAGGGCGGACAGGAGAAGACGGCTTCTTAGGAGCCGTCGGCGATGGCGTCGCCGACGCATCGGTCGCCAGAGAAGGTTGACTGACTGGCGGCTGGGGACTCACAGGTTGGCGGGCTACAGCAGGCTTCACAGCCCTGACTTCAAGAATCTGAGGCTTCTTTTGGATGGGTACACTCGAACGACCACTCGGCTCCTGTGCCGATACAACTGAACGGGGCTGGAGTTGCTTCTGAGAAACTGAGGCAGTGGTTTGCTTTTCGCTAATCGCAGCTCGAATTATCTCAGCCTCAGCATCTGTGATTGTGCTACTGTGGCTCTTTGCCGCGATATTTTGTTGCTCACAGACCGCAAGTATGTCTCTATTATCCAAATTTAATTCCCGTGAAAGATCGTAAATTCTAACTTTGCCACCACTCATCCAGTCTTCCTCTCTGCCTACTCTAACCGTGTCACATAAAGTTACCTGCCGCTTTTCACTAAACGTTAATCAATCCAAACCTCTCTAGCCCATTCAGAGAAATCTCGAACCTTCATACTGCTCAGCAAGGGACGGAATGTCAAGCCGTTGCTATACCTTGATCGTCATAGCAACCGTTTCAGAAAAGCCTAACTCTTCAATTTTGCCTCAACCTCCTGATACTGGCTTAACCTCGCCGCAAAGAGCACCATGTACCTGGTGAAACCGCCAAACTTATACACATGACTCAAAACCAAAAGCCCCTCTCCAAACTAGCAGGTCATCACCTGAATGGTAAAACCCAACTAACATTACCAGACACTAGCCAGTCTTCCGGTGTTTTACCAGGGTAAACTAGGAGCATCTTGAAACTAGCTAGGCTAAGTTACTCAAGCTTAGATCTGAACGAAAGCCTCCTAGTCTAGGATAACATTCTAATCCTGATCCTCCGATTTCAACCAATTCTCCGACTCAGCTATTTGAGTTTGATGGATCGCCAAGGAAGCTATCGCTCAAGCATCCTCCGCTTTTCTTCACTTTTTGCTTTCCCCTCTAAGTTCCCCCTTTGCAACGCAGGCTCAAGACGTTGCCAGAGTTGAGCATACAAGTCCTCTGGAATGGCTGCTTTGAGCGACCGTCCTAGTCGATTTTTTCGCTGGGCCAATTTCAGGCATTCGGCCTGAGGACAGAGGTAAGCTGAGCGCCCCATACCCTGATCCAGTTGAACGGTGTGGGTGGGGTGTAGGCGGACAATTCTAAGGAATTGATCCTTCGATCCGGTGGCTCGACAGCTAATACAACGGCGGTAGTTGGGAGGTAAAGACACAATCCAGACTCCTAAAGTTCATATAAGATCATCCTCTCACCCACTCAGGTCTAAGGGCGCTCCAAAGCCGCGGCAGACTCGGTTCCAGAACCATCAAGCTCTTCTCCACCATCAATCTCTAGATCTTCATCATCAAGGGTCTCATTGTCCTCTAATGCATCGATTTCCTCCTGCTCCTCGTCTTCTAAATCTGCTAAGTCCGCAGAGATTGCCTCAGCTTCTGCCTCATCGGCTTCTTCTAGCAGTTCCTGTTCAGCCGCCGCTTGTGCTGCTGCTTTTCGCTCTGCTGCCTCTGCTTCCCATTGGGCCTTTTGTCTACGTGCTTCTAAAATTTCGGCAATTTTCTCATCTTCGGCAGCGTAGTCATACTTTGCAGCGTCTCTGATATCAATTTTCCAGCCGGTCAAGCGAGCAGCTAGGCGCACATTTTGGCCTTCTTTACCGATCGCCAGACTTAATTGATCCTCCGGTACAAGGACGTGGGCCTGCTTTTCCTCAGGATCAATCAACCGGACTTCTTCGACCCGCGCCGGACTCAAAGCATTAGAAATATAGTTAGCCGGGTCAGGAGACCAGCGAATCACATCAATCTTTTCCCCTTGCAGTTCATTGACAACGGCTTGAATTCTCGACCCGCGCGCACCAATGCAGGCTCCAACCGGATCAACATCGCGTTCAACCGTGTCTACAGCAATTTTTGTGCGTGGCCCAACCTGCCGCGAGGGTGGGTTAGCTTCCCGCGCAACAGCCACAATCCGAACAACTTCGTCTTCAATCTCTGGGACTTCATTAGCAAATAGATAGACTACCAATCCAGCGTCGGCCCGTGATACTAGCAGTTGTGGCCCACGATGGGAACCTTCTAGAACCCTCTTTAAATAAACTTTATAGCTGGCATTAGAGCGATACTTATCATTCGGAAGTTGCTCTTTCTTCATCAGCTCAGCTTCGACTTCGGGGTTACCAAAGCCGCTGCTAACTGCCATAATCACTGACTGTCGCTCAAACCGCAGCACCCGTGCCTGTAAGACCGTGCCTTCAAGGTCTTGAAATTCTTCTTGAATGATTTTGCGCTGTTGGTCGCGTAGCTTTTGAGCCAGCACCTGTTTGGTCTGGATCGCTGCCATCCGGCCAAATTCTCCTTGATCGGGTGTCACATCCAAAACCACCGTATCGCCGGGTTGAGCTTCAGCCGCAACCTCTTGCACTTCTTGGAGAGCAATTTCGTGATCCGGGTTTGTGACTTCTTCCGCGATGGTTTTAGCTGCAAGAACCCGAAAGCCCTCGTCTTCGATATCTAGCTCGACCTCAAAGTTGTGAAAATACTCATCATCAAAATGTCCTTCTAAGCGCTGGGTACGGCGATAGCGCTCATAGCCTTTGAGCAGCGCCTCACGTAGAGCCTCCTGCACCGACGTTTTAGGCAGGTTCCGCTCACGACTAATGCTATCAATCATTTCCCGCAATCCGGGAAGAGGGACCATTGACATAGGTTCTTCAAGCTCCGTTGTGTAAGGTGTAGTGGTAAAGAGGTGTAGTAAAAAAAGGAAGTGGTAAAAAAGGAAGGAAGCTGACCTAAAAATAAACACCAGCTTCAGTGGCGCTTTTCGTTGAGTTGAACGCTGACGACGAATTCACGGGGCAAAACAATGACTTTGCCTTTTTGACTGAGATGCACAGCCGTGTCGTCACGCCCAATCAACTGACCGATCCATTCTTGTTGACCGCCGACGGGTTCGGTTAGTTTTACCAGCACTGAAAACCCCTTGAAGGAAATAAATTCGCGATCGCTGCTTAACTGGCGTGAAATTCCTGGGCTAGAGACCTCCAGAACATAAGTACCGGGAATAACATCTGCAGTATCCAGGGCCGACTCAAGCGCACGACTCATCCGCTCACAGTCATTTAAGCTGGTATCGCACTCACAGTTACGCACATCAACCCTCAGCACCGGTGGGTTTTGATTGGTATGAAAAACCACACCAACAACTTCTAACCCCAAGACTTCGGCAACAGGGGCTGCTAAATCTAGAATTTGAGGAACCAGAGGATGTGTCATTGGCAGTCGACCATCAACAAAAAACAAATAAAAAAAGTGGGTTGGCACCCACTTCTGTTGAAGTGATAGCTTTCTCGAACAAAACCACCACCGCCCTGAGAGTTATCATCACTATAGACAAATACAGAGCAGCGCTGGGTTCAAAGCTCTGAAAAATTAGCAGTCGTCAAGATTCAGCCCTTTGCCAACCCAGCAACCTGCATTTGCCCAATCCGCAGGGGATAAGCAACGAGATCAGCCTGTATCCAGTTTAGCTCACTTTCTCGCTGATGCAGTCATGAATCGTGAAGAAACCTGGAAAAAAGTCTTGTCTACAAACAGGGTTTGAATTTAGAATAGTAGACTGTGTTGATTTTACAAGACTTTAAATTCTATGCCTAAGCTAAAGACGCGCAGAGCCGCTGCAAAGCGCTTCAAATCAACTGGTTCTGGTAGAATTGCGCGGCGCAAAACCTATCGCAATCACTTGTTAGAACACAAAAGCGCCTCTCGAATTCGTCGCTTAAAGAAGATGGGCTTAGTGCATGAACGGGATGAAAACAACGTTCACCTGATGTTGCCTTACCTTTAAGGAGGTGAGGGCGGCGTAGAGGAGTTCGGTTTACTTTGAAGTAGCTTTTATTTTTGTTGTTGAGAGAGTACAGGTAATGGCACGGGTAAAGCGTGGTAATGTGGCGCGTAAGCGTCGGAAGAAGATTTTAAAGTTGGCCAAAGGGTTTCGTGGATCCCACTCGCGTCTATTTCGCACGGCAAACCAGCAGGTGATGAAGGCGCTGCGCTATGCTTATGCTGATCGGCGCAAACGGAAGCGAGACTTTCGGCGGTTGTGGATTACCCGAATTAATGCGGCAGCCCGTCTTCATGGAATGAGTTATAGCCAGTTGATTGGCAATCTGAAGAAAGCCGGTATCGAAATTAATCGTAAGATGTTGGCTCAGATGGCAATTCTGGATCCGGCCGGCTTTAGTCAAGTGTTAGAGTTAGCAGGTAAAGCGGCCAGGCCGTAAATGCTGAAGGTTTTACCCACGCTGCTGAGCTTAGGTGTGAGTTGTCTGGGGATGGGGGCACTGCTACAGATGCCTATGGTTTTCATTGCATCTGTTAATGCGGCAGAACTTCCGGTGTTGCAGCACCGGGGTAAGTTAAGGGTCGCTGTTAAAAGTAATTTGCCCCCTCTAGCAATGCGGCAGGCCGACGGAAATCTGGCCGGATTTGAAATTGAAATTGCCCGGAGACTGGCAGCGGACATTTTGCCAGAGGGTCTAGCTCTTGAGCTGGTGCCTGTCTCCAATGCTGATCGCCTTTCGGTGGTGTTGCGCGGCGAAGTGGATCTTGTGATTGCGCGTCTGACTGCAACAGAAATGCGATCGCGGGTGGTCGTTTTTAGTGTTCCCTATTATCTTGATGGCACTGCCCTAGTGACCAAAAGTTCTGCCCTGCGGCATACTAGAGATGCGGAACGAGTGACCATTGCTGTTTTGAATGGTTCCAGCACAATCGCGACTCTGCGTGATCGCTTACCTGGTGCCCGACTTGTGGCTGTATCTTCCTATATCGAAGCAAAGCAACAGTTGGAGCGGGGCACTGTGGAAGCCTTTGCGGCAGATGTCAGCATCTTAACCGGATGGGTGCAGGCATTCCCTGAATTTCGCCTGCTTCACCCACTGTTGTCAGTCGAACCGCTGGCGATCGCGTTGCCTAAGGGAAAGCAACACGACCCTCTGCGTCGCCGGGTGAATCGCCTAATTGAAACTTGGCACGTAGACGGCTGGCTAGAAGCCCGTGCTCGATACTGGGGCTTACCCTGGCAAAAAACATTGACGCTCGAGCCGCTAGCAGCCCCCCTGCCGCCAAAGCCCTAGGTGGTATTTGTGAGTCTTGCGCTAGAGTGCCACAACAGCGCTTAGGATAAGGGTTGGATCTGTTTTTAAGAGAGCTGACCTGTTAGTCCTATGGAAAACCCTTCACCCATTTTGTACATTTCTTTATTGCTGGGATTGCTCAGTGTTTCAGCGATCGCGATCGGGCGGCAGGTTCTAAAAACTCGACGCACTGAAAGCACCCTTACCCGATTGCAAAATAAGCTTTCTAAAGAAAAAGGCAGTGCCCAAGAATATTACGAGCTTGGCAGCATTTACCTGGATAAGCGGCTATTTACCCAAGCGGTGAACGCCCTCCAAAAAGCAATCAAAGCCGAAGATTTGACGGATGTTGAAAGTGCGGCTGTTTATAACGCTTTGGGATTTGCTTACTTTGCTCAGGATCAGTTTGATCTGGCCATTCGTCACTATAAGGAGGCAACCAAACTGGATCCCAGCTATACAACAGCTTTTAATAACCTGGGGCATGCCTATGAGCGCAAGCAGTTGACCAGTCAAGCGCTCTCAGCCTACGAGCAAGCTCTAGCCATTGATGCTGAGAATCAAACCGCCAAACGCCGGGCTGAATCTTTGCGAAAGCGACTGGCACCATCGACGAACAGCTAGTACCGCTACGCGGAAGTCAAAATGCAAGTGAAACCAATCAGGTTCAAAGTGAAGAGAGTATAGGGTGAAGACACTCAGTGCATCTGTGTTTCAGTCTTCCTTCCTACACGGTTGGCAGCGGGTTCTAGCAAAATCTTCCCCTTCAAGATAGCGCCCTTTGCCTGCTTTCAACTGTGCTCAAAAAACGTTGCTTAGAAAAAGCGAGTCAAGGTGTGGTTGGCAGAGCGTCGGTGAACACCGCACTGCTCGCTCTGTACCCCCTGACTCGTCAAGGAGTCAGCCTGCTCTAGACTGCAGTCAGACTTAATCGACCCAACCTAAATCTTGGTCATTTAAGCTACCAGAAGGTGGCTTATCGGGAAACACCGGATGAGCCAAAGCCGCCTGCTGACGTTGACGCATCATTTCTTTGCGGGCCGCGATCGGGTCATTTACAGTGTCCGACAAAGTGTCGGTATGCGGTGCCAGTTTTGCCAGAGGCGAGGGGGAAGGTTTTACAGGGTTCTGGTAGGCTTCAAGAGCCTGTTGCAAGTTTGTATTAACCTCTGCTAACTGTAGCAGAGTCGTTTTAGCCTGCTCCAATTCCTTCTCTAAATCGGCAGATCGTTTTTGTTTTGTCTGAAGGGCTTTAATCTGTGCTTTGCATTCTTTTAGCTCATCCTTGAGCGCAGATAATTCTTGCTTTAAGCTGTCTTCTCGTTCTTCTGCCTGGGTTAAAGCAGTTTTAAGCTCTGCAATCAGGGTGTTTTGTGACTCTGATTTTGGGGCAGAAGTGGAGGATTGAGAGCGGGACTGACTTGTTTTACGGGCACTTCTTCTGGTCTGACTCGAATGGACAGAAGCGGTGGTCTGCTCCATCTCTGTTGCGTCAGTATCAGTCGGTTTACCGACCTCCTCGCGTAATAAATCCGACAAGCGTTTTCTAGCCATGTTTCCAGTCTCTCTGAATTTCGTCCATCACTCTTCGGTAGTCGGCTTCGGCCTCACGGGCGTTCTTACCACGCCAATGAGTAATTGCAACGCCCTCGAGGGCTGCTCGTTCATGGGCTTTGTAGGCTCGAATAAAGGCATGGCAAGCAGGAATCCCCAATTCCATTAGGGTATTCTGGGCTTCTAGAGCCTCTCCTAAACTACGGGGATCGACTTTGGTTAGCAAGACACGATGGGCGACACCACGGGGCTTGACCGTGTGTTTGACGGTATCAATCAGAGCGGCCAGATCCATTGGAGCGGGTGGCGTTGGCAGAACCACGTAATCGGCAATGGGAACGATCGCCGTTAGCGCATCCGAGTTTAAGGCCGGCGGGGTGTCTACAATGACCACATCATAGTGAGTTAATTGGGGTAAGTCACCCAGCAGAGGAGGGTCAGCAGTTCGGGTCAAGTCAAAGTGAATGCTCGTACTGTTGCGATCGCACCACCAACTCGCCGATCCTTGCGGGTCGGCATCGACCAGTAGCACTCGCTTTTTCTCAGCAAAGGTGGCCGCCAGGTTAACTGCTGTGGTGGTTTTTCCCACCCCACCCTTACCATTCAGCACAACCAGAATTTTGCCGGGATGCTGCACATTTTGCGACATAGTTGAGGCACACGACTGTAGAGGGGAGTTGACTTACCCGCTTGAATATAGCCCGGAATTACCAGAACGCTACAGTTTCCCACGAAACTCAACAGAATGTCTAACAGATGCATAGAAGGTTCATCCCAGTTGGCATTTGACCCCGATCAATTGCAAAATGAAGGCAGTTTACCCAGGAAAAACCCGCAATGGCAGAACTGCCGCCTAATATTAAGGAAATTTTGGTCGATTTGATCGCCCGTTACCGCACTCAAGTTGACTACCTCGCCATTCGGATTGAGGCCGCTGAAGGTTCCGATATTTTGCTGCGAGGGCGTAAGATCGAGACGTTAAGTGAAGGCATCTCCATTGGTGGGCAAGTGCGAGCCTGTCATAAAGGCGGTTGGGGGTTTGCCAGTTTTAATCGCTTGACTGGTTTGACCGAGCGGATTGAAGAGGCGATCGCAGCGGCTCGGTTGGTGGGAGACGACGAAACCATCCTTGCGCCTGTTGCGCCAGTCCAGGCTCACTGCGTTTTGCCCCTGACAGGTAGTGATCCGCGCCAGATCCCGCTGGCCGATAAAAAAAATCTATGTCTCCATTACGGTGAGATTCTGCGGAGTGTCAGCAACAAAATTGCCACCATTTCAGTGCGCTATGGCGACAGTGCCCAGCGCATGATTTTGGCTACCTCAGAAGGTAGCTTGATTGAACAAGCCTGGGTCGATATGGAAATGCGGTTTGCTGCTACGGCCAGGGATGGAGAAACAGTACAGACCGGGCGTGAAACGATGGGTTCGCGCAAAGCCTATGAAGACTTGCAAGCGTTAGATACTCAAGTGCGTGGGGCCGCAGAGCGGGCAGTTGCATCCCTTTCTTTACCCTCTGTGAAGGGCAATACCTACACCGTTGTGATTGACCCGATCCTGACTGGTTTATTTGTCCATGAGGCCTTTGGGCATCTGTCGGAGGCGGATATGACCTACGAAAACCCCGATTTATTGGAAACCATGAGCATTGGGCGACGGTTTGGTACTTCCGAGCTGCAAATTTTTGATGGGGCTGCTCCTATAGGGCACAGAGGCAGCTACTTTTATGACGATGAGGGTACCCCTGCGAGCACTACTCAACTCATTCAAGATGGCATTTTAGTTGGACGGCTCCACTCCCGTGAAACGGCGGGTAAGTTGGGGGAAGCCCCAACGGGGAATGCGCGTTGCCTCAACTACCACTACCCACCGATTGTGCGCATGACAAACACCTGGATTGAGCGCGGCAAGACCCCTGTTCAAGATCTCTTTGCTGACATTGAGACTGGGGTGTATGCCCGTAACTGGTTGGGAGGCATGACCAATGGGGAGATGTTTACTTTTGCCGCCGGAGAAGCCTGGATGATTCGCAATGGGGAACTAGCCGAGCCAGTCAGAGATGTAACCCTTTCCGGCAATGCCTTTAAGACCCTGGCAGATATTGAAGCGCTGGGAGATGACTTTTTCTGGGATGAGTCAGGGGGGTGCGGCAAGGGTGGTCAGAGTGGGTTGCCCGTGGGTTGTGGCGGGCCGAGCTTACGCATTCGTAATGTGGTGGTGGGTGGTGAGGCTTTGGAGGAATAATGGGCCGGTGGCCGGGGCGTTGCTGACGAGCGTTGCCTCAAGAAAGTTGTGAGGGGCTGCGACCTGCCAAGATTGCATCCCTATAGCACGACGGCCAACCTCAGTTTGTAGTGCTTGCCAACGTTCTGGGAGTCACTGAACCATCAAACTGATCGCGATCGCCTGGTTGATCGGTTCACTCGGGGGTAAGGGGGCGTGAAGGGCTGCCCGCAGTCGGGGGTGAAACTCCTGCACCCCGTTTTCAATCAGGTGGCTATGGCCATAATTTGACAGGGCATTAAAGTGGATAAAGCTTTGCAGCAGGCTGTGACTAGAATTGGCTGTTGCCAATTATCAATGCTTCCCTGGAAATTTTTTTGAACAGAATGGACGGTTCTTTCCTAACCCGGCGTCACTTTTTATCCACAGCGACTGGTGCTGGCATAGCAGCCCTATTGACGGCGTGTAGCGGGCGATCGCGACCTGTATTGAATGTGCGCCCTTTGGTAGGGGCCATTCCTGCCCAGGTATTAGGCCGGTTTCGGGGGCAACTGCGGCGATCATCCCAGGCGGCAGCACTACAGTTTTTGCCAGAAATGCAGCCGCAACAGCTTTTTACCCTGCTGCAAACCTGGAAGCAGAGCCAGGCCGAGGCAGATACTGCCCCCCTAGGGTGGCTAGATGGCCTTCCTCTGATTGGCAAAGATGGTAAAGCTAGAGTGGCTGATCTAGTCAGCTTGAGTGATTTTTGGCTGCAAAAGGCGATTCAGCAGCAGCTGATTCAACCCATTGATCCACAGCCAATTAGTGCATGGTCGCAACTCGACCCTCGCTGGCAAACGCTGGTGCGCCGTAATCTCCAAGGCCAACCAGATCCTACAGGGCCGGTCTGGGCAATCCCTTACCGTTGGGGTTCTTTGGTGATTGCCTACCGTAAAGACCTACTGCAACAACGGGGAATGCAGCCGCCTACCGATTGGGCTGATTTGTGGCGGGCCGATTTTAGTCACCGTCTGGCTTTACCTGATCAAGCACGGCTGGTCATTGGCCTGGCCTTGAAGCGGCTGGGGCATTCCTACAACACGACCGATTTGTTGGCGATCGCAGAATTGGAGCCAACACTGCGATCGCTGCATCAGCAAGTTAAAGTCTACAGTTCAGATACCTACCTGCAACCCCTAGTTTTAGGCGATGCCTGGGTTGCTGTTGGTTGGTCTAGCGATTTACTCCCCCTAGTGCAGCGCAGTCACCTTCTGGCTGCGGTTCCGCCGCCATCGGGCACCGTCCTCTGGGCTGATCTCTGGGTGCGACCGCAGGGGGCGCCGTCTCCCCCCAGTCCACTTGTGGTTGATTGGCTTAACTTTAGCTGGCAACCTGAAATCGCCCGATTTTGGACTGTAACCGGGCAGGCGACTTCGCCGATGTTTTTGGGGCATACACCACCGGATTTGCCCTTAGAGTTACAGCAAAACCCTCTGCTTTTACTGAACCCAGCCTTAGTTCAGCAAAGCGAGTTTCTCATGCCGCTACCGGCTACAGCCCTTACTCAGTACCGAGACCTTTGGCACCGCCTCCGAGGGGGTTGGTAGAGCGTCCGCGAAACCCAGCTTTGCCCCCCGATTCCAGAACTACTTCACAGGGAACCTGAGCCACAACCTCGCGGTTGACCTGCTTGAGCCTTAGGGTGGCACTGGTTTGACTCAGGGCTGTGAGGTCTACGCCCTTAAAGTTGCAAATATATTCACCTAAGACGCGATCGCGATAGTCCAATACCCGGATGTTATAGCCAAAGATTTTGGCCGCTGTCCCAAATTCATGGAGAAAGGAATAGCGGGCCAGGTAGTCTAACAAACTCCAGAGTTGGCCATTCACCCGATAATCAACCCGACCTGGCATTTCGGCTTGTTGAGGGGTAGCCTGCCAGCCTTCAATCAACTTATCGCCAAAGGTTTGTGTCGCCGCAAATTGCTGCTGTACCCACCACAGACTCGGAATCGTTCGCCCCGTTGGCGAAATTGTTTCCGATGTCACCGTGCTCACCGCCGCTGGCTCATCAGCAACAGCCACTGAAAAACCCGGCACCGGACTTCCTAAAAGAACTGTGCTACAGAGCGCGCACCAGCCAAGAGCGGAGACTTTCATGGACGTTCTCTGAGATTTTTTCGTTCTACTTTGCTGGGTGACGGTCACAAATGGTAAAAGTTCCGAGATGTGATTCAACCCGGCTTAATTATGAGAAAGACAATCCCCCTATTACTATAAAGCCCGATGTTAAACTTAAGCGTCTCCATTGATATGATAAGCGGGCCGAGTCACCGTGGGTTAATCTTCTGGTTGGTTAAATAACTCTAGAGCCTGCCGCAAAAAAACCTTCAGTCGTTGCCCTGCATCGGCTGAGGGCAGATGCTCCCCAACAAACTCCCAACTGTCAATCGTGGATAGCCACCACTGCTTACCGCGATGGTCAAACCCTGCTAACTCTATGCCAACAGCACGGCGCGCTTTGGTTTCGAGATCGGCATGGAAGCGAATCTGAATGAGTAAGCTGCGACATTGGAGCGATCGCGATACTCCTGGGAAATGAAACCCGATATCAATTGAATCAGGGTCAACCAACTCACGGGTATCTGGGTCATTGGCCCAGGGTTTCAGATCGGAGCGCGCCGCTGGAAACTCCAGCTTGAACAGATTCACAAGGGAAGCGATTTTGCTAGTCAGCTCTAAGCTGGTTGCCTGTTCTGCTGCGTTCAAACCAAACTCCTTAATAGAGAAGCGTGAGAGAATGAGTGGGCAAAGCGATCAAAATACAAACTAACGCAGATTTATTCAAAGATTCTTAGTGAAATGTCAACTTTTAGTTGTCAAAAAGCCAACAGGAAGCAAACTTTTAAGAAGTCTTTAAGCTTTGTCATCCATTAGACCGTCTAGTTTTAGTTTTTGACGCGGGTGAACTGATGGGTTCGTCGTTCACTGGATTCAAAAATGTGGCCTAGCAGACTCAGGCATCAGTCTGTTTGCCCTCACCCCTCTACCCCTCTCCATAGCAGGAGAAAGGCTTTGATCTAGCTCCTCTACTGCCTCGATGGGAGCAAGTGCTAGGGAGTGCGGTTGGCTGAGACAAGTCCAGGAAATTTCTGCCTAACTGTACTTCCCCATCTGAGCCTTCACCACAGAACCAGAAATTACAGAGAAATCACGCGGGTTTTCCTCTGCGTTCCTACTCTCTGCAAGGGTAGGCTTTGATGCTATCGCCGCGCCGACAGAGTCGCCAAGCAGTAGAGCGCTAGACGATTGAACGATCCCTCTAAAGTCTGCCGTTGCTCCATTGGCAAAACGTTTGGTCTGGACTTGGACACCATCTAAGATCAGCCTTAGACTAAAGGTGAGGTCAGCTTATCGTTGGCTCTATGTCCTCCGATTTGTGCCGATTGCAACTCTCTGACTAACTTCTCTTTAGACTATTTTTCGTTGTTTTTTGGTTGATCCACCGATCCATGCGCATTCAATTTAAAATCCTCAGACAAGCACCCGGTCAAGATCCCAACTTGCAAACATATGAGTTGGATGTTGACCCTAGTACTACTATTTTGGAATGTCTGAATCGGATTAAATGGGAGCAGGATGGCACTCTCGCCTTTCGGAAAAACTGCCGAAATACAATTTGCGGGAGTTGTTCTATGCGCATTAATGGGCGCTCAGCCCTGGCTTGTAAAGAAAATGTAGCCAGTGAGCTAGCGCTGTTTTCAAGGTTTAGTACGACTGCAAATGGGGCAACGATTCCCACGATTACAATCGCCCCGATGGGCAATATGCCCGTCATTCGCGATCTCGTTGTCGATATGCAGAGCTTTTGGGATAACCTGAAGGCCGTTGACCCCTATGTTAGTACAGCGGCTCGCCACATTCCTGAGCGCGAATTTTTGCAGACCCCAGAAGAGCGGGCACGTCTGAATCAAACGGGCAATTGCATTCTTTGTGGGGCTTGCTACTCGGAGTGCAATGCGCGCGAAGTTAATTCTCAGTTTGTTGGTCCCCATGCTTTGGCCAAGGCCTATCGCATGGTGGCGGATACGCGCGATGACCGCACTGAAGCCCGTCTGGAGCAATATAACCACTCTACCGATGGCGTTTGGGGCTGTACCCGCTGTTATTACTGCAATGCCGTCTGTCCTATGGAGGTTGCCCCCCTGGAGCAAATTAGTAAGATTAAGGGTGAGATTTTAGCGCGCAAAGATGCCCAAGCAAGTCGCTCGATTCGCCACCGTAAAACTCTGATTAATCTGGTGCTTCAGGGGGGTTGGATTGATGAGCGCTTGTTTGGGTTGCAGGTGGTGGGCAACTCTTTCAGGGATTTATCCGGTCTGATTAGTTTGGTTCCTCTGGGGGTGCGGATGTTGGCGAGGCGTAAGTTTCCTGGTAAGTTTGAAGCGTCAGAAGGTACGGCGCAGGTGCGATCGCTGATTGCGTCGGTTCGCCAGTTAGAAGCATCTGGGCAACCGTTAGAGGCTGTTAGTGAAACAGCCGAACCCATAGGAGGTTGATGATGAGTTTAGATCAGGAGAAGCAACCACCCATTGAAGAGTCTAATCAGCCAGAGCCTAGCTTTGGCTGGACTCCCTATGCTGAGCAACTCAATGGGCGCTTTGCCATGGTTGGCTTTATCGTCCTACTGATTCTGGAATTGGTCACCCGTCAGGATTTATTTACCTGGCTGGGGTTGCGCTAGGGTTCCGTCAGAAAAATGTTGGCGAGTCGTAAACCCTCAAGACTCTACCCTTACGGCCTTTCCAGTGGTCAGGCAAATTTAATTTGACAAATTGCCAGTACGGCAAGGCGGACGTTGCTGGGCTAGCCTAAGCCACCCTAAGCTTCTGGCCCCTTCTCCCAAGTTGAGAGAAGGAGCCGAGCCATCTCAAAGCCTCGCTCCCGAATTGGAAGTGGGATTAAAGCCCTGCGGGCATACCAGAAAAGGGTGAGGGCAAAAGTGACATGCACCCAAAGGGCCTCTGTGTTCACGCCTTACCCTCAAAGGAAAGTATGCCAAGATGAAAGCGGTGACCCTGTTAGAAACGTTAGGAACAAGCGACTCGTGCACCTTCCCTCTTTTCTCTGGTTATGGCGCATTGCAGCCTGGTCAATGGGATTGGCCGTAATAGGCTACCTGCTGTTGGCTCTCACAGGCGGCTGGATGTGGGTCAAGCGTTTCACTGCTCAGCACCCTCGCCCCGGCTGGCTACGGGTTTTACACCTGACTCTAGGCTTTATTCTGGCATCCCTGGTGTTGCTGTTGTTGGGGATTGGTATTGTCGGAACGTTAGGGCATTTTGGTCGCTTGGGACATTCAATCCATCTGCCAGTCGGGTTGGCGGTTGTCGGGTTGACCCTGCTATCGGCCTGGAGTGCGGTGCAAATTAGCCCTGCTAAACCCTGGGCAAGAACACTGCACTTGACAATGAACCTATGTTTAGGAGTTGCTTTAACCCTGGCGGGCCTTACAGGTTGGGATGTGGTGCAGAAGTATTTGCCCAGGTAGCATTTTTTTGAGCACAAAGCTGAGAGAATGCTTTAAGGGTCGATTTCCTGGTCGCCTGATGACTCAAGTCGCGGGGCTATGCGGACAAAATCCTGCCTCCGCAGGTGATAGCAAGGTTCTGGTTGGGTGACGTCGCGGCAGTGGACATGGCTAATCTCGTGGCCGTTTTAACTACCGGATGCTGTTCAAATGCCCTCTTACCTTTTATTCAAATGCTCTCTTAAGTGTGGTGAATTGGGTAGGCTCCATTTTTGGGGCGTTAAAGCTCTATTGGTCAGACTCTACTTGTTAGATTGCAGTTCTTAAGCAAGCTTCAAAGAGACGGTTGTATCAATCAGCCAAGCAGAAGAACGGATTGCATAATAGCATCAGTCGTTTGGTTCCCAGTCCTTAGCAGAGTTTCTAAGTAGGGTTTGCCGCTACGGTACAGTAGAAAAGTGCTTATTTCTTTTCCACCCATTAACCTTGCCGACTCCAGAAATGTCTGAATCTCTCCAAGAGTCTATTGAACCAGTTGCACCGATTGCCGCGATCGCTACTGCCACTGACTTACCTGCAACTGAGACCTTTCGGATTGCTCCAATCATCCGAATAACGCTGTTGTTGCTCTACATTGCACTTACCCTTCCCCTCCCTTTTTTAGCCGAGGTCACCCACCAACCCGTTTCTCCAAAGCTGCTCTGGCTTGGTTTGGCGATCGGTTTGGGCCTGCTCTATGGGGCCTTGAGCGAGCGCGTCATGGTCGATGATCAGGCGATTCGCGTCGGCTATGCACCTTGGGTACCGCCAATTGTGCGCCGGGGATGGATTTTGCCCTGGGCCGAGGTGAAGGCCCTCAAGCCGCGCTCCACCGGACAGGGCGGCCTAGTTTACTACTTTCTCAGCCAAACTGGGCAGGGGTACCTGTTACCGATGAGAGTCGCTGGTTTTTCGCGATTGGTTCGCTATGTGCATCAGAAGACTGGGATCGACACCACCGATGTGAAGCCCCTGGCTCAGCCCTGGATGTATTTGATTTTATTGGGTTTCACCCTTTTACTACTACTAGTGGATGGTTGGACAATTTGGACGGTTTACACTCAGGGAATGCATGCAAGGTGGTAGACCAACTCCGCCTAGAAAAGGTCAGTCTGGCACCCAAGTTATTCGCCCAAAAAGCGACAGATGGGGCAAATACGGTACCCTTGTTGCTAAAAGAAATTTCCTTCAAAGTACAACCCGGCGATCGCCTCGCCCTGGTTGGAGCCTCTGGTTCGGGTAAAACGTTGTTGCTACGGCTACTGAATCGACTACAGGAACCAACAAGGGGCAAACTTTACTGGGAGGGACGCCCCTACAGTCAAATTGCCCCAGTGCAGTTAAGACACCAAGTTGTGCTGGTCTTACAAGAGTCAAAACTGCTGGGGATGAATGTACAGGAGGCACTGAGCTATCCCCTGCGATTGCGTCGCTTGCCTGAAAGAGTAATCCAACAACGCGTACAAGATTGGATGGAGCGACTAGAAATCCCCAGAGTGTGGCTGGATCGGAATGAACTGCAACTCTCGCTGGGACAACGCCAATGGATTGCACTCGCCCGCGCCCTGATCGTACAACCGAAGGTCTTACTCTTGGATGAACCAACATCCGCTTTGGATCTAGGGCGGAGTCATCAGATTGTGCAAGTGCTGCACGAACTGACAACTCCTCAAACCTTAACAGTGCTAATGGCGAATCATCAACTAGAAGTGGCTGAAGCCTTTTGCAATCGCCTACTTCATCTGAATGAAGGTCGGCTCGTTCAAGATGCTGAAGCTTCAACCGTTAACTGGCAAGACCTACGCGATCGCCTGTTAAAATTGCAAACCCAGCAAGCAGAAGAATGGGGAGACTAGACACCCCAAGACCCTAGATAGCCTCCATGTTCTTCTCCCCTGTCCGAATTCGGATGATTTCATCCACAGGAGTAATAAAGATCTTGCCATCGCCAATTTCGCCGGTTCTCGCAGAGACGATAATCTTATCGACCACCATGTCTACCTGCTCATCTTCAACGACCAGCTCAATTTTGAGCTTTTGCAAAAACTCCACTGTATACTCAGAACCGCGATAGCGCTCAGTTTGCCCCTTCTGGCGACCAAAGCCCCGCACTTCTGAAACCGTCATGCCAACGATACCGGCATTGACCAGAGCAATTTTAACTTCATCTAATTTAAAGGGACGAATAATTGCCTCAACTTTTTTCAACTTCGCACTCCTTACTTTCTAAAATGCCTCTGCTGTTAGCATGACACTTCTACCACCGCCAAAAGCAGACGTTTTGTAACGAACATCACCTTTTCCTGGCTTGCACACCTTAGCGTACTGCTACACATTCTGAAGGTAAGTGTATCAAACCTTTCTCAAAACTTTGAGAACAGAGGGCAGAAGCAACGGGATGCCGCTATTCAGCCGGGGTCAACGCTTGGGCAAAAGTGAGCTTAAAATAGCAAACCCCATACCAAAGGCGGTCACCACAATCACAAAAACAATTAAAATCAACCACCAACCGCTCACTTCCGCCGCTCGATCAACGGTCATTGATCGTTGGGGCTTAACGTCTTGCTCTGTGTACAGGCGGTCAGGGTTCCTGTCTGGCTCGTTTCCATGATGATTCGGTGGGTTGAAGTAAACAGAAGCATCAGAGTTTTTTGCCCCGACAAAGTGCACCTCAACGTTGGGAGCAACCGCTGGCTGACTGTGAGAATCCTGCCGATGGGCATCCGCAATTTGCCGTAGGCGCAGGGCAGTTTGTACAACCCGCTCAATCTCAACCCGCAGTTGCTGATTTTGCTCAACCAACTGCTGATTTTGTGTTTTCAAGGTTTCGATTTGGGTCTTAGTCGCCTGTAACTCACTCGCCACTTCGCGGTAGAGGGAAATCGGCACGGCTGGGGATCGTGGAACCCCAAGGGTAGAAACCTCTGATGATGGAGATTGAACTTTGCGCATGGGTGATAGGCTCGATAGATTGAACGAAGGAAGCCTCTGGGACACTTCAGATGTAAAAAGCACGACTGAAATTTGACTGAATTTAGAATAGCCGCGATTTTAAAAAGCGAGCAAAATTCTATGGCTAATTTATCAAACGGCTTGGGTGGCTCCTCTGCAAGGTTGCCCTCCAACTCTGGCAGGGGTCAGTTGAACAATACTGGATCCGCTGCTAGAGGTAGCGTTTGCGGCCAGTTTCTGCCCTCTCTATCGTCTAGATTACTGGCTTTGCCTCGATGGCTCCTCCCATTGCGGCACTCCCGCAGAGGCCTAGTCTTTGGCAACTCCCCCCTGAGAAGGCGTTTGTAATGAGTGTTCGGCGGTTTAAGCCGCGACCATACTGACAAAGCCCGCCACCACCAACTCAATAAAATAGGGTTTTAGGAATCTGTGGAGGCCGTTTTTGTTCAGATAGCTGTGACTGGAGTCGCCAAGGTTATGCAGAGATAGGTTTTTCAACCGGGGGCATCTCCCTTTTGGAAATTGACGCCCCTCATTCCCTTGCTTGAATGCCCGTCAGGGGTATACCGGGTATACCCTTTTCCCAACGAGGGAAGGGAGCAAGAAATCTGGCGCTTTCTGGCTTTGGGAAAGTGCTAGGGTAAGGGTGACTTGGGTGACTCCTATCCAAATTCTCAGCAGCGTTCTATTTGGCCAATCTGCTGGTGCTTCAGTAGCGAAACAATCCCGTACCCTGCACTACGTAGCCCGTTGGCTGTAAAATTGCTGCGGCTGCCTGCATCCCTGAAATTGTCGCCCCTTCCATGCTGTCAATGTAGTCTTGGGCTGTGTAGCTGCCTGCCAAAAAGAAGTTTTCTATGGGAGTTTTTTGTGAAGGGCGATAGGGATCCATGCC
Organism: uncultured Leptolyngbyaceae cyanobacterium; assembly: GCA_938023035.1. Classification (GTDB taxonomy): domain Bacteria; phylum Cyanobacteriota; class Cyanobacteriia; order Leptolyngbyales; family Leptolyngbyaceae; genus DSRU01. The sequence goes on along the minus strand of CALIDI010000027.1, from coordinate 45,009 downwards.
TGGGGCTTCTCGATAAAGCGACTGCGCCAGCTTGACCACGCTGTACCAGGTCATTGTTAGCGATCGCGAGGAGGGAAAGAGATCGTGAACCTGCTTTAGGGCGTGTTGAGCAATCTCCTCGTTCTTCATTTTAATGAAGGGGTCACCCGGAGTTAAGACCACCTGTAGCAGGGAACCCTGTCCAGGACGATAATAATCTTTAGGGCTGGTGAGGGCTAAATCGGCAAAGCAAGAGAAATCAGCATCGGTACTATAGAGCAGATTGTCAATGCCAGCGGCCTGCTTGAGTTGAGTGCGCTGATCGGCATCTTCTAGCTCGGTCACCCAGCCATTAAACCGGAGTTGCACGGTGGCAACGGGTACGGCTTCTAGCTTATAGATATTGTCAAACTCTTTGAAGCGGCGCCACTCTTCTGGTAAAAGACGCTGAATCCCTGGAACATCGCAGGCCGCCAGGTAGGCATCAGCAGTGATGGTTTCTTCCTGATCTCCTTTGGCTATCACTAACCCCGTGACCTTTGTTGCAGACCCGCTGCCCTCGAATAAAATGCGGCGGGTCTGGCAGCGGGTGTGAATTTTGCCGCCTTTGCTCTCTAGATAGTTGACGATGGGCTGATGCAGATACTCGGCGGGAGAGCCAGCCAGCAAGTTGAGACGAGAAGCCTCCGTTTTTGCGGCAAACATCATGAAGATGGTGAGCATACACCGGGCTGAAATCTGTTCGGTGTCAATAAAGCCCAAGGCTAGAGCGATCGCATCCCACATCCGCTTCAAACTAGTTTGCGACCCCCCATGCCGTCGAAACCAATCAGCAAAACTGATGCCATCCAGGTTGCGAATTTGCTTCATGGCAAAATCGTAGTTCAGTAGACCGGGCACGATGGGGCTGGTGCCAAGCGCGATCGCATTTTGCAACTTATCTTGCCAACTGAGTTGGCCGGTCGTAAAAAAGGCCTTTAGGCCATGGAACGGCGCACCTAGCAGAAAGCGAAAATCAAGGGCAGCTACCTGCCCCCCTCGATTAATAAAGTGATGCACATGCTCCTTGGGCAGTAAGTTGTCGTAGGCTCCGACCCTGCGCATTAATTGAAACAGGTTGGCATAGTTATTGAAGAAAACATGCAACCCCATCTCAATATGGTTACCCTCAGCATCGACCCAACTGCCGACTTTTCCTCCTACAAAAGGACGGGCCTCATAGATTTCAACTGTATGACCGGCATCTACCAACTCCACGGCAGCGGCCAGCCCAGCCAACCCTGCTCCAACGATCGCAACTCGCATACTGCCCTCATTCGCTTCAACCTTAAACAATTGTAAAAGAAGCAGCCCCACCCTGGGAAAAGTTGGCCAAAGGCAATGGGGAAAAATCCCCTCTGGCGATCGCGGAGGGTTCCCCTGTCCGGTATTCTCTTGAAAGGAAACTTTGCAGGCTTGCGACCAACGCCCATGAATCCCTGGCTCAACTCCATTTCTCTACTCGGTATGGTCGTGCTCTGTGCGATTGCCTGGGTGGGTTCAGAAAACCGCAAGATTGTGCCCTGGCGAGTCATTGCCTGGGGCATTGGGTTGCAACTGCTGCTAGGGGCATTGGTCTTTTGGCTACCCCCCAGTCGTGCCATCTTTTTGTTGCTTAACGATGGCGTGAGTGCCGTGCTGGATGCAACGGAAGCGGGGGCGCGTTTTATATTCGGTGATTTATTGGTGCCCAATCCAGCCGTTGTGCCAGGGCCGGTTTTGGCGGGTCGCTGGATTGCCCGCGCTATCACCCCGGCCTATGTGCCTGTACCGGGCGATCGCCTCTTGCCCGAAAATCTGAGCCTGGGCTATATTTTTGCCTTTCGCGCGCTCCCCAGTGTCATCTTCTTTTCAGCCTTAATGGCGCTCCTCTACGCTTTGGGGGTGATTCAGCCTATTGTGAACTTCTTCGCTCGGATTTTGCGGCGGGCCATGGGGATTAGCGGAGCCGAGGCCTTGAGCGGAGCGGCCAATATTTTTGTCGGGGTGGAATCACTGGTAGTGGTGCGCCCCTACCTGCAAGGAATGACCCGGAGTGAGCTGTGTGCAGTGCTGGCGGCTGGCTTTGGTAGTATTGCATCAACGGTGTTAGCCCTCTACTCCCAATTACTCCGCTCTGCTTTTCCTAATATTACAGCTCATCTGGTTTCTGCCTCGATTATGGCGATTCCTGCTTGTTTTGTGATGGCGAAAATCCTAGTGCCAGAAACCGAGGTTCCCAAAACCCTGGGTCAAGTGCTTGCCGAAAAACCAGCCCCCCGCCAAGATCTCCCCCTTGCACCAAACGCGATCGCCCCATCTGCCCCGGCACCTCCCGATAGAGAGGCTACATCAGTCGATCCGCCAGCAGACATTCCATCGGCTGCGTCAGAGGGGAGTGTGCCGGAGTCAATGCTGCCTCCACCCTTGCCTGAGCTAACCCCCATGAACCCAATGGAAAGTGTGATCGCAGGGGCAATGGATGGAGTGAAGCTGGCAGTGGCGATCGCGGCTTTGTTAATCGCTGTGCTAGGGTTAGTGGCCCTGGTCAACCTATTCTTCGCGAACCTCGCCAGTTTAGCCGAGAGCCAAAATCCGCTACTGCAACAAATTGGTCGGGCCTTTCAAATCGTGACAGTACAAAACATTGTTGGTGCTCTCTTTTTGCCGCTCACCTTTCTGACTGGGGTTTCGCTCAACTGGCAAGAACTCTGGCTATCTTCTCAACTCATCGGGCAACGGCTGTTAGAGACGGAGGTTCCGGCCTACCTGCGGTTGGCCGAATTCGCCAACCAGGGGATTCTCAGTAATCGGGCCTTGCTCGTAATTAGCTATGCCCTCTGTGGCTTTGCCCATATCCCTTCCGTCGGGATCTTTGTCGGCGGTCTTGCTGGCCTTATTCCCAGTCGCCGTCGGGAGATCGCTGAAATTGGCTGGAAAGCGCTTTGGGCAGCAACCCTGGGCACGCTGATGATTGGCTGTGTAGCCGGATTGTTTGATGTCGGTAATCCCTCGATTTTGGGCAAGTAATGGCTGGGGATCTGCCTAGGTAAGTGACAGGAGGATACAGATGAAATTAAGACAACAATGGCAACGCCTGTTGGGGTTGGTGATAGGGGGAGTGATTGCCCTAGTCTCTGCACTCTATCTGCACCTGGTCAGTGCTCCTGGGGTGGCCCAAACAGAGCCAGACTCGCCGCCTGCTGTCGAAGTGCCTCCCCTGCCACCAGCGCCTCCCCCTGGAGATGTGCTGCCTCCTGCTACTATACCAGCACGCCCTCCCGGTACACCCCCTAGCCCCGGTGCAACTCCGGGTACTGTTGTGCCAGGGTTGCCTGCCCCCTCCTTGCCACCGGTTCTGCCTCCTGCTTCTTCCGCACCCGCCGCAACCTTGGAAATCAGACCCGTGACGGATAGCGATCGCCGCTTTGAGGTGGGTGTGATTCGCGGTTACACCGTTACTCCCTTAGCCGGTACAGTATTGGTCGAGGCCCCCGACGGCAATCTTGCTTATACAGTGGTTGTCCAGGCCCAACCCAACCCCGCCGTAGGGCTAACTCCTGGCTTTGACACCGATGCCCTCACTCAAGTGGCTACAACGGTCTTTCAGCGGGGCGAGGGGTTTCAACCCGGTGCGGCCAGACCAGAAGCCGGGGGTGGCATCGTCGTAGACTGGACGGGTAGCCTAACCATTGCTGGCAGAAGCCGCCCTATGCATGGAGTCATTCTGGTGCGGCCCACCCCTCGCCGCATTTTGCTTTGTTTGATTACAGCGACCGAGTCTGGCAAAGATCGGGTTCCCTCTGCCCTATCCGCCCTAGCCAGTTCTTTACAACCCCTTTAATCTTTACAACCCCTTTAACAAGACCATCCGGTGCAATGCCCTGTTGTGACCTATTACTGTTGTTGCTCTTAATTTTTTCCTAGAATTATGCCTGTCACTGACCCCACCACGTCCCCCTTCAATTCTGAGCTGGAGATCCGCCGCCTGCTGGATCTGATGCCCGCCTCTGGGCGCATGCTCACCAAAATCTTAAGCAAACCAGGGCAATCCACAGTGATTGCTGCCAGCTTGCCCAAACCCTGGGCTAGTAATCGCCCCATTGCCATTAACTTTGATCTTTGGGAGCAGCTTTCTCAGCCAGAGCGGGATCTGCTGCTACTACGCACCACTTGTTGGGTAACCAGCGTAAAGTGGTTGCAGCCTAGTTGGTGGCAGGGGGCTGTACTGGCAGGGATGGTAGGCACGGGGGTTGAGCTAGTTCAAGCGGATCCAATGGGCATTCTAGTGGCAGGAGGGCTAACAGCCCTGGCCATTAATCAAATCTGGCGCAAGAACTACAGCATGTTGACCGAGCTAGAAGCGGATGAAGCCGCAATTCGAGTCGCTCAGCGGCGAGGGTATGACGAAGCAAGTGCGGCTCGGGCCTTACTGCTGGCGATTGAGCACAGTGCGGAGATTGAGGGTCGGCCAATCCTTGGGTTTACGGAGTTGGTGCGATCACAAAATCTTCGAGTCATCGCAGGTTTATCTCCTGTTGCCGTGCCGGAGAGTGCGCGTCAAATATAAGTGCGCATCAGAAAATATATGAAATATGTGTTTAGACATAGGTATTACCCCTCATCCCAAAAGTAGGCGACTTGGGAGAAAATTAAGATAGGTAGAATAGGGGCTTTTGAGGGAGGAGGCCGATGAGTGGCAATAGCAAGTTCAGCAAAGCCTCGGTCTGGTCTACCCTGGCAGAAACCATCGTGCAGTTGCCTCAGCCCCCTGCGCCCCTTTTCCTGGGGTTAGCCGGAGGAGCAACCATTCTGACTGGCTCAGCCTTACTCTCTGCTTTTGTCCTTGACCAAGACCTTTCCTGGTTGGCGGCTTTAAAAACCCAGCGCTCGCTATGTCAAACCTTGGCAACTGACCCAAATCCGCCTTTAAATGTCCGTTCCAGCCCGATAGTGGCTCCGGATAATGTGATTGGCAAAGTTGCAAATGGTACAGTGCTGCAAGTGGTGGATCGGCAGCAGGGCTGGTTGCGGGTCAGTCAGCCGCTGGAGGGTTGGGTTTATGAAGAACTGACGGTAACAAGCTGCACTCCTAAAGCCAATGGACAACCCCCTCCATTTGCCCCAGAGGACTTGAGCGAGCGGGCGATCGCTCTGTATCACGAGGGCAACCTATCAGGGGCGATCGCCCTGGCAAAAACAATCCCTTCTACTGACGCCCGCCACGCCCAAACCCAAGCCGCGATCGCCCAGTGGCAGCGCGACTGGCAGCGGGCTGAGTCCGCTTTTTACACGGCTCAGAGAGCGGCCCGGCAGGGCAAATGGCAGGAGGTACTCGATCAAATCCCCACATTTCCTGATAACCGCTATTGGCGAGAAAAAATTGCTCCCCTAGTGCGGGAAGCTTCCCATCAATTAGCAAATCGGCCAACTCCCTAAGAAAATGCCTTCAAAGCCCATCTACCGATAACCCTGACGACTAGAGTCGCGACTCTTCGGACAAAACCCCGCCTCCACAGGTGATACAAGCTCCGGTCAAATTCAGCCCGCCTTGGCAGACTTAGACTTATCTCGTCGCAGTTTTAACCACCAGCCCCCCCACACATCACTACTCCTACAAACTATTACCAATCAAGACGAAGGGTGCCCAATAGTAGGGATGAGCATATTTCGAGGGATAACGCTCAAGGTTTGCTGAACGGGCTGATTCATTTTTAGCAATCACCCCAATTCCCCGTGAGGTCGTATTTTGGTAGTCTTTACCAAGTAATGCCCGCAATTGAGCCTGTCGCAGGGCTTCCGCCTTGGAGATTGGTGTTGGATTGGCGAGGTTGGCATAAAACGCCTGCATGAATTCACTGGTACTTTCATCGGCGACAGCCCAGAGAGAAGCTACTACGGTCTTAGCGCCCTCCTTAAGAAAGAAAGAGCTGATTCCCGAAATTTCAATGCCATCCTGGTTAGGGCCACCCAGAGCCGTCTCACAGGCGGAAAGTACCACCAGGTGGACATCTTTTAAGTCGGGTAGGGTACCAATCTGGTCAATCGTCAACTTTTCGCTGGTACCTGTCACCAGGTAAGAGTCTTCGGGCCGACCGGGAATGAATTCTCCATGGGTGGCAATGTGGAGAATTTGATGACCGTAGAGATGGTCGCGCATTGCTCTAAAATCAAAAGCCCGATTGAGAAACGTTAGCCCTGGATAAATCCCTTCTGTCGCTTCTTTTTGAGAACGCACAATTGCGCGCATTTCAGTAACGACATTGGGTAGAGGTCGGTAGCCCTGAAATTCAGAAGCTCCCACTGCCAGCACTGAAGTTTGCTGAGTGCCGGGGGGCAAGCGCTCCTGAGTATCGGTTAACTCGGCAGAGAGAATCGTCGAAACCTGGTAACGCTCAATGAGATACTGTTGCCCATCAAATAGGGCAGCCATGGGGATATAGCGGGTCACCCGATCTAGCGAGAACACCAGATGGGTAATAGAATTTGGCTTGAGTTCCGCTTCTAGTGGGCGAATCAGCCAATCATAGAGTTGTTTTCCAGGGGCCTGTACGCTGGCCTCTAAGCTGCGGGGGTTTTGTAGTTGTTGGCGAAAGGTCAGCACTGCCTCGCCTAATTGCTGTTGGGTAACGGGCACAGGCTCAGCTTTAACAATGCCGCCAGGGGCAGCCCAGAGTAGCCAGGTTTTGTCTTCTAATACGAAAGGATAAATCAACACTGTGCCCGGTTGAGCTTCTACTACTTTGCGGAGATTCCGGGTAATTGAGGGATCTAGAATATCGTCGTCACGGCGGCGATCGCGAATAACTGTAATGAACCCGGCCACGATCTGGCGATATTGCTCAGTGACTACCTGCAACTGATCATTAAGCTGGCTCAGTTGGGGGCAACGGCTTTGTTTACAGCGCTCCACTTCACGGCCTAGGGCAATTAGGCTGCCATGCTCTTGGAGAATCTTAGCCTCTGCCGGCCCCAGGGCAATCGCGGCAGAGGCTCCTGGGCTGCGCGGGCTGCGGGTAAACTCACGAATTTCTTCAGCTTTGAGCAGTTCGAGTACCTGTTGTGCTTCTGGAATACGGCCTTTGCTAATCAGCAAATTGGCGAGTTGTCGGTAGGTTTGAGCCACGGTTTGGGTATAAGACTCTTGTTGCTCACGGGAGAGGCCACGAATACCGGTGCGAATAGACTCATAGGTATTGACCGATTGCTTGTAAAAGACAATCGCGATCTCTGGTTCCTGTTGCTGGGCGTAGAGTTTTCCCAGTTCACTGAAGATAGTGGCCTGTTGTTCAGGTTTGTTTGTTGCCTGGGCGATCGCCAGAGCTTGCCTCAACGCCGTTTCTGCCTTTGTCCAGCGTTCTTGCCGCTGATACACCTGACCCAGCCCATACAGGGCATTGGCCTGAGATCCTGGTAAACCCACTGTTTTTGCTAACTCCAATGCCTGCTGAAAGGCCGTTTCTGCCGACTCTAATTGGTTTAACCGCAGATAACTATTCCCAAGGCCCAGCCAGGAACTGATCATGCCCCAACGATTGTGGCGCTGCTGCTCCGTCGCCAGGGATTGTTGATCCATCTGCAAAGCTTGTTCATATTGCCCGCGTCGTCGTGCATTGGCTGCAATTTGTCGTTGAATCGATGTACGCATCACCTGGGCATCTGTTGTCTTTGCCAGGTCTAAAGCCTGCTGATAGGTCACCTCGGCCTGGTCGTATTGACCCAGAGATTGATACAAATCCCCCATGGCAGACAAGACATTGGCTTCGGCATGTTTTGCCCCAATCTGCCGCAACAGTTGCAAGACCCGCTCATACTCAGTTAACGCCTGCGCGTATTTAGCCTGGTTGATATACACAGTGGCTATGCCGTAGCGAGCGCTGGCCTGCTGTCGAGGGCTACCTGTGGTCTCAGCGAGTTGCAATGCCTGCTGGTGAACTTGCAGCGCCTGATCATCCCGGCCCTGATCACGATAAATACTGGCCAAATTTCCCAGACTGGTGCTTTCCTGCCCCTTGAGGCCGAACTCACGCTGAAGCGCTAGTGCTTCCTGAAGGGTTGCAATCGCCTGGGGATAGTCGCCCATGTCGCGATAGAGGGTGCCTAGGTTGTTGAGTCGGAGTGCTTGAGAGGCCTGGTTGCCAGTAGTCCGATCCAATTCCAGTGCGGCTTTTATTGTCTCTAGAGCGCGGGCGTACTGACCCTGGTTCTGGTAAACCAGGCCTATTTGGGAAAGGCTCACAGCCATTACCTGGCGGTCACCCAGGGCCTTTGCCTGCTGTAGCGCTTGCTGATGAATTGCCAACGCCTGGGGATAGTCGCCCAAGCCCTGGTAAAGGACACCCAGATTATTCAAATACAGCGCGGCGGTAGCTGGCTCCTGCGCTTCCTGGATAATTGACAAAGCGGCTTGCATAAATTCAATGGCCTGGGTACTTTCGCCCAAATCTGCGGCGGCGGCACTCAGGCTATTCAGGGCACTGGCTTCCGATTCCCGAAAACCCTGAACCGCCTTTTTTCGGGCGGAGTTGAGCATATCAATCTGCGCTTGGGAGCCACGCAGGGGAGGAAGGGACTTCTGACAAAAGCTTTTCAGTAGCTCTAGTGTGCCACCTTCGGCCAATTTGCGGGGGTTGGCGCACGCCGCTTCAAAATTTTCAGGTGTCAGCGGTTGGGTGTAGGGTTGTTGCGCCTCTCGAAAAGCTTGAAGTACCTGTTCATAGGCTTCATAGGCGCGTCGATATTGGCCCTGCTCATGATAAATCGCGCCCATTTCTGCCAGGGTGCGGGCACGATCAACCTGTCCCTGGCTTTGCTGATTGTAGGTGAGCACCTGGGCAAACAACTCTAGGGCTAGGGGGTAGTTGGTCAAGGCTTGATGCACCCGGGCCAGAGTTTGCCGAGTGAGATAAAGATAGCCTTCATCTTGAGTTTGTTCTGCGATCGCCAAAGCCGCTTCCATCACGGGCAAGGCTTTCTGATGCTCCTGCATAGCACGGTAGGTATTGGCCACGCTAATCAACGCCAGGATCTCGGTTCTCGCTCGTTTCACCTGTTGCGCCCGTTGTCGCGCTCGCTGATAGGCGGCAAGCGCCGCTGTAAAGTTGCGCTGCGCCCGACGCTGATCTCCCTGGTTAAGGTAAGCCAGTGCAGTCGCATGGGTGAGAGATTGCTGTAAATCCGGTTGAGGCTGATTTGCCAGCAGTGATAGGGCCAGCTCATACTGGGCGATCGCTTGGTCATATTGATCCAATCGCTCGTAGAGCAGCCCCAAGCCATCCAGAACTCGTGCCTGAAACTCAGCCTTCGCCATGGTGTAGAAATCTTCACCCATGGTTTGTGAGAGGTCATAGGCGGCTTGAAAGTAAGCGATGGCTTCCTGATACTGCCCCTTAAGCTGGAAGAATTGCCCTGTACCCCAAAGAAAAGAAGCATAGATAAACCGGGTGTCTTTGAGCGTCAGGACGGAGTCATAAACTGGATCATCCAACGTTTGGCGCAACTGCCAGCCCCGGCGAATCCATTCCAACCCCTTAAGGCGCTCTCCCAGCTCTCCGTAGAGTTCTCCTAGGCGCAACCAGACCCGTGCCGTTTGCACCTGCTGCATTCCCTGGCGCTGCGCTGCCGAGAGGGTGGCTGCCGGTTCAGGGAAATGGGCGATCGCCGCTTGCAGGCTGGCTTCGGCCTGTTGAGGTTGGTGTAAGTGCAACTCGTACAGTGTCACCAGATGCAGCAACGCCTCCCGAACTGGCGCATTGCTGTGGGGTTGCTTCCGTCCTGCTTCAACGCTTTGCTTAAAAGCCTGCTCCGCCTGCTCAAACTGTTGCAGGTTGCGGTGACACAACCCGATGTATGACCAGACCCAAGCAACGGTGCCCCATCCTCCTGTCTGTTGGGCGATGGGGAGCGCGCGTTGGTAGGCCTCCAGGGCTTTGTCATAGGCGCGCTGGTGAAAATGGCCACTGGCTATAAAGTAGAGAGTTATAAATTCAGCCGCCCGATGGCCTGTAGACCGACTCCGGGTCAGGGCGGTTGTCAGGGTTTGCCAACCGATTACCTGATCCTCCCGATTAAACTGAAACCAACCCAACCAACTTAGGGCTAGGCTGGCTTCAAAGGGGTCTTCTTGATCTAAGATTTCCTGAGCCTGGCGCAGTGCCTTCTCTGCCTCAGCATACTGATTGTTTTTGAAATAGAGTGCGCCCAAGCGCAGTAGCGTTTTACCTTGCCCAGGGCGATCGCCGACTGCTTGTCGAATGGCTAAAGCCTGTTGCAAAGTTTCCAGCGCTTTAGCATTGCCTTCTAACTCCGATTGGGCTTCTCCCAACCGCTCCAGGGCGATTGCTTCTGCTGCCCGATGCCCCACTTGTTGCCACAAAGCCAGAGCCGCCTGAGCCGTCTCGCGGGCAGAGGCATACTCCCCTAACCAGTAATAAACCTCGGAGAGTTGGGTCAGGGCGGCGGCTTCTCCTGGGCGATCGCTCTTAGCCCGATACCCTGCTAAACTCTGATTTAAGCTTTGTACGGCTTCACGATAAAGGCCCTGGCGAAACTGCTGCACTCCCTGCTGATAAAGAGCTTCGGCAGGCTGAAAAACTGCTCCTAGGGCAGCGGTTTGCGCGAGCACCAGGGCAAAGGGGGGCTGGAAAAATGGCTCAATCCCCATCAGGGTGGTGAGTGAAACCACTATCAAGCTGAGCCAAGGACGCACAGAGAACATGAGAATTTTCCTTCTAGGCGAGCTTTCATCAGATACGGGGCTGCAAGCCCCAGACTTTGCCAGCAATCCAACACCCCTGTAGCTTCTAGGTAGTCCTGATGAACTGTAAGCAGTGAGTGGTGGTGGGCTGCACCCCCAGGCAGGGAGTTCCATCCCCTCCACCCCCTAAATCAGTTTAATTGCGCCCAGCAACTGATCACGACTCTGATCTGGACTTCTCCTTTCTAGAAGACACGATTTTATCCACCCTCAGGTTACCGTTTTCAGACAGGTTACTGGCTGGATTCGGAGGTTGGCTTTAGGGTTATTGGTTCGTTGATTAAGAGGAAACGTTCCTGAATCAATCGCGGAGTCAGACCGCTGAGGACAAAACCAAGTGTGCAGCCGCCAAGACCGCCTAGGCTTTCTGACTCACCGTCACCCTGTTCTCATGGCGATGATTGTCGGCCTATTGGGCGAATAACCCCTCTGACGGTATCGTTCTCTCTGGTTGACACCGACTTTTCCACAGAAATAACCTTCTGCCAAACCCATCCCACTAACTTTGGAGCCATACCTTTAGAGTCGTGCAGCGATCGCCCCTTGTCACCATCGCTAATGTTGCTCTCGTGCCGTGTCCACTCTAGAAATTAGAATTTGTAGTCAGGGCCTCAGCGCTAAAGCACCACCTACGAGCCAGTAGGTTCACTCTAAAATTAGGATTTGACAAAACACCAGTGGCCTAAGGCGTCTGGCTGGCTCCCCTTACCCCTTGCTTGAATGCCCGTTAGGGCGATACTCCTCTCCCATGCTGGGAGAAGCGCTTACACACATCAATGCCAATCTACTCTGCGACATTCTGCATGGGTCACTCCCGTTCTCAAGGGATGATTGGTCTTGCACTCGACCTTGCGTCATCCGGAATCTGCGTTCCAACCGATGATTCGAGGTTGACCAAAGGATTTGGGCAGACAACCCTCGCTTCCACCCGCTCTTAAGATACAAGGGGCTGGAGATACAAGGGGCTGGCGGATCAGGGCCTGCAAAAGTGACAAGCTCTCGGCCCTTTTAGGATGGGCTACACTCGGCGGAGAACCAAGGGGGGCGGTGCTCCTAGCCAGGGGCATCCCCCCTGCACTCTGGCTTAAATCAGGTGACGAGCGCGATCGGTGATTTGGCAACGCCCTGACCTCTCCGGCCATGACACTGCCGCGCACCTGCCAATTCCCATTAGAATGAAGTTGAGTTTTGTATCGAATCGAGGTAGTAACGATGGCTCCTGCGGTTCTCATTGAAAATTTGCGCAAAAGTTACGGCGCGGTTGTAGCCGTTAAGGATGTTTCTCTACGGGTAGAGACAGGCGAAATTTTTGGTTTGTTAGGGCCGAATGGGGCAGGTAAAACGACCACTCTGCGGTGCCTTTGTACCTTGTCAGAGCCAGATGCTGGCCGTATTGAAGTTTCGGGTATTTCAGTCACGGAACGGCCTAAACAGGCCCGGCAAAAGCTGGGGTATGTCGCTCAAGAGGTGGCGATTGATAAAGTGTTGACGGGGCGCGAACTATTGCAGTTACAGGCGGCGCTGTACCATCTTCCCCGAGCCTTTGCGAAAGAGCGGATTGAGCAGGTTATTCAACTCTTGGGTTTGCAGGACTATGCTGATCAAAAGAGTGGCACCTACTCAGGTGGGCTAAAGAAACGGCTGGATTTGGCTGCTGGTTTGTTGCACCAACCCGATTTGTTGGTTTTAGATGAACCCACGGTTGGGTTGGATATTGAAAGCCGCTTTGTGGTTTGGGAGTTTCTACGGCGGTTGCGATCGCAGGGCACAACGGTTCTACTTACCAGCCACTACCTGGAGGAAATTGATATGCTGGCTGACCGGGTGGCCATTATTGACCAGGGCCAGGTGATTGCTAGCGGTACACCAACTGAGCTGAAGGATAAAGTGGGGGGCGATCGCATTACGCTGCGCATCCGTGAGTTTGCCCCTCTGGCAGAGGCAGAAAAGGCTCAATCCCTACTAGAAGCGTTACCCGTTGTGCAGGAAGTGATTATTAATAGCGCCCAGGGTAACTCCCTCAACCTGGTAGTGACTCCCCAAAGTGATGCCCTAGCAACGGTGCAACAGGCGTTACAAGCAGCGGGTTTGCCGACTTTTGGCATTGCTCAATCTCGTCCTAGCCTGGATGATGTCTATCTGGCGGCAACAGGTCGCACGCTATTGGATGCCGAACTGGCAGCAGCGAATAGCCGGGACGAAAAGAAGGAACGCAAACAAAATATGCGATAGAAGATTGATTCACCATCACCATCCTGACTCCGGCTCGTTATATACAACTGTGAGCCAAGCCGAGTCAAAGCTTGTCCTATTATTTAATGGTCACTTCCTGGGAATTTACTCCGGTTTCTGATGACCCTTATGCATTTTTTGATTCTTCAAGATGCCTATCTTTACTTTTCCAGAACTATGAGTACAACCCTTTCTCCGACTTCTACTGAGCTAAAACCCGCGGCGATCGCCCCCAACCCCCTGGGCGAATTTCTTCAGGAAACAACAGCCCTGACCCGTCGCCTCTTCATCCAGTTACAGCGGCGGCCTTCAACCCTGGCAGCCGGGATTATTCAGCCGCTGATGTGGCTGATTTTGTTTGGGGCCTTGTTTCAAAATGCTCCGGCAGGCCTCTTTGGCAGTGAGGTCAGCTATGGCAAATTCATTGGTGCTGGCATTATTGTGTTCACGGCCTTTGGCGGCGCACTAAATGCGGGGCTACCCGTCATGTTTGATCGGGAGTTTGGCTTTTTAAATAGGCTGCTGGTGGCACCGCTATCGTCTCGCTATTCAATTGTGGCGGCCTCTGCGATTTTTATCGCCACCTTAAGCCTGATTCAAACTGCCGCAATTGTCGTGGTAAGCGCCTTGCTTGGGGCGGGTCTACCCGATCCCTTGGGGCTAGGGGTGTTAACCCTGGTGGTGTTGCTGCTGGTGTTGGGGGTAACGGCTCTGAGTCTGGGGCTGGCTTTTTCCTTACCAGGGCACATTGAGTTGATTGCTGTGATTTTTGTCACAAATCTGCCGTTGCTGTTTGCTAGCACGGCTCTAGTGCCCCTATCGTTTATGCCGGTTTGGCTGCGCTGGGTTGCGTCTTTGAACCCCTTGAGCTATGCGATTGAGCCGATTCGCTACATCTATCTCCACCAACAATGGGGCTTGGGTAGTGTGGTGATGCAAGCTCCTTTTGGGTCGGTGACTATGGGCCAAGCTTTAGCTGTGTTATTGGTCTTTACAGTAGTGGCGTTGTTGCTGATTCAACCACGGCTGCGGCGATCGCTCGCTTAGAAATCAGGATTTTATCACCTGAAATCTGACCACAGAGGCACAGAGAATACGGAGTCAGATATCTCGATGCCCTGCGTGTCTCTGTATTAGGGCGTTAGGGTGTTCAGCCCGCTGCATGCATGAGGCTCAAAACAGAACTTAAAGCAACTCCCCGGTCAGAATGCTGAGTTCGCTTGCATACGCGGCTGCCTTCAGGGGTTTTGCCTCAGAGGTGGACGGCGCAGTAGGTAAAACCCTAACCCAAATAGGGGGACTAACCGGGTCACCCACAAAGTCAGCGGTTCCTGCCAGTGGCGGCGAGCCATATCGTCTTTGACGAGGGCGGCTTGAAACAGCCAGAAAACGAGCAAATCTACTCCAAAAGAGTAGGTCAGCCGATCGCGGCGGGCCAGTTCTATCAAGGCCATACTGCGATCGCTCAAACTACCAAATTCAGGACGGGCAACCCCGGCCCATACCAGGGCGGCAGCTACCACCACAAGCACAGCGATTGGCAGCATTCGACTTTCTCCTACTTTTTCCAGGGGCCTCAGTGGCAGGGCCGGGGGATCTGGGGATGGCTGGCGCACGCATAACCAGAGGAGATAGAACACATTGGTCAAAAAGGCCGTTCCCACCAAAAAGGGGGCGATCGCAATGCGCTGACCCCGACCATCAACAGCAAAGCCCCAAAACAACAAACCCCAGGCAACTACAATATTGAATAACCCTTCCAGCGCAGGGTTGAGCACTGGTGACAGCTTCGGAAACAGCAAAGGCATCACAAACCAAAAGTTGAGGCTGAGATCCATCGCGGTTTGTAACGTGGCTGGCTGAGTGTGCAGGAGTGATTCTCCAGGGGGAACGTCGCTCAGCAATAAATACCCGACGTAGAATAGCCACGCCCCCCAAAGCCATAACTTTGTCAGGGGAAATGGCTTTTGCCTATTTTCAGACTGGGATGGGTTTGGGAATTTCTCCGGTTCTGCGGCCACGATCGCGATTCCTTAACGTATTCTGAATACTGCGTCAAAAGCATCTTTGCGCATCAGGAGCATTTTCCTCCTCCCCGGCCTTGGCAATAAGCCCATCATTATGGCCTCCACCACAATCACCGCCCCAAATCCCAATTGAATCTTCTCTCTGAAGCAGTTGATCCTGCCGTCGTCATCGTCATCATCTAAGAACAATCGCACTTAGGATGGGATGATAACTAAACTCCCACGGCTACTTGTGGTTAAAGGGATGTTGCCCAATAAACCCCAATCAACCTAGAGAACCGGAGTATGACAAAGACTTCAAGCGATTTCTAGGAAAGAAACCATCCAATCATTGTAGGATATGCACGGGTCAAGCCCTTTGCCCATCTGCTTCAGCGTTGGTGATAGGTACCCAGGCTTTGACCAGCCTCCAGTGGCTTTGGTATGGGCTGTAATGATTACAGTCGCTGTCGAATCTGTTGCCGAAAGGTTGTCTCAGCAGTGACCTCATCCAAAAAGGTAAGAATTGGTACAAATCTGTCTTCTCAATGATGGGAAATGTGGGGGAGCGATCGCGCTCTTTATACTCACCATCCACTAAGCACAAAATCTTCCATTCACGCCCATTCAATCGCCAGAATTCTGACACACCCAGACTGGCATACACTCTACTTTTATAGATGTCGGTGTTGGTAATATCCACCTCTACCACCCGGTCGAAAGCTGGATCAATCTCCAATCTCCAGATTAATGGTGCGACCCGCCACTAGGGCGTAATTTTGGAGGCAGTATCCATTATCAGGTTCGGCGCTTTTGAGCAAATCTTCGCGATCAAGGGTAGTCGATCCCATCGTCTTGAGCTTCATCCCCATTTCGACCACCAGACTTCGGATAAATAGCTCAATCAGTCGAGCCGAGTGTTCATGCTCTTCTAAGGGCGTTGTAATTTTATAAAGTTCCATCGTCGTAGGCGAAGCGAGCATGGGTTCGCTCTGTGAGTAATTGCTGAATCTGCTTAAACGACGGCCAATCCAGATTCCGAAAGGTCATACGCTTTTCGCCAACGGGTTTAGGGGGAGATGCTAGCTGCATGGAACTGACCAGAATAAAGTTGAGCCTAATTTTAACGAATCTCTCAGAATGAGCGCCCAAAGCCTTTTCCAGCCATCGCTTGTGCCCAGACTAACAGTTCTCCATGACTTCCTCCCGCTGCTAACCTGGTTCCCTTTGGATGCCAACACAGACAGGTAAAACCCACGGCACCTTCTAGGGTTTGGGCAAACCGGGTGCTATTGTGCCAGAGGGTAACCCTTCCATCTTGAGCGGCTGTGGCTAAAAGTTTGGTTTGGGGCTGAAAGGCGATCGCGGCAATGGTGGCCTCATGGCTACCGAGCACTCGCCCCTTCCAACCCACCGCCTCATCGGGGTGTTTTTCCCAAACGACAATGCTTTCGGCGCTGGCCGCGGCCAACAGGGGCGCTTGTTGCCTGCCATCAACATCTGACCAAGCCAACTGGCGAATTTTTCCAGGAAAGCCTCGCATCACCCAAGGACTGCTGGGATTCTCCCAATCCCAAACAGCAGTTGTGCGATCCATATTGCCACAGGCAAGATAGCGGCTATTGGGTGACCAGGCGATCGCCGTGCTGACGGTGGGCAGGGTCAGCACATAGGGTTCTTTCTGCCAATCCCCGACCTCCCAAACCTTGACTCCCTGATAACCGCTGGCACTGAACCGCTGCCCATCAGTTGTCCAGGTCAGAGCCAGCACGGAGGAGCGATCAAAATTCAGTGTGGCAACAACCTCTCTGGAGGCCGCTTCCCAAACTTGTAGATATTTACCCACGCTCAAGGCAAACTCATGGGATTTTGGGTTCCAGGCTAGGTGATCGACCCAGGCGGGAGCCTTGTCTAAACAGGCGATCGCCTCCACTCGCTCCCCCAATTGCCAAACCTGCACCTTTCCAGTTTGCCCCCCTGCCGCTAAAAACTGGCCATCTTGAGAAAAGGCAAGACAATCTACGGAGGTGCCATCTCCCGCTTGCAAAAGGATGCACTCAAAGGTGGTATCGGCAAATAGCACCACTTCTCCGGCTGCTGATGTTGCCGCAAATTGTTGACCTGAGGGCGACCAGGCGATCGCGGTTACATAGTCAGCCAACGCCCCCCGCCAGCGCGGCTCAAACAATCGGGTTGATTGGCCAAACATTGTCATTGCTTTTTGCGATTTGTGAATAGGGAACAGTCAAGCCTGAAAAGTCCGGCGGGTTTACTCTTTCTCAACTAAACAAGCCCGAAAATCGGCCCTGAGTTTGGCTTCATCTAAATCACGTCCAATCAATACCAGCTCATTTTTGCGTTCACTGGCAGACTTCCAGGGGCGATCCGGGCGGCCATCAAAAATCATGTGAACTCCCTGAAACACAAAGCGCCGGTCTTCTCCGGCAATATTGAGAATGCCCTTCATCCGAAAGATGTTTGGCCCTTCTGTGCGGAGCAATTCACTCAGCCAGGTGTTAAGCCTTTCGCCGTCAAGCGCCCCCCTTGCCACCAACGCGATCGAGGCAACCGAGTCATCATGATCATGGGCGTGGTCCTCGGTCAAAAAGCCCGGATCAATTTCCAGCGTGCGATCAAGATCAAACGCCCGAACTCCCAAAATTACATCCATATCAACCACAGCATCATGGGTCCGATAAATTTTTGCCATCGCATTCATTCCCCGAATCCGCTGCTCTAGCTGATCCAACTCTGCCGGTGTGACTAAATCGACCTTGTTTAGCAGCACAATATCGGCAAAAGCA
This sequence comes from uncultured Leptolyngbyaceae cyanobacterium, assembly GCA_938023035.1. Taxonomy (GTDB): domain Bacteria; phylum Cyanobacteriota; class Cyanobacteriia; order Leptolyngbyales; family Leptolyngbyaceae; genus DSRU01. The sequence continues at coordinate 27,214 of CALIDI010000027.1, read as the reverse complement.
ATCTGCTCCTGAGCCTCATCGGCTTCCCAATGCTGGGCAATGTGTTTCGCATCCACAACGGTTACCACTGCATCTAGATAAGTTTGCGCCTGCACATCCTCATCTACAAAAAAGGTTTGAATCACCGGAGCTGGGTCAGCCAACCCCGTTGTTTCGATGACTAGGTGATCAAACTTATCCCGACGCTTCATCAAATTGCTAATAATCCGAATCAGGTCTCCCCGCACAGTACAGCAGATACAGCCATTGTTCATCTCAAAGATTTCTTCATCCGCATCCACCACAAGCTGATTATCAATCCCCACTTCACCAAACTCATTGACAATCACAGCAACCTTTTTGCCGTGCTCATAGGTCAGAATTCGATTGAGTAGCGTTGTTTTACCTGCACCCAAATAGCCGGTCAGCACTGTAACTGGAACAGAATTAGCAACCGTCATGGGGAAAGTCCTCATAAGTGATAACGATTATCACCCACATTATAGGAAAGGCGAAGAAAAATGATGACCTGAGATAATTCGCGATCGCCGTCCTGCGATCGCCCAAACTAGGCAATGATCATTGAAAACTCCAAACTGGCTGAGGTATCGCTGGCTTCATCCAACTAGAAAGGTGTGACGTATTGGTTAAACCGGGGTATCCCCACCCTGGAACAGCTATCAGAGGATCGCCCCTGAAACGCGAAAGACGTCTTCACCTGATCGGGCGCACCCTGTCAGGAGAGACCGACCAACTTGGGTGATTGTATAACTCAACCAGACAGGGTAGAACATGAAAAGACGACATTTGTTGGGGAAAGTCGCCCTGACGGTAGGTGTGATTGGTCTATGGAATTGGGTAACGAAGCAAGAGGATCTCATGAAAGCATCAGAAATTGAATTTGAAGTGACAAAGACCGATGCCGAGTGGCGGCAGATACTCACCCCAGAGCAGTATCGGGTTTTGCGCCAACATGGCACCGAACGGGCTGGCACCAGCCCCCTGGATAAAAATTATGCCGCTGGCACCTATCGCTGTGCGGGCTGTGGACAGCCTCTGTTTACGTCTGAGACAAAGTTTAATAGTGGGACGGGCTGGCCAAGTTTTTATGCACCGATTGAGGGGGCGATCGCGACAACTGTGGATCGCAGCTTGTTCATGGTGCGCACAGAGGTTCACTGTAGTCGCTGCGGCGGACACCTGGGCCATGTTTTCAACGATGGGCCTGCCCCTACGGGGTTACGCTATTGCATGAATGGGGTAGCACTAGAGTTTGTGCCAAACGCCGAGGCTTAGAGCGGCTTAGGCAAACCTGAGTCGAGCCATGCATCATTAAGCCATGCATCATTAAAGGGAGTAACTCTGACTGGGAGTTGCTCCCTTGATTTTTTACCCCACCGTCAAAGATTCCCGATCTTCTTTTGGCAAATCGCCAGGATTGCTACGTCGCCAATCACAACGCTAATTCAACTCAAATCTACAAACTAAGCACACATCCAGTTCAACTTCAAGCTACAGTCTTCACAGAAGTGGTGTCCGTTGAGGAGTGATTTATGGAATTGAGAAAAGCTGCTCTAACCATTCTGCAGGAAACGAGCCGCACGTTTTATATCCCAATTAGCCAACTGCCGTCGGGCTTGCAGGAAGCAGTGGCATCGGGTTATCTCTGTATGCGAGCAATTGATGAGGTTGAAGATCACCCAACCTTAGAAAATTCGGTCAAGGCGCATCTGCTCAGGGAAATTAGTCAAACTCTGCAAACCGGTGGCGATGGGTTTGATATCAATGCCTTCGCTGATGTCTTGCGGCCCTATCAAAACGTGTTGCCGGAGGTCAGCCTCCGGATCCGCGAATGGGCGCTGTTAGCTCCAGTGACGATCGCCCCACGAATTTGGGATGCGACGGCAGCGATGGCTGATCGCATGGCCTATTGGGCAGATATCAACTGGGAACTCCATACAGAAGCTGATCTAGATCGCTACACTTTTAGCGTTGCCGGTGCCGTTGGCCTGCTCTTATCGGACCTGTGGGCCTGGTTTGATGGCACTGAAACGAACCGTACTGAGGCGATTGGCTTTGGTCGGGGGCTGCAATCAGTCAATATTCTTAGAAACCATGGGGAAGATCTAGAGCGGGGCGTGGACTTCTTTCCCGATGGCTGGACTGTGGCCGATATGCATGCCTATGCGCACCGTAATCTGGCCCTGGCAGATGCTTATACGAATAAACTAGCACCCGGCCCAGCTCTAGATTTTTGTCGGATTCCGCTGGTGTTGGCCCACGGTACGTTAGATGCCTTGGCCCATGGTAAGGAAAAACTCAGCCGCACGGATGTAATGGCACTTTTGACGGCTGTGATGCGATCGGCCAGTCATCAGTATCAGAATCAGAGTAAGCCAACCACAGCGAGCTAGCAGAAGCCGTGAATAGGTAGCTTGGGTCAGAAAGCTGAGGACAAAACCTAGTGCCCAACTGCCCATGCTTGGGTAGACTTTCTGACTCGCTGTGATGGTAAGCAACAGGGCAACGGCTATCAGTTAAGCCCTGGGGCTGGTATCAAGTGTCTTTGATCGCTCAGTCACGGATTGCTTGACCTCCCTAGCGATTTCAATCCATCACCAATGGCTGGAAGGAGATGATGACGCTGGGGTCGCCCTGACGTTGGGCGCAAACTCCAGAAACTCAGCGATCGCCAGGGGGGCAACCCGACGAAACTCAGCCGACTGTTCAGAAAAGTTGCCACAGAGACCCTGGGAGTTTTTCATTTGGCAGGCAGCGGCTCTAACGACTGCGGCGATGCTCTGAGTGCCGAACCGCCCCCATTCCCCTTGTTGGAAGGCCTGCCAAGGCTAAACCCCTACTCCCAAATTTAGGAGAGCATCTAGGGTGTCGCTTGCTGCCCGCAGGGTCGGCAGACGGAGTAGGCACCAGTTGTCTTTTGAATACGGTGTAATGATAAATACCGTGTAATAATGCTAGCCCTCTAACCAATCAAAAATTTGCTCTAACTGTTCAAGGGAAACTAGGCCATATTGCCACAAAATCATGGGCAGCGGCCCTGGGTCTTGCTCACAGTGGCGCAGCGCGATCGCAATTGACGTGGGCGAAAGCGCCAACTCTTTCTCCAGAAAATCAATCAGTTGTGCGTGGCTAGGGGGCGATTTTACGATCACAGTCGGTTTACTCCTCAAACATCCCGCGAATACATTCCAAAAAGCAGCCTGTGGTAGAACAATCCCAATCTATAGAGGCAATAAGGACTTGCCCTCATCTACTCGAATCACCAGACCGGGTGATTCGTTGCTTTTCACCCACTCCTCAGTCAAGAAAAACCCAGTGCTTTGGCTCAAGCCCCGTTTAAATCTTTTCTTTCAGGAGCAAAGACTGGCGATCCTTGGGGAATGATCTCCACCTATGCCCATCACTTAAACCACAAACTAGGGGAAATCAGGCCAAAATTTCTTGTTAATTTTTTTATTGCAAGTTTTGCAAAATCTACCGGTGGTGGATAAGTCGTGAATTCTTGCTGGTTTCACCTTCCATTTGGTGAGAAACGCTGACAAATCTTTACAAATGCTGGTTTCTCACTGGTTGACTGACAAGTTTTTTGCTCCTCACCTCCCCACCGGAGGAGAAGGAGAGCCAGAGCAGAAAATCCGACCTAGAGGCCCTTTTCCCCCTTACCCCATGCGTTGGGGGGCCGAGAGAGGGGTTGGGGTGAGGGTGGTTCAAGTTTTGTCAGTTAGCCAGGGTTTCTCAACAACTAGGACTTTGCGTTTGTTGGTTTATAGCACTTGAGTTGTTGTTGCAGGTGCTGTTGATCCTTCGGCTGTTGCAGAGCCTGCACGGCTTTTTGAGCGGCTGCGGGTTGTCCGATATCGGCATAACGAACGGCAATGGCTGCAAGCAGAGTGCCGCGATCAAGGGGGTCGTGTTGCGGGATTGAGGGATCGTGTTGGGCGGCGTCGGCAAAACTGACTTCATCTGGCCCTGGTAAAGCCTGGGCGATCGCTAAAGATCGCGCCAAGTAGTCAGCAGCAGTCTGCTGTTGCCCCAACGCCCTGAAATAGTCAGAGAGGGTTACCCCGATGGCCACCCTTTGATAAGGATCTTGAATGTCATCGCTGGCCTGGGCTACCGCCTCGATCCTACCTGTTTCTAGTAACTGTTGCACTGCTATCTGCAGCAGCCGATCACGATTGGCAGAGGGGGCCAGGGATTGGATGAACTGGAGGGCCAGAGCATCATTGTCGGCCAAGTATTGGCGTACTAGTGACTCTATGCCATCAGAGGGGTGAAGGGTTTGAGCAATTTTGAGGGCCTGCGACTGGGTAGCCCTGGCTTGCTCCGATTGCCCCAGTTGTTCCAATTGCAAAGCAATTTGCCCCAGGGCTTCTAGCTTGGCAGAAGTATCTTCCAGCTTGGTTAAGGATCTGTGGGCCTGGTTGAGCTGTTCTAGCGCCTGCGCCAACTGTCCATTTTGTCGGTAGAACCAGGCGATCGCGAGACGGGTCAAAACCTGACTGGGGTAATCGCGCGCGTCTATGATCTGAGGCAGTTGTTGAATTGCCTGACCAACCTGACCGTTGTGGAGATAGCCAAGGGCGATCGCCCGCAGCCCCAGAGAGCGGCTCTGGTTTTCCCAACCGGGTTCTAAAGCCGCAAGGGCTTGCTGAGCGATGGCAAAGTCCCCGGCGGTACTGGCAGCTTGAATGAGCGATAACAAGAGTTCTGACCGCAGCGTGGCATCGAGTTGGGTCGCCAGTTGCAGGGCTAGCCGAAACTGGTAATTCGCCAAATAGCGGCCTGCGATCTGGCGAAGGTGGGTATCGCTCTCGTAGAAAGGCTCGATTGTTTGGGCGGTTTTGACCAGGCGATTGAGCAAGCGATTAGCCCTTTCAGATGGCTCAGCCCCCATTGTTGCCAGTTCTGCTAGGGTTTGAATTTTGGTTTTTGGCGTGGCAATCGCATCGACCCATTGCATTGCCCTCTGCCATCGGCCCAGACGCGCGTAGACCACAGCCAATCGGCCCCCTACCTGAGCACGGGTGGGTTTGGGCAGCGCACGCGCCATATCCCCGACCTGGGTTAGTAACCGCTCGATGGCCTCCCTAGGAACTGACTCCCCAGAAGCCGGCGTGGCCAGAGCCTGGGCGACTGTCACCAGGGTAAGCGCCTTAACCCCCGGCACTGGAATTTGTTCGGCTATTTTCAGAGCCTGCAGGGTGGCACCCGCCTTTGCATAGGTGGTGGCGATTGTACTGAAAATGCTGGCTAAATACTCCGGATCCTGGGTGGTCATGGTCTGAGTGTATTGCCAGGCTTCATCCAAAATCGCGATCGCGGTTTGGCGATCCCCCAGGCTCAAATAACCCTCCGCCACAGGGGCTGAAATCAGGCCAAATCCATCCCCCCGCAGCAAACGCAGCCGCGATCGAGCCTGATCAAAGTGCAAGCGCGCCTGATCCGGTTGATTCAATTGGTTGTAGTAGTGACCTAACCGAATTAAAATCGCCCGCTGGCTATTGACGACCCCATACTCACCCTCTAGAGTCTGGCTAGCGTCCGTAATCTGTCGTAGTAGAAACAAAGCCCGGTCGAACTGCTTAGCCGCAATGCCATGGCCCACAATTTGCTCTATTGCGCTCGGCTGCCCGCCGGAAATACCCGCCAGGTTTGCCACCATATCTGTCTTAGCGAAGGGGTCTGCAATCACTGTCACCATAGTGGTCGCCTGCCCCAGAACACGGGCCGCCTGGTCAAACTGCCCGGTGTTGACGTAATGGTGGCTGCGATAGATTAGCTCTCGCACCAGACGCTCTAGGATTTGCCCCCGCTGTTCTGTACATTCAGCGCCTGAGGCATCTGCCGACTCGGTTGTGGTTGCCGGCGCTGCGATCGCCGTGAAAGGAATTTGCACCCCAGACACTAGCCCCAAGAGTAAACTACCCAGAACCCCAGCAGCACAGCCCTTCTTCCAAACCATGACCAACAGCCCTTGGTCGAGGCAATACATTACCCTCTACACCCCTGCCAGCGCACTTTCCGCAAGGATTATGCCAAGGCGTAATGGAGGAGTCTAACAAAAGCATCAGGAGAATATGTCACCTTTGCAGGCCCTCATCCCCCAGCCCCTTCTTCCAACCGGGGAGAAGAGGGGCCGAGCCATCTCAAAGTCCCTCTCCCAAATTGGGTGAGGGCAAGAGTGACATGCACTCAGCATCAGCGCCCCCAACAGCATGGGAATGAATAAACTGGTCGGGGAAGTAGTTAGGCGCAATTAATGGCTTTGTTGCATGATTAAAAAATCAGGATGCAAGAAGAACTTTCAGCTATGCTGCATCGTGACGCTGATTTGGTGTCAGCAAAAAAGCCATCGAAAAAAGTCATAACTGGTTGAGGCGTAAGAATATTTTAGATTCTGCCAAAGTGATCTGTATTGCACGATCAAGAAGCCTTAATCAAGATTGTAGAAGCCATCAAACTCATTCTTCGCTATGTTGAAGGCAGTGATTTTGATAACCTGGCAGCCAACATCAAAAAACAAGATGCAATTTTGTGCTGCATTACCATCATTGGCAAAGCAACCAAAAAACTTTAGAGAACAATATTCCACCATTCCCTGAGAAGAAATTGCTGGAATGCGTGATGTCATTACCCATGATTATAATGCAGTCGATCCTGATGAAGGGTGAACAGTGGTTAATGAAAACCTACCTAACTTATTGAATTATCTGAAACCACTCATCTTTCTCGGAGAGATTTAATATCTGTATTGCGCCCAACACTAGAGTTTTTTGGGGGTTCACTGTTGAAAAATGAGGGCAACCCATTTGCAGAGATCATAAATTGGCTATGACTGCTCCTACGCCTGATTTGGGAAGCATAATCCCTGAAGACTTGATCTATCCGACTTCACTGAAAACAAGTTGGGCGTTCAAGTCGGCTCCTACTCTGTATACGATTGGTGATGTCGGTCTGTTGCAAAAACCGGCGATCGCACTCTTTTGCTCTAAGCAATGTCTTGGCGACCTCATCCTCAAAACCTACGATTTGGCACAGGTTTTACGAGATGCAGAAATCCCCGTTATTGGGGGTTTTCACACCCCAATCGAACAAGACTGCCTCAAAATTTTACTGCACGGCCCCCAACCAATCATCCATTGCCCTGCCCGCAGTCTCCATAAAATGCGCCTTTCTTCAGAACAAAAACAGGCGATCGGCGAAGGTCGCCTGCTGCTACTGTCGCCCTTTAGCGCCAGCTATTCTCACAGTACGACTGAACTAGCGGGCAAACGGAATGCCATGATTGGGGCGATCGCCCACACTATCTTTATTGCCTACGCTTCCCCCAACAGTAAAACCCTAGCCTTTACCCAACGCCTGATTTCGGCAGGAAAATCCGTGGTTACCTTTGTTAGCTCTACCAACCCATTGCTACAAGAGCAAAGCATTGTTGGTTTGGAGATAGATGCGATCGTGCAACGCTGCTTAGATGCTCAAATGCCACATATCCAAAAAGCTGCAAGCATTGATAACGAAAAATAATGTTGATCAAGCCCTGGATTGAGTAAGCCTTGGCGAAGCCTATCTGCAAGAGAATCATGGTATAAACACGCTGCACCGAACCGCTGAGAGGCTATTTGTCAGCGGTAAGGATTACTTGTGGCAGACAAGCTAAACTGCCTACAGTCATTTTAGTTGGACAGGTGATTAGCCGTGCTGGGAGGAATCTGATCCAAAGTAATGAGAGACTCCATTACCGTCTTTACAATTGGAGCTGCGACGGTTGAACCAGCAGCGGAGGTTCCTCCCTTGGGTTCATCTACCACAGCAAGCACGACATAGCGCGGATTATCGGCGGGTAAGATACCAACAAAACTAGTAATCTTGGCTGTTTTCGAGTAGCCGCCAGCCACGGCTTTTTGGGCTGTGCCGGTTTTACCCGCAATCCGATAGTTGGGAATTTGGGCATTCTTACCGGTGCCGGTTTTGACGGCTGCCTCCATCATGGGTAGCACTGTTTTGGTGGTTTCAGCGGAGAATACGGTCTGGGGCGGTCGCCGGTTTGGTTGCCAGTAGAGGTTGCCCTGGCTATCATACAGGCCATCCACCAAATGCGGGGTTACCAGTTTGCCGCCATTGGCTAGGGCGGCATGGAGTTGCACTAGTTGTAAAGGTGTAAGGGAGAAACCTTGCCCAAACGCCGTTACGGCTGGCTCAATCCGCGATTGGGTAAAGACTTCCTTCGGCTTAAACTGCCCCCCGATTTCCCCCGGCAGGTCAATGCCAACGGGGCTACCTAGACCCACTTTCTTGAGCCAGTCATAGTAGTCGGTGGATTTCATTTGCTGGGCAATGCGCACCATGCCAATGTTGCTAGAGTACTGAACGATGTCGGTGAGGCTCATGCGCCCGTGATTACTACGATAGGCATTACCGATCTGGTGTCCATCTACGGTAATGCTCCCTGCATCATTGAAGGTACTGTCAGGCTTAATTGCCTTTGCTTCTAGGGCGATCGCTACGGTAATTGGCTTAAAGGTCGAGCCAGGCTCATATAGGTCACTTAATAGCCAGTTTTTAAATCGCTCAATCGGTACAGAGAAATACTGGTTAGGGTCATAGGATGGTTCAGCGGCCATGGCAAGAATCGCCCCATTGCGAACATCCATGACAATTACTCCGCCCCGTTTTGCCTGAAATTGCTTAACTTGTTGACGTAGGGCAGCCAGGGCAACCCGCTGAAGCCGCGTATCTACAGTTAGGCGTAATTGCAAGTCGTCTACATTCAAAAAACCACCCGGCACTTGGTCTGGCATAAGGGAACCATCTCCCATACGAGTCAACCGCAGGGCTTTTACTTCCCGCTCCAGTAGTTTTTGCTGACTTAATTCAATCCCAGCTTGGCCCCGGTGATCCATATTGGTATAACCCACAATCGTGGCGAGAACATCCCGCTGGGGGTAAAACCGTTGCTGGTATTGAATGCGTTCTAACCCATCTAGCTGGAGGTTCTGAATTCGCTCAGCAACATCCTCAGCCATAGCGTGCTCGAGCCGAATGCCACTTTTGCGCTCATTGAATGCTTTGACCAGTTCAGGGACGGGCCGATTTAAGATAGGCGCAAGCTTGGCAGCAACGTCTTCTTTGGGTTCTTTAAATAACTTAGGATGAACGAATAGGCTGTAAACCGGGCGATCGAGCGCGACTGCTGTGCCAGTCCGATCAACAATGTGCCGCCGTGGTACGAAGGGGCGCAAAAATATTTGTTGCTGTTGGCGTGCTAACTCTTTTAACACTGCCCCCTGGCGTACTTGCACATAAAATAGATTAATTGCCAGTAATCCTAGACCACCGACCAATATTCCCCAAACCAATAGTAAGCGGTTAACCGTCGGCTCCACGATGGCAGCGTAGGAAGCCTGTTTACGCGGCTCCCTACGCAGGGGCAATGGCTTGGCTGTTGGCCGTGGCAGCAAGTTATGTGGGCGAGAGGAGGCAGCAAAGCTGCGGGGGGGAGGGGTCATAACCGTTATCAATAGCCAAGCGGGAGTCCAAGAGCAGGGGGAACTTTGGCAGGAGCAGGAATCGTGGATGGCGTTGACGCGATGGACGGGGACGGAGTGGGGGCGAGTGGCACAAAAATTAGACGCTGCGGGCTTAGCTGGCTCATCCCTGTCTCAGGGGCTTCTGCCTGTTGGGCCATCTGATCTTTTAGGACTTCTCTAACGGTGGTCATTTGGCGCTGATTACGTTCTAATTGCTTCAGCGTCCGGTACTCTTTAGCCCAAAGCTGTTGAATGTAGACCGTACTGCAATAAGCGATTGATACGGCAATCCCCATCCCAATGGCTGCAATCGCCGAACCTCTCTGAAGGTGAATTAGCCAACGTAACCAGAGGGGGGCAGGGGCCTGACGGGGTAGCTGCCGCACTTGGCCTGCCCCCTTTGCAGGCCAATAAGTCTTTGCTACGGGGGTGTCAGATACTAGATAAAGGTGTGATGGAGCGGGCGATCGCCGAGAGCGACCGGCTCTTTGCAATCCAGAAGCCATGGGTTTATTAAAAGAAACGCCAGATCCGTTAAAAACGGCAAGACTTGGATAGGATATTAACCGACGAAAGGCAAGATCGCACAAAAATAACGAGGTTTAGTCAAAAAATTACTAGAATTCAGGCTTTGACACAAATCTATCTACTTACCCTCTAGAGAGGCTCTACTCCTTGGAGTTTAACCAGTCGTTTGCTAACAACTGCATCATCTACTTTGATTGCCCATCGGGTGCATTTGAGCAAGCGATCGCCTTCACGGGCTTCTGCTGTAGCACCGAGCTTAGGAGGCCAGGAAAGATGAGGCAATCCTGGAGGCTTCCTCTAGCTTGGTTGAGTGAACGCACTTCTCAGCTCAACCAGTGGCTCAAAGCATTTTTAGAACAAGCTGTGATCGATGAGCGTTGATTAAATTAGATTGCTAGTTCTTGAAGAAATTAAAGGTCTAGGTGATCTCGCGATCGCCTCTTTCCCTTCTACAGAATTCCCATTTTTATAGGTGCGTTACCTTCCACCAATCCAGAGCGCGTTTTTCCATCGTTTTGACAAATTCATCTTTTCCATCCATATATCCCTCAATATCATCGCGGTTTAGTTGGTCTGCCAGTTGTCGTTTCAAGTCGCCGTATTGCTGCGCCACCTCAGGATGCACAATCATATAGTCTCGAAAGGCCAGATGGCGAGCGACTTCGGGGGAGCTATGCTCAAAAATATGGGCGTGGTGAGTTCTAACACCGTCGGTATTGTCTTTGCGAAAATAGCGCCGAATGCCAAACTCTCCCAGTGCCTCATATCCCAAAGCAATCATGGCTGACTCATTGGCATCTACCTGAGTAAGGTCGCGAACCTCTACCAGCATATCGATCACAGGTTTAGCGTAGATTCCTGGAATGGCGGTGCTACCAATATGATGAATCGTGGTGACGTTGTTCCCCAAGGCTAGCGCCACCCGGCGAGACTCAGACTGAAATGCATCGGGCCAAGCGGGGTTGGGAGGCACTATTTCTACTCGAATCGACATAGACTTTCCTCAATCACTGTGAGTTCGCCAAGGAATAGAGTGCGGAAAGAAAGGCTAAGGGTTACGCTCAAAGTATTGAATTCTAAGCACCTCAGCCAGGTCTTTGAGTCTAGCCCACCCTGACCTGGCCCGGGGCTGTTGCGACATTGACGACTTTTACCGCGAGTGTGAGCAGATCTGTGAACGCGCCAGCGATCAACTGCTGGGCGACGACCAGTCGAAAGGCTATCAGTACCGGCTGAGCATTAGCGAAGTAATGACGATAGTCGTCGCGTTTCATGGCCTAGAGCCACGATAGATCCGATCCACCTGCTCTGGTGATAGCCAGGGAGTCCCGTTGCCGTTCATCGTTTCTTCCTTTACTGCCAGGTGAGTCGCCCTCTGTTGCGCAGGGGTTACCTGAGATGGCCTGGTGTAGTTGTCTCTGCTCGTTGAAGCCGCATGGGCAATTGCTACATTGCCTGCACTACTATTTTTCGAGTGGGCCGCTGGTTGCAACGGGGCGGAAACTGCTGATGAATCCATTTCTGGGTAGTAGGGCAATTCACAGGCAACCGGAGGAGCCAGGGTTTGAAGAACTTGTGTGGTTTTTCCTTGCTCGTCGTACTCAATTTGAGACTGAGGGGGGATGTAGGTATGGGTTTCTGGGTCGTAGGCTAAAACTTCGCCGGTTTCAATGAAGTAAATCCAGGCGTAAATCTTCAGAGTGCGCTGATACAGGCGGGAATGCACGACGGGGTAGGTTTTTAAGTTTTCGATTTGGGTCAAGACGTTTTCGGCGATCGCAATTTCCAAAAGTTCGGCATCTGAATAGGTTCGATAGTTTTCTTTAATAAGACGGCGGGTTGCTTCAGCATGCTTCAACCAACTATGTACCAGCGGCATTTCATCTTCGAGCTTTTCTAAATGCAATAACCCTTTCATGGCACCACAGTGAGAATGGCCACACACAATGATGTGCTCAACCCCCAGGGCATGGAGGGCATACTCAATTGTGGCTCCTTCACCGCCATTAGTTGACCCATAGGGCGGCACCAGATTGCCGGCATTCCGAATCACAAATAGATCGCCAGGTTCAGCTTGAGTAATGAGATTTGGGTCAACCCGCGAGTCAGAGCAGGTGATGAATAACACATTTGGATGTTGCCCCTGAGACAGTTCGCCAAACAATTCACGGTGCTGGGAGAAAAAACTCTCCTTGAAATTCCGTAATCCCTGGATCAACTCTTTCATGACCGGCTCCCTTCCTTTTTGCCTGCATGCAAATGCATTTCCTCATCATCTCCTATATTCTCAAGAGGAATGGCATCGTGATTGCAAGTATCGTTTTGAGATTTGTAAGCGGTGTGCTAAGTAAAACTTATGATGCCTCACAGTTCTCAATGCCAAGAACCATGAGACCGCCGCTTCACATCCCCAAGCACCTCTAGCCAATGATTAGGAAGGGCTGGTGGTGTTGGCCAGTATCAGTTCTGGATCTTGAAACAGCGGAGTGCTGAGATAACGCTCACCAAAACTGGCTTGAATCATGACAATTAGTTTGTCTTTATACTCAGGCCGCCGAGCCACTTGAATGGCGGCAAATAGAGCGGCTCCACTCGAAATCCCTGAAAGCAGCCCCTCTTCCCGAGCCAGCCGCCGTCCAAAGGCGATCGCATCCTCATCACTGACAGTGATCACCTCATCAATTAAATTCACGTTTAAGACAGGCGGCACAAAGCCCGCTCCAATACCCTGAATTTTGTGGGGGCCAGGTCTTCCTCCAGACAACACTGGGCTATTGGCTGGCTCCACCGCGATCGCCCGAAACTCAGGTTTACGCTGTTTGAGAACCTCCGCAACCCCAGTAATTGTGCCACCGGTTCCCACACCCGCAACAATCACATCCACCTGACCGTCTGTATCTGCCCAAATTTCCTCAGCAGTTGTTTCACGATGGATTTTGGGGTTGGCCGGATTACGAAACTGTTGCAGCATATAAGCATTGGGAAGCTGATCAACAATTTGCTGAGCTCGCTGAATGCAGCCACTCATCCCCTCAATTCCAGGGGTTAGTTCTAGCTCTGCTCCATAGGCGCGCAGCATTGCCCGCCTTTCAGCGCTCATTGTTTCTGGCATAGTCAAAATCAGACGATAGCCCTTGGCTGCTGCCACCATTGCCAGAGCAATCCCAGTATTACCAGAGGTCGGCTCGACCAGAATAGTTTTACCTGGGGCGATCACCCCTTCCCGCTCTGCCGCTTCAATCATGCTAATGCCAATGCGATCTTTGACCGACGCTGAGGGGTTCATCCCCTCTAGTTTGACCACAATCTGAGCTAGACATCCCTCCGCCTGAGGAATTCGATTGAGGTTAACGAGGGGGGTGCGACCAATCAGTTGAGTAATATTTTGAGCAATCCGCATGGCAATCTGCAAAGAGGAGGATAGAAGGAAAATCAAGCTAAAACAAAAGGAAACGTTAGGCTTGCAGAGCCAACCCCTTTCTCAGGGGAGAGCATGGTTGCGACCCAGGTCGCCTTTATTGTCTAAATGTAATACATGATATCGAGTTGGCGGCGGGCATCCCGCTTTTCACAGAGATGCTTCAGGGTGTACTGCTGCAAAACAGCATTCGCCGCCCCGTGGGCCTCTTGCCAAACTTCGTGGATAATAGTGCCCTCGGTTGTCTTCAGGGTGGATTCTTGTCGGATGGGTTGTGCCTCTAGACCATCTAGGCACTGCAAGACTTCCAAAAGGGTGATCTTCCAGGGTTCGCGGGCCAACACATACCCACCCTTTGCTCCACGCTGTGATTTAATCAAGCCCCCTCGCCGCAAGGTTGCCAGCAGTTGCTCCAGGTAGCGATCAGGAATCTGCTGTTGTGCAGAAATTTGCCGAATCTGAAGCGGCTCACCGCTATGGTAATGAATCGCTAGCTCAATCAAAGCGGCGATCGCATATTCATTTTTACAAGACAAATCCACGATTACTTCGACCTACTTCAGCAAGTCACGATCAGCTCCTCTATTATACTACGGTTTATCGCTAGGGTTTTCAGTCATTAAAAAGCCCTGTCCTATGGCAGGGCTTTCAAACTTCTAATTCAGTCAGGTATCAACCTAAGATAAACGGCTGAAAGAAAAATTAGAAGGTGAAGGTGGTTCGGATGGTACCGATGACAACATCATTAGTGAAGCTCGCCTGAGCAGGATTCAGAATCCAGATCACACCCGGAGTAACCGAAATAAAATCATTCACCTGGAACTTATAAAAAGCCTCCAGATGGATAGGCTTATTGCCAAAGAAGACAGGGCCAAGGGGGCCTAAGAAGCGTTGGGTGTTGCCCAAGTAGGGTTGAACCCCACCTGCAATTCCCAGCAGGCTACCCTTGCTACCAAAGTCAGCAATGGCAACCCCACCGCCAAAGCTCCAAAACTCAGCATCACCCAACAAATCGCCCTGGAAGTCAGCACGACCGTAGGTAGCAAAGCCATTGATAGAGAATTTTGGTGAAGGCTTAAAGGCTGCCGAAATACCGAAGGCATTCACCCTTGTTGATAATCCAAAAACGGAATCAAATCCACTACCAACAACGGAAGCACCACCACCAATATCAAAGATCCCCAGACCACCCTTACGATAAGCATTGACGTAGGTCAAGCTCACAGACAAGGCATCTCCAGGAGCAAACGTGACTTGACCCAAGGCACTATAGCTACCGTTAAACAACCCACCACCAGCAGTCGGCACATTAGCACCGCCAACTCCGTTGGGCAGGTTGGAGTTATCAGCCAGGTAACCCGCACTAATCTTCAGGGGACCCAGAGGCAGGGTAACACCGATACCCGTACCACCACCGATGTTATAGATAGGGTTGCGTTGAGCAAAGACCGAGAGAGGCCCATTACCACCATCAAACCCTTCCATCAAGCCGGAGCTAGTGGGAGCGTAGTCGTAGTGCAGACCTGCATAGGCTGGAATATAAACTTGACCCTCTTCACCAACAGGAAAGTAGTAGGCCAACCAACCTAGAACAACGTTATTACCACCAGTATTTCCGATGTTGAAGGTCTGCTGTCCTTCATTTCCTGGCTGGTTAAACAACTCAGCATTACCCGCATCTAAACGGGTGACCAACAAATCTTTTCCGGAGAAGCTCGTGTTCAACAATAAGCGAACTCGATCTTGGAAAACGGTTTTGTTGTTGCCACCGCTACTAAACTCATCCGTAATTGCAAAAATTGCTTCCCCAGACAACTTCGTCGTCGTAGAGAACTGTTGCTTTTCCAAGGTTGTAGTACGAGCTTCCAGCGAGTCAACCCGACCTCGGAGGGTTGCTAGTTCAGCCGCAAACTCCTCTTGCAACTTACGGATAGTGTCTAAATCTTCCTTCTTGACCAAGTCACCGGTTGCAGCAGCAATCAGTTCATTGATCCGATCCAAGCAAGCATTCAAACCAGCGGCAAACTCATAACGGGTTAAAGCCTGGTTGCCTCGGTAGGTGCGGTCAGGATAACCAACAATACAGCCGTAACGCTCAACCAGAGACTGCAATGCCTGAAAAGCCCAGTCAGTGGGGCGAACATCAGACAACTGAGAAACAGAAGTCACCTGTGCTTGAGTACTACGCCCTTCGCGGCTGTAACGATTGACTTGTTCCAGGGACGAAGTATCTAGACCAGATGCACTCGCCTCGACAGGTGTAGAAGCAATTTTTACTGGGGCTTCAACCGCGCTAGAAAAAACAGGGCTAATGCCAACTTCCGGAGCAGCTATCAAAGACTCCGCAGAAGCAGAGGGAGTCTGCTCAGCAACAACTACGTCGGCTGCCATTGCGGCATTTCCCGAAGCAATCAGAGCAGCACCCAAGGCAACGGGGCTGCACAACAGAGAGCTAAACCATAATTTCGACATCTAAATTGTCCTCCTCACACCTGGATGAACGACAAGATCGCTCTGGGATCTTCTTGAATTCCGTAGCATCGGCTTTCATTAAGCATCAGAGTAATCCAGATCTTCTTGTAGATCAAGTAAATAATGTTCGTTAGAACACACTACCAAGAGAATCATACCCAATTTAGCCGAGATCTCCATTGACCCTGTGTCACATTTTCAGGTTTCAGGGACAGTTCAGTCTTTCCCTAAGCGACCAGAAATCAGACTGAAATCACTACTGACTGACTTTTCAGAGCTTTGAACGTGGATCAGTTCCTGATCATGGGTCAAATGCATTGCAAAGAAATGTGACGATTTCTTGAAAAAGTTTATGGGGTGATGATTATTATCCTGACTCGCTGGGCGATTTCTGCTATGCCAACTACCCAATGAAAGAACAGCGGGCTGGGTTTCTCGGTATGCCGAGGGGTAGCCTGATTGATGTCTTAGGTTTGCCTAACATGCCTGTTATGACCATGGCCGCTGCTTGATTTAGGCCGGGGGAAAGGGGTGACCTTTGGCTGGGGGCAGCGCCCCTCCCCCTGTCTTTGAACCCCTGTGGACTCAGCAACTTGACGATCGCGTCAGTGCCAGTTCTCGTTGGGTCGAGGCTTAGCCCTAAGAGGCAAAAGCGGGACGCGATCGCGGTTGGGTCGCTTGAGCCTCTAGCTGCCCTGCTAGTGCAATCAGGGTGGCTTCATCCCCAGGCCGCCCAACCAACTGCACACCAATCGGCACCCCGTTGGGAGCAAAGCCTGTGGGCAGGGCGATCGCGGGTTGACCGGTCGCATTAAAAGGAGGGCAGGGGGCAATCCAATGGATGATTTTTTCCAGGGTTTTAGGTGGGCTTAATTTTGCCCATTCCCCCACCTTAATGGGCGGGTGCATGTAGGTCGGCAGCACCAAAACATCCATAGCGGTTTCGAATTCGGCCACAATTTGGCGGGCAACGCACTGCATTTTCGCCACTGCCCGGAGATAGCTGCCGCTAGAACAAAGTTGGGCTTTTACCCACCACCAGCGATTCATCTTGCCTAGAAAAAAAGGAGGAACCCCCGCCTCAGCCAGTACCGCTTGAAAAACGGTAGTAAAGGGATCGATCAGCTCACTAAAATCCAGTCTAGGAGCGGGTTCAACCTGATGGCCCAGGTCTTCTAGCTGCCTGGCTGTGTCCAGTACTGCTTGTTGACAGATTGGATCGGCAATGCCGACCGGCTCAATCGTTGTTGCAAAGCCAATTCGCAGGCATGGAGGTGGCGTTTGGGCTGACAGCAAAAAGGAGGGTTCTGGGTCGGGCAACCAATAGGGATCCCCTAGCTCATAGCCAGCCAAAACATCGAGCAGGGCGGCGGCATCGGCGACAGACCGCCCCAAAGGCCCTTCAATCGCGGCACCACTCAGGCGATCGCCATAGGGCGCGTGGGTCACTCGCCCCCGCGAGGGCTTGATGCCCACTAACCCACAACAAAAGGCTGGCCCCCGAATCGAGCCACCTCCATCCGAGCCTTGGGCAATGGGGCATAGACCAGCCGCGAGAGCTGCCGCGGCGCCCCCACTTGACCCACCAGCTGTGTAATCTAAATTCCAGGGGTTGCGTACAGGCAAAAAGCCATTGTTTTCCGTGTAGGGAAGAGTACCGACTTCTGAAGTCGCGGTCTTCCCCAAAATCACAAACCCGGCTTGTTTGACCCGTCGCACTACCCCGTTATCGGCTGCCGCAATCCGATGCTTGAGAATACGCAAGCCGTAGCTACAGGGCATGCCCGCAACGGGATCAAGATCTTTAATCGGAATAGGAACCCCGTAGAATGGAGGCAAGTCAGAGGCGTGGGTCAGTGCTTCCGTTTTCGCTGTTGCATCGGCGATCGCAAACTCTGCTGCCACATGTACATAGCAGCCCAGTTGGGGATTGAACTGCTCAATACGCCGCAAATACAGCTCCGTCAACTCAAGGGGCGAGATTTCGCGGCGGCGAATCATCGCGGCCTGCTCTAGGGCCGAGGTAAACGCCAAATCCGTCAAGTCCATCTCCTCAGACTCCAAAGACGCGACTGACCATACTTTTGTGCTGATAGGCCGATACCCCTGCACGCCCATGGCAAATCTCGGCGTAGAGTGCCTCTAGGTGAGTAATGTTGTCGCTCAGAGTATAACGTTCTTGGACGCGCCGTCGAGCATTCTGACCCAGCAATTGAACCCATTCTGGATGATCCCGCAGTTGGGGCAGCAGCACCTTGAGTTGGGTTGAAACGCCCTGGGTTTTCAGAATTACCCCTGCCGACTGCTCCAACACCTCGCCATCGGCTCCAGCATCAGTGGCCACACAGGCAACTCCGCAGGCCATTGCCTCTAACAGCGAAAGGGAAAGCCCCTCCACCAGAGAAGGCAGTACAAACACATCAGAACCTCGGAGAATTTCAATCCGCCGTTGTTCATCGGCAATGAAACCCATCCATAGAATGCCGTGCTCTGCCCCATAAAAGGGCATCAGGGAAGAGGCCAGGTTGCCGTGGTTGCCGACAATCACCAGTTTTGACCGTGATCCCATGCGGCAATGCTTCCAGGCTTTCAGCAGAGCTTCGACATTTTTCTCAGGAGAAATTCTTCCCTGATATAGAAAGACCCGGTCTGCCCCGATTTCAGCCTTGAAGTCAGAAACTCCCGGAGCGTATTTTTGCACATCGACCCCATTGGGAATCACAGCCACCCGACTGGCAGGAACCCCCAACCGTACCAGCAGGCGACGCTGCAAGCGAGAAAACACAATCACCCGGTCATACTTGGCCAGAGACGGGGCATAAAGCTGGTAGGTCAGGTATTGCGTACTGGAGGAGAGATTCCGCAGCTTATGGTCAAAGGCTGGGTGAAAGGTGGCAACTAAGGGCACCCCTAGTTCTTGACAAATCTCCGGCAAAGAAAAATCGAGGGTTGAGAGGGTGAGGGATGCATGTACCAGATCGGGTTTGGGCTGCAACTCTCGCAGGGATTGTTCGAGCACCTTGCGCGATCGCAGGGTAGGGATCGTATACACCTGAGATTTATAGAGAAAAGGCAGAGAAAACTCTTGGAAATCCGGCCAGTTGTCGGGAGCTTCTTCTTCTTGGGCAAAATGGAAAAAACTTACCTGATGCCCGCGCTCTCGCAGAGCGTTGGTGACTTCACGGCTATAAGTGACATTGCCGCAGAAAGGAGATTTCTTACCTAGCCATGCAATATGCATTCAAAACCTATATGTAAAACACTGATACTAAAAACGAACGCAAAACTTGCCCGGAAGCAACCTTGCTCAAACGAAAATGCTCTGAATCAAAATTAATTACCGACGGAGGATCCGCCTGTACCGGAAATATAGCAGGTAACGATCCCTCCGATCATTACTACCGCCGACAGTCCCAAAAATACCACGCGTAACCCCAAAAAGGTCTCAGCCAATCCCGTTACCGCCAGGGGAAGACTAAGGGCAATATTAATAGCATTATTTTGCAGACCAAAGATTTTACCGCGCATCTCCTCTGGGGTTTCTTCTTGAATCGTGGTCTGCATCGGCACTCCGACGATTGCCCCAAAAAAGCCTAGCAATACCAATAAGCCTAAAACAGGCAAGAGCTGGTGAGTAAAAATTGACAGCCCCAGCAGGGCAGTAGCCATGCCGATAGAACCCGCTAAACTGAGGCGACGATGACTAAAGTTTTGCCCAAATTGCCCCAAGCAAGCGGCCCCTAAGGCCATGCCAACGCCTCCTGCGGCCAACAAAAAACCAAACTGGGAAGACTTAACGGCAGGCATCACTTCGGCTAACCGCACAGACAACACTGCCAGCGAAGCAAAAACCGAAAACAAAATACCCAGTTGCAGCATGGCACTCCGCACTCGACGCTGCTGGCGCAAATAGCAAAGACCATCCCAAATATCTTGAAAAACATGGGGATGAGGTTCAGCAGCATTCGCAGCCTGAGACCCAGCGGCAGTCTCTTGGGTTTTGAGCAACAACAACACCATGCCAGCAATCGTATAGCCACTACCCACCAGCAGTTCTTTGCCTAAATCCGGTATGGAGCAACCAACCCAAGATAAAACCTGGTCTGCCAGAGCCAGAAGGGGCTCACCCAGAGCAAAGCCAATAATGACAGATGCCATCATCGTGGTGGTGTAAAGCGAGTTAGCCGATAATAGGTGCTGACGCTCCACAATCAAAGGAATGGTGGATTGCTCAGCGGGAGCAAAGAACTGGGTCAGGGTAGAAACTAAGAAGGTTGTGCCTAAAAGCACGACAAACCCAAGGGGCAACCCATAAACCGGAGCAAAATCCTGAGAGACCCATAGCAATAAGGGCAGAGCAAACACTAGCCCACCTCGCAACAGGTTAGTGGCCGTTAACACAGCCTTTTTAGGCCAGCGATCTACAAAGACCCCAGCGACAGAACCAAACAACACCGCTGGAATCGTAGAAGCAATCATAATCGACGACACCCAGCCGCTAATGGTTTGCCCTTCGGCTTGAAAGTGACTGGCAATGATCGCAATCATCAACACCAGATACACTTTATCAGCCAATTGAGAGAAAACCTGCCCACTCCAGAGGGTTAAAAAATTTAAGTTTTGGAGAACAGGAAGAAAGCCCGTGTTTTCTTCCTGAACTAAATCTTCTTGGGAAGCAGGAGACTCTGGAGGAGGGGACGGGGGGGAACCTGCGCCAATTTCGGCATCCCCCCCCGTGGATAAACCACCGACCCTTGGCTGTATCGCTGACACTGCTGGAGTCGAAGATGGAATGACATTAGGGGATTCTTCTTCACGAAACATGGATGGGGGAAACTCCTCATCGACCAAACAGTCAGCGGCCTGTAGGGACTGATTCAACGTCAGATTTACGGAGCGATCGCACGGTATGGCTTCAGCCTCCAGAGGGAATGGGGGCGCAGAGCCAGAGCCGACTTTCTTTACACTGATCTCCAAACCACCGCACTTAACGCTATTGTCTCTTGCTTGAGTGCGCTTTGGGAAAGGATGGGGTGGCACTTGAGAATCAGGAGGAGTCGATCGGGGCATAGCAAATCAGGAAACCGCTACGGATTCAGACGGAAAGCAGGTGTCAATCAGGGCAGCCGAGCGAATTGGGCGATCAAAGTGGTAATTGGCATACTGACGTAAGATGCGCTCAACTGACAGCCACTCACTTTCTAGCGTAGATGGTTTAGTCAAAAAGTTTCTGCCTAAATTTTGTGAATTTTCACCTTGAGATGGTTCGGCTTGAGTTAAGGCCTGCAAAAAAGCCAGTTGGGTCGCTGTGATGGTTCGATGCAGAGTGGCGACTGCAAGGGCCGGTGGGGATTGATACCCGAAACGATGGCTGCCTTCTTTTTTAGAATGAGGAGAGTTGGCCGGGTTTCCCTGAGATAAACCCTCTAGCGCTGATAGCGTGCAGATTCCGCCAGCGGGAATACTAAACCCAATCCGCCAGTTTGGTTCGCTGAAGTCAGGTGTCATGGGCTGCTGTGTCAGGCAACAGCGATGCACTTGGGGGGCAATGCCTGCTGTGACCAAAAGTTGAAACACACCGCGAGTAAGGAGCGGCAGAATTTCCACCCGATCCGACTGCTCCAGTTGATGCAACTGTTCCCGCAAGAGAAAAAATAACTCCTCCTGGGGTTGGTCACTTAATGCCTGATATAACACTAGCTCAGCCAAATAATGGGCGGCGGCCAGTTTGCCCAGATCTTGAGCCAGTTTTGGGAAAGAGGCCAGGGTCTCGGCCTGGGCGAGCTTATCGAGCGATCGCCCTTTGGCAATTAACAGGTGATTCACCACAAATAGACCACTGCGTCCTCCCAAATGTGAGTTAGGCTTACGAGCACCCATCGCCACAACGCGCACCAATCCATACTCCTGGGTCAGGATCGTAACTAACCGATCCGCCTCGCCCAGGGGCATTACCTTGAGATTGATACCAGTCGCTTTATAAGTGCGAGACATTTAGGTCAGGTTTGAATGTAGAACTCTTCATTTTAAGCGCGATAGACTATCCCCCGGCTGCAAAGCCCCTAGAGCTATGGCCCAATCTCTGCCAATTGCTCCCGCTCGCGCAGCAGCTCGACTCCGCGCGAGGTGCCCAGCCGTGTGGCACCTGCCAGCACCAGTTCTACCGCTTGGGCTGCCGTGCGAATGCCACCAGACGCTTTAATGCCCACCCGATCTTTAGCAATTTCCTTCAGCAGGCGAACATCCGCAACGGTTGCGCCGCCAAACAAGCCCGTACTGGTTTTCAAAAAGCTGACCCCAGCATCCATACAGATTTCGGCTGCAAGGCGTTTTTCTGCCTCTGTTAAAAGAGCCATTTCTAGGATCGCTTTGACCACTTGGCCTGTAGCTTCTCGAATTTCAGCGATTTCTTGATGCACGGCATCGACGTTGCCAGCTTTGAGCCAGCCAATGTTGATCACGACATCTAACTCAGCCGCGCCGTTTTCTGTGGCTTCCTGGGCCTCATAGAGTTTGGTGGCAGGGGTCGTAGCCCCATAGGGAAACCCAATCACAGTACACACTTTAGGCTTGCGATTGTGCAGCAATTCAACAGCCTGCCGCACATAGGCGGGTTGAATGCAGACGGTGGCAAAATGAAACCGATCTGCTTCTTCGCACCACTGGGCCACTTGCTCAGGAGTTGCGGTTGGATACAGCAGGGAGTGATCAATCAGGGGGGCCAGGTCAAAATTGGCAACAGTAGACATAGAAACGCCCAATAAAATCCCTCTAAACCTTATCCCAGAGCAGACCAAACGAGTTGCCTGGAGAAGCGACTCGGTTTGAGCTGGCTCGATCTCAAATCTGTATTTTAGATGCCGAAGAGGGTTTGCAGGCGTTTTCGAATTCGGACGATGGGCGTTTCATCGGAAAGTTCAGAGAGAATTCCCATATCTTTTAGCATTTGCTGGCGCTCCATCAATTGGCGGGCAATCTGGTCGGCTAGTCCCTGATGGGCATTGAGTAGCCGTTGCAAATCGTTGCGCTCAATCACAAATAAAACCGTTTCTTCTAGGGTGCGCACCGTAGCAGAGCGGGGAATGCCCATTAATAATGACATCTCTCCAAAAAACTCGCCCTCATTCAGGGTGGCGATGTACTGCTCGACTCGACGAGAAAAAATTTCGACCGAGCCTTTAAGGATAATGTAAAACGCTTCGCCAGGAGTCCCTTCTTCGCAGACAATTTGCTCTACAGGGTAGAGTTGCCGATAACCATATTCAATCAGTTGGAGCAGCTCTTCATCACTGCAAGCTTCAAAGTAAGAGATGCGGCGCAGCAGTTCGCGCAGGGTCGCATTATTGGGTAAGGTGGGGGGCGATCGCCGGGCATCTCCCCCCTCGCTGCCGCTGTCTCGCCCCAACATCTTGCTGCCATTCAAGGGTTCTGGCGCTGGATAGAAGCGGGGAAGCACCTCGTGGAGATTGCGAATATGCAAATCTCTTTGAGGAAAGGGAATTTCAATGCCCTTTTGGCGAAATTCCCGTTCGATCAAAAAATTCAACCCACTCTTAATGGGTTCACTCTCGGCAGGCTGGTCAATCCAAATCAACAGCTCAAATTCAAGGGCGCTCTCACCAAAGCGGCGGAGCCAAACCCGCGGGGCCGGGTCGGTTAATACTCGTGAGCTTTTGCGGGCTGCATCTAGCAGCGCCTCAGACACTAGTAGGGGGTCACTGCCGTAGGCCACTCCCACGGGGATGTGGATCCGACAGCGGGAGTCGCGGTGACTCCAGTTAATCACATTATTTTCTACAAAGCGAATATTAGGAACAATCACTGAAACAGCATCGAGCGTTCGCACGGTGGTGGAGCGAATAGAGATATTCTCAACGGTGCCAAGAAGGTTATCGACTTCCACAAAATCGCCAACACGGATGGGTTGCTCAATTAATAAAGTGATGCCACTAATAAAATTGCTAGCCAGGTTCTGTAACCCGAAACCGATCCCAATCCCCAAAACCCCAGCAAATAAAGTGAGAGAACTGAGGTTAAACCCGGCGGTTTGCAAAACGACTAAAAAGCCGAGAACAGTTAGGGAATAGCGGATGAAAGCGGCAACTACTTCGCGGCTGCCCCGGTCAAACCCCAGTTTTACCAGTAGCCCACGTTTGATCCAATTGCTAACCGCTCGTGACACCCAAAATACGGCCACTGTAATGACCACTAGGGTCAGAATTAGGCTAAGGGAGTAGCGATTGCCTCCAATCTCGAACATGGGAGTGAGGAACACGCCGCCGATCCCACTAAAGATTTCCTGTACTTGGTCGGATAGCCAGCGCATGGGTATATGAAGAAAGTTGAAGGTTATGCCTATTGTGACGGAGTTTGTGGAGATTTGATTCCTAATTGCCAAAATTGCGATCGCGCCGGGTGAGGGTAGCCCCTACTAAAGCATCAGGGGTTTATCACCGACCTTCACCACAGAGACATAAAGGACACAGAGGAGTGGCTTCGGGATTCCTGCGACTCTGTGAGGCTGTCCTTGGGGTTGCCGTTGATTGAATCCACACTTCTCAGGGCTAGGTTGGGTGGCAGGCTGCGCTTTTCCCCAAACAGGCTGTTGCGATCATGGTGGGATAGGTGGCATCCCGCTCTAGGAAAAATTGAGTGTTGGGTTACATTTTGCCAAGTTCGACTGTAGTATTTTACTGCCACTGAGACGACTTCACCGGGGCTGATCGCAGCCCGCAGAGATTGCGTCTAATAAAGTAACCGCTTGCGATTGGGAGTATGAGAGGGATGTACGACAAAATTACCCCGCCGACTGAAGGTGAACCGATCACATTCGAGAATGGGGAGCCGATTGTTCCTGATAACCCAATCATTCCATTTATTCGTGGCGATGGGACGGGTGTGGATCTATGGCCCGCTTCCCAAAAAGTGTTTGATGCGGCAGTTGAAAAAGCCTATGGTGGTCGGCGCAAAATCACCTGGTTTAAGATCTATGTAGGCGACGAAGCCTGTGACCTCTATGGCACCTATCAATATTTGCCAGAGGATAGCCTCACTGCCATTCGTGAGTATGGCGTGGCGATTAAAGGCCCTCTAACAACCCCCATTGGTGGGGGGATTCGCTCGCTGAATGTAGCGTTGCGTCAAATTTTTGACCTTTATGCCTGTGTGCGCCCCTGTAAGTATTACCCTGGCACGCCCTCTAATCACAAAACCCCTGAAAAGCTGGATGTCATCATTTATCGAGAAAATACGGAAGATATCTATCTAGGAATCGAGTGGCGGCAGGGCACGGAGCTTTGCGATCGCCTAATCAAACTGTTAAACGACGATTTGATTCCCGCAACGCCAGAACACGGCAAAAAGCGCATTCCCCTCGATGCAGGGATTGGGATCAAGCCGATTAGTAAGGCGGGTTCCCAGCGATTGGTGCGCCGCGCGATGAAACACGCCCTGCGGCTGCCCAAGGCTAAGCAAATGGTGACTCTGGTGCACAAGGGCAATATTATGAAGTACACCGAAGGAGCCTTTCGAGATTGGGGGTATGAGCTGGTCACCAGTGAATTTCGGTCAGAGTGTGTGACCGAGCGGGAATCTTGGATTCTTAGTAATAAGGAGAAAAACCCTGACATTAGCCTGGAGGAAAACGCCCGTCAGATTGAGCCTGGATACGATGCCATGACTGTGGAAAAGCGAGAAGCGGTCTGTAATGAGGTCAAGGCGGTGCTAGAGGCGATCTGGGAGACCCACGGAAATGGGCAATGGAAAGAGAAGATTATGGTCAACGATCGCATCGCAGATAGTATTTTCCAGCAGATTCAAACTCGCCCGGATGAGTACTCGATCCTGGCGACGATGAACCTGAATGGCGACTATCTTTCTGATGCTGCTGCCGCCATTGTGGGTGGCTTAGGCATGGGGCCAGGGGCTAATATTGGTGATGCCTGTGCAGTATTTGAAGCCACCCATGGTACGGCTCCTAAGCACGCTGGATTGGATCGGGTCAACCCCGGTTCGTTGATTTTGTCAGGGGTGATGATGTTGGAGTACCTGGGCTGGCAAGAAGCGGCGGATCTCATTAAAAAAGGAATTGGCACGGCTATTTCAAATCGCGAAGTTACCTATGATCTGGCGCGCTTGATGGAACCCCCAGTGGATCCGCCGCTCAAGTGCTCAGAGTTTGCAGATGCGATTATTCGCCATTTTTAGGCACACTTAGCCATGGGCGGCTCAGTTCTAGAATCGTCTAAAAGACGGCGCGATCGCTCAAAAGATTCCTGATGATCCTGCGCTTGGTGGGAAAGAGCCAGTAGGGTTAATCGCCGTCGCCATGGAGACGCGGCAACGGCAAGTCAGAAAGCCGACCCAACATTGGCGCTTGAGCACTGGGGTTTGGTGCTGACCTTTCTGACTAAAGCTGTCAATTTGCCAAGGAGTTTTATGCGCAGCATCCATTGGTTTTGGGCCATTTGCCTGGTTGGTCTGACTGCTCCCGCTGCCTATGCTGAGCAGGGCTTTCAGGGGAGTTATATTGGCGTTTCGGTCAGTGGCGATCGCGGTGTTGACACCCTTCCTTCCCTCTTGCGGATGGTCAATCAATCGGGCTGGGTGTTCGATGAAGCGCTGCGGCAATACCGCTATAGCCGTCCGGCGCATCGCTCTTCCGCTAATGAGGTTAAAGGGAACCAGTTTCAAGGGCGAGTCGATTTTGCCCACAGCCCTGTTTCTCTGAGGGGTACCGTCTTTCTTGGTGAAACAGCTACAGCCGCGCTGCCTGCGCTTTCCTACGATCTAGCGATCGGTCGGCAAACGAACCTCTATGCAGGAGTTGGCTATGCTGTGGTCAATGCCCCTAACTTGACGACTCCCTTAGGAAGAGCCAGTGGGGTCGTTTTATCCACGGGGGTAGAAACCGCCGCCGGTAAGAACCTGGTGGTTTTCGGTGATGCCAAACTGAATCTAAATGAAAAGGCCATCCCTGGTGAATCAAAACTGCGGTTTCAGTTTGGTGCTGGCCTTCGGTTTTAATTCTTCTGAAAATAAACCTGTTGTTTTGGAAATCGATCGCCGTACCCACTCAGGTTGGGATGAGGATTTTGGGGTGGGACGGCTGACCGCAAGAGGGTTAATACCAATTTAAATGGGGTTCAGGGCAGATAGGGCATTCAGGATGAAGGAATATCCTGTGATCGAAGCAATAACTTCTGGAGTCAATGGAGCCAGGAGTTGATCGACCTTCGCTTGGAGTTGCTCTAGCGTTTTGAACGAA
>CALIDI010000026.1 GCA_938023035.1 uncultured Leptolyngbyaceae cyanobacterium | reverse complement strand
ATGATTGGCATGGAAGTTTAAACCATGACTGGATGGTTGGTTCGCTGCATTGTTTGGTTAAACGGGTGCTAGTCTAACCCCCTCTCCCTCGTTGATTGACGAAACTTTTTCGCTGGCGGCTGGAAGCCGCGCCTACAGATGTAAAACCCGCCTGCGCGGGTTTTCGGTAAGGGTAGAGAGGCAGCGCCCGACTTTGTTGATGGCGCAGCGGTTTCAACCGCCCGGTGCCCAGGTTTTGTCAGTCAATCAGGTTGGATACGTTTCAATCGAGAGCATGTCACCTTTTCAGGCCCTCATCCCCCAGCCCCTTCTCCTAACCGGGGAGAAGGGGGGCAGAGCCATCTCAAAGTCCCTCTCCTAAATTGGGAGAGGGATTAGAGCAATCCTGGCATACCAGAAAAGGGTGAGGGCAAAGTGACATGCACTTGTTTCAATCACCCTCTTAGCCTCTAACCTATAGCCGTTAAATTGAGCTGAATAAAGCTCCGATAAAGTAGCTAGAATTAGCGGATGAAATTTACATAAATGCTCTGGGCATTGCATCTTCAGTAGGCCATCCTGGTAACAAGTGCGTCATTTTTAGTTGAATTTATCAGTGTGTATCTGGCTAGCCCTCCTTTTAATCTCTTTTAATCTGATCGTGGAGTGATTGAGGGTCGGTTAGAAAATAAGTTGATAGGTGGCTCCTCGCTTTTTCGCAGGATGTGAAACTTTGTTTGTTCAAGCTGGGCTTATTGGGAACTTTTGTCTAGATAGGTTCGTCGTCAATTATTAAAAGTATTAGTCAAGTACCCTAAGTTGGTTGAATTTGGGCCTTTTTTATTTTTTAACCGGGTACTTTTTCTATCAGGGAACCATCTTTTTAAGTGATTTAGTCTAGAGCGTTTAAGCAATCCAGCCTAAATCTTTTAGGTAATTCAGCTGGAAATGTTCAAGCAATTTAATTGAGAACATTGAGGCAGCTTATCTTTCTTGTTTATTTCAGAGTTTTCAGGTGCTTTCGTCAGACCTTCTTGCAAAATTTGGTGGCGTATATTACCCACCTGTTAAGGTGTTATGCAACGACTTCTTCAGTGGCGATTTGCTCTTTCTCAGGTGAGTTCTATCACTTTTGCGCTTTTAGGAGCGGTTTCCTCATGGTGTTTAGGCGCTCCGTCTTCCCATGCCTTTGAGTTGACTTATAGAGCGTCAATCTATGAGGTTGATTTCTCCGCGACTGACTTTTCAGATGCGGTTGTCAAGTACACAGCCTACACCTACGGCAGTACGTTTCCTGGGGAAAACTTTAGCTTTGAGATTGCCGTAAAGCCATTTTTTCAAAACTATGCTTTTAGTCTCCATAGGGATTTGATTTTGACAGGGGGAGAATCCAGGTCGAATGCGGCCCTCTACGAGGTTTTTAGCCTTGGATATGAGGGAGGATACGCCTGGAGTTATCAAACTCCTGTGGCTACCGCTCCATTTGCAGGGTTTGGCGAAAGTTGGATTCAGCGATCGCAGAAAGATGATGGAGGTTGGGATCTCGCCTTCTTGGGAGGGGGGGCGACAACTGAAATCGTTGTGCAGGCCAGCTACGAACTTGTTGTCAGCATCGTAGGGGATTGGTCCCGCTCAGGAACAAGAGGGAATCAATTAGCTTTCGTAAATTTAAAACCGGGTTACACCATCCTGAAAAACTTTATCTACGATAAGGAAGCAAATCGCACCTTGTTTGCAGCAACCCGAGCCGATTGGGATGGCCGCTCACCGGATTTTCATTTCATTTTGAACCAGCCGACCCCTGTACAGCCTGTTCCAGAGCCGACGACTCTTCTGGGGGCGGGTCTAGCGATGGCTGGTAGTTTGGCCGGTCGGCGCTATGCGCAATCGCGGCGATAGGGCAATAATGCCAACGCCTGCGTATGAAATCCTGCGGTTCTGATTGGCAGAGTCAGAATTAGCCACAAAAGCTACCCTTCTCTGGCAAATCTTGTAGAATGCCTCTACGCCTTCTCATTAGGAGCGAGCGGATGTCGCAGGACATACCCCAGTGGTTAGCAGAGATTCAAACCCTCAGGCAGCAACTTGCGGAAGCGCATCAAGAGCGCGATCGCGCCTACGCCAGTGCTCTCAATTGGCAAAAACTCTACGAGGCTGAGGCCCGCCAACGCCGAACCGATGCTGCGCTGGCTCAACAGACCTTAGAAGAATTGCGTCAACAACTGGCCCAGATGCAAAATGCATCAGTTGGCCAAAATCTAGGGGACATGTTGGCCAGTCCCATTCCTACGGAGATTGAGCAGTTGAATGACGTGGCAGAGCTAAGGCAACGTTTAGTCGCAGCATTGCAAACCTGCGATCGCTGGAAACAAGCGCTAGAACAAGAGCAAGAGCAACATGCCCAAACCCGCAAAAGCCTGACTCTAGCCCTGGGAGATGCGATTGATCTACTGTCTAAGCGGCCATAAGCAACTAATACCCAACGGCGGCAATCAGCCTGCGGTTCAGGAAGCTTGCAATAGGAGTGCACTAAAAATTTCGCACTTTGCAGCGACAGTTTGAATCGGATGCATTCCACTTTTGCGAGTTACTCCACCTTGCGGAAAGGGCAAAGTTCTACATCTCTCCCCTTCTCCCAAAATTAGGCAAAGAGGAGTCGGATTCAAAATCCCTTTCCCTGCTTGGGAGAGGGATTTAGGGTGAGGGTGACGAAACTTCAGAGTCTGTTCTTGTTTTCATCTTTCCCTCCCTGCTTGGGAGAGGGATTCAGGGTGATGAATAGCCGTAGCCACGTGATTAAGGACAGGGTGCAGGGGTGACCGCCAGTGGAGTCTATCAACCTGGCCTAAATAAATTCTGAATGTTGTTTCAGCAAATCAATAAACGCAAAAACAACTGGAGAGTGGAGCATTTCTGCTAAAGTTGCGGCCCCAATCGACCGTTTTAGCGGCGTTGGTAGAGCGTATGTCTGCACAGAACTGGGAATGGGATAGGCAGCCAGACGGGGCAAAATACTGGCTCCTAAACCTTGAGCCACCATATTGACAATGGTTGAGTCTGTGCGCACGGTATAGGCTGCTTCCAACAGATATCCCGTAGCTTTGGCATGGTCGTATAGCTGGCGCATCATGGCAGATTCTTGAGCTGGCATAATCAGGGGTTGTGCTGCCAACGCTTGCCAGGTTAACTGTTGACCGGCAAGTTGAAAGTTGGGAGGGAGGAGCGCGACAAATTCGTCTTGCAAAACCTCCCATGCTTCCAGGTCGTCTTGAACTGGGAGCAGCGTTAGACCCACGTCAGCCTCTCCATGGCGCAGGGCTGCTTCTACTTGAAGGTGGTCGGCATATTCCATCAGGCTCACGATTGTTTCAGGATATTTTTGATGAAACTGGGCAATCACAGGCGGCAGAAAATGGCTGGCGACACTCCGAAACGCCGCAATCCGAATTTGCCCGCCTTTGAGCGATCGCTCAGCCGCTGCCGCATGGACAATTGCATCTGTGCGTTCAATCACTTCACGGGACAAATCACTAATCTGCTTACCTACAGGCGTCAGGCGGGCACCATGCCGCCCCCGAACCACCAGTACAACTCCGAGATACGCTTCTAAAGTCGCGATCGCATGACTTACGGCTGATTGTGATATCTCTAATTGCAGTGCCGCCTCGCTAAAGCTCGCAGAATCGGCAACGGCCACAAGAATCCGCAACTGAGAAAGCTTCATTTGATTTTGATAATGTTCTTTCATCAATACTTTTGGAAGAGCTTTTTACTCTCCTGGGATTAGGGTAAAGGGCAAACCTTTTTGCTTAAGCTGATTCGGTCTTCTAACGGCTTGCTTGGGAAGACGCGAATCGCAGACATCATTTTTCACCTTTCACCACAAGCTGGAGGCACCAGTTTTTATCCTGCAGAAACCCATAAGAACCGACTGTGCGCAATCGAACCTGTTCGTGAAATAAATAAAAATTACTTTTTGTGCTTTTAGATACAGAATTCCTGTATTTAAGATGGGCAGGTACATGTGAGAAGCGCAATGAAATCCTATTTGAATCTGCAAAATCGCTCTGGGCAGCCCTGGGCTGAAGCCGCCGCTCTTCTGGAACGAGTAGGCGTTATCTTCGGCACCCGCTTGAGAAACTGGTTGGGTACCTTGTTGATGCGGTGGAGCGCTAGCTCTGAACCAGAAATCTGGTCGGTCCAGGATGCCAAGGGTGTGCTCCACTGGAAGGCCTATGATCCGAGAACAGGTACATCCGTCGATTACACCTCTGTTGAGGAACTATTGATCTGGCTAGAGAGCCGCAGCGGCCTGTAGAAAGTTAGTGTTTCATGGTTTGGAGACTCCTAACTGGCTCGCAGCCTGCGGGTAAAGCACCCGAATGGAACGTTTTAGCAAAGCCTTTGATAAACAACCCACTGCTTGCTCTTTCGGTCTTTTGTTTACAAGAAACCTCCTTGTCGATGACACCTCTATGCCGTAGCACCCTAGACGCTACAAAATAGATCGGGTAACCAACGAAACAACGCACAATGGCAGATAAGCCGATCTGTGGTTTATTTGTGGGGTTGACAACGCTCGATTTCATCTACCATGCGGCATCTCCCCCCAAGGCAAATCAAAAACTGGTTGCTTCCGATTATTTGGTGTCTGCCGGTGGCCCTGCGACCAATGCCGCGATCGCCTTTCGGCATTTAGGTGGGCGAGCAAAACTTCTGAGCGTTATTGGCAGCCATGCCATTACCCATCTGATTCGGGCTGATTTGCAAGCCCATAGGGTTGAAAGTTGGGATCTCGCCCCTCAGCAAGTGGCACCTCCCCCGGTTTCTTCCATTATTGTGACGGAGGCAACTGGCGATCGCGCCGTTATTTCAATTAATGCCAGTAAAACCCAGGCCGCGATAGGGGCGATTCCTCCCGATTGTCTTGCAGGCGTAGACGTTGTGTTGATTGATGGCCACCAAATGGCCGTAGGGCAAGCGATCGCCCAGCAGGCCAGAGCCTTATCGATCCCGGTGGTGGTGGATGGAGGAAGTTGGAAGCCCAACTTTAGAGATGTCTTGGGGCTGACAGATTACGCCATTTGCTCTGCAAATTTTTATCCCCCCGGTTGTAAAACGAAGATGGCCGTTGTGGCCTATCTGAAAGGCTTGGGAATTCACCACATTGCCATTACCTATGGCGGAAACCCAATTTACTATCGCACGCCAGAAAAAATGGGTTGGCTGCAAGTCCCCCAGATTCAGCCAGTGGATACCTTGGGGGCGGGTGATATTTTCCATGGGGCCTTTTGCTATTTTGGGCTACAGCAAAACTTTGTCGATGCACTGGCCAGCGCTGCCACCATTGCCGCCCATGCCTGCGAGTTTTTTGGGCCGCGTGGCTGGATGCAATCGCCTGAACAGGAGGGAGGCAAGAGATAATCTGCTACAGCTCTATCGCTCTGCCCTCTACAGCAACAAAAGAGCGATCGCCCCACTGAGCCAGAGCAAGCAACTCCACCGAGTCAGTTTCAAGGCCGTCTGAATTCGTTCTGGAGTGATGGGATACAGAGGATCTCCTTGCAGAGGCTTCGATTTAACCTGACCCCGGTAGTAGTTTTTGCCGCCAAGTTGCACCCCCAGGCTTGCGGCATAAGCACACTCACTCCAGCCAGAATTAGGGCTAGGATCTTGGGGTGCATCGCGGCAGCAGAGCCGCCAAACCTGCCGAGGTTTCCCTGATAGCAAGGCCAGGGTGACCACAACCAGGCGACAGGGTAGCCAGGTTAACCCATCTTCTGTTCTGGCACTAAACCAGCCAATCTGAGTGTAGGGCGCTTCGCGGTAGCCCACCATTGAGTCAAGGGTGCTGGCGGCCTTATAGGCCAGCGCCAGAGGTAAACTACCGATACCGCAAAAGCTGCCTAAAATCGCATAGAAAATAGGCCCCAGAACACCATCGGTGGCATTTTCAGCAACGGTTTCCAGTACTGCTCGGAGAATTTCTGGCTCATCCAATTGGGCGGTGTCTCGCCCCACATAGTTGGCCAACTGCTGGCGAGTTGCCACAAGATCCCCGGTTTTAAGGCAATTGAGCACCGAATTGGCGGCATCGCGCAGGCTACGCCCCGCGAAACAACTGGCCAGCATGACAGTTTCGATTGTCATACCCAGGAGTGGATGGAGCGATCGCCCCACAGCCCCCATGGCCCAGCCTAGTAACCCACTTCCGCTAATCAGCCCCACCCCTAAAACCACCCCCGCTATTTTCAGCAGCAGGGGATTGTGAATGCGCTTGAAAGCCCAATGAACATATTGGTGAATCACCCACCCCATCCCCTGTACCGGGTGCCACCAGCCCCAGGGATCACCTATCACATAATCTAACCCGGCAGCGATCGCCAATACTAGCGCGGCGTCTCGATCCCCCATTTCGGTCTTACTTCCTGGTAGACTTTTAGCCGCTAGGTATTTTAATCCAATCCATCAGGGTTTTGAGCGTAAGGAGAGCAAGCATGAGTCAGGTAGTGCCTGTGCAACTTGAGGATGGATCCATTCTTTACATTGAAGCAGAAGACACTCAGGCAACAGCCGTTTCACCGGGCACCCCCCCAATCTCTGCCGGTGCTGAAGGCGAACAGCGTCGATCCGGTTCTAAGGGATGGGGAGATCTTCCTGTAACTCGCACCCATCCAGCCCAATCGATGCAAATGGTTCAAGCCACCATTCGCACCTACACCCTCTACTGTCTTAATGCTTTCAAGAATATGGGAGCAGCAAACGTTGAGGAAGTAACCCTAGAGTTTGGAGTTAATCTCAGTGCCGATGCAGGGATCCCCTACATTGCTAGTGGCAAGGCCCAAAGTAACTTGAAAATCACAGTGAAATGCTCCTATAAGCAATCAGAGCCGAAGAATTAAGAATCTGCGCAAGAAGCAAAAACCGTTTGTAAGTCGCTAGGACAGCAAGGCGGAAATTTCTGGACTCGTCTCAGCCACCCGCATCCCCTTTCCTGAATGCCCGCCAAGGCTATACCCCTGCTCCCATCGAGACAGCAGGGAAAGTCGAAGCCCCTCTCCCAAAGCAGGAGAGGGGTAGGGGTGAGGGGACAAACAGACGGATACCTCCGTCTACTAAACGCGATTTAATTAAGGATGATTTCGGGGCTGGTGGAGATGGACTCCTTCGCCTGGTGGCTGCGCCCTTACCCTTCCCTGCTGACAGTGAATTAGGACTCCCTACTTACCAGTTGTCAGACAATTGAACCGTTCCTGACTAAAAAAGCGTACCAATTGACTGAGAGCAGACATAATAATCTGTAGCAAGTATGTCACCTTTTCAGGCCCTCATCCCCCAGACCCTTTTCCCAACCTGGGAGAAGGGAGGTCGAGTCATCTCAAAGTCCCTCTCTCAAGTTGGGATAGGGATTTAGGGTAAGGGCAGGAGTGACATGCACCCAATCTGTATTCCAGTCCAGACCTAAAGTTTTCCCACCAGCAAGACAATTGGGTTTGGGTTGGCCTCAGTTAGCTGCTCATCCCCTCTGTCAAATCTCCTAATTCTATGAAACGCACCTCCTTCTTGTTTGTCGGTGTTTTAGCCAGCATTAGTTGGGCGACCCCCCTGCGGGCAGAGAATCTTGAGCATACTCAAAAGCTGCTTTCAACCCGGCAATGTCAAGAATGTGATCTCAGCCGAGCGGGTTTAGTGTTTGCCAATTTGAGTGGGGTTAATCTCAAACGGGCAAATCTTGCAGGGGCAAATCTGAGTCGGGCAGAGCTTCAAGGGGCCGATTTGCGCGGAGCCAATTTGACAGGAGCGAGTCTACACGGTGCGAACCTTGCGGGTGCCCAGCTCGCTGGGGCACAACTCAGTTATGCCGACTTGCGTGAAGCTAATTTGAGTGGGGCGATTTTGGAGGGCGCGAATCTAGAGGGTGCTCTCTTACAACAAGTGATAGGTTTGCCTGAAACGGTTGGTAATGCCGAAGACTTTTACCGTTGGGCTGTTGCCGAAGCAGAGCGGAGAAATCATCCCCGTGCGGTTGAAAACTTTACACAAACGCTGAATCGGCTCCCAAACTTCGCTCCAGCTTATCTGGGGCGAGGAATTTCGCGGTTGCAAATGAGCGATCGCGTAGGGGCAATGGCCGATGCCGAAAAAGCAGAGCAGTTGTTTAAATCCCAAGGAGACAGCAAAGGCCTTGAACAAACCCAACGCTTGATTATGGCCCTCAAAACTGAACCCATGGTACAGTCAGCAAAAAGCGGTAATGGCCTTGGGATGGGCTTACTAGGAATTATCAGCGGGATCTTACAATTCCTGCCGATCTTCTTGTTTTGAAAATTTTTTGTGTTGAAAACGGATTTGAGCAGGCCCGTTTCTGGCAAATCCATCACATTGGAATCCGCTGCTTCTCAATCCACAGCCCTTAGGCCACAGTTGCAACACTCGTACAGCAAGGCAGAAATTTTTGGACTCGTCTCAGCCACCCGCATCCCCCTTTCTTGAATGCCTGCCAAGGCTATGCCCCTGCTCTCATCGAGGCAGTAGGGAAAGTCGAAGCCCCTCTCCCAAAGCGGGAGAGGGGTAGGGGTGAGGGAGTAGACAGACGGATGCCTTTGTCTACTAGGAACCTCACCCCGGTTGCTTATTGGCTAAAGTGACGTGCCTGTATTCCAAAGGATTTTTCCGAGAAGATAGCTTGGGCCAAAAAGCTTAGGATAAAAGTCAGTGCTCAACCGCTAGTGCTGTCTGAGTTTTCTGGCTTACCATCGCCAAATTTCTTCTGGCGACAGCTACAGAGCCTTGGTATGAACCCACAGGTCAAGCTCTTGGTAGGTATCTTGCCTCAAGGATCGGGGAACAAAAAACGGAAGCATTCAAAGGCCATGTTTTGGCCATGTTTAAAGTAGGAGACGGAGTTAGGGAAAGGCGTCGCAAAAGTAGGGGAATCCCTTTTCGATTGCTTGCAAGACTATATGAATGGCAGGTGATTGATCTGAAAATCGCCGTTACTGAGCTGTAGTTTCCCTTAACTCCCGGTGGGAATTCTAGACTTGGTTAAATTTCTGGCATTTTTACAATTATGGAACGTCTCAATCAGCGGGCTTTTGACTTGCTAAAAGCAGAAATTGAGCGGTTGGCGGGGCAAGATCCTGTGGGCAAGGTACAGCAAGAAATTGCCTTGAAACGGTTGCAACGCTTGAGAACTCAGCAGGGTGAACCACCGACGGTGGAAGAACTACGGGATTTGGTTGATGATTTGTTCCCCGCGTTTAGTGAAAAGGTGCTGAAGGCGGCTGTGCGAGCTAATCACTCCGGGCGCTCAATCGCCCAGGGGTGGAGTGGAATCAAGCTGGGAGCCGCTGTAGTGGTCAGCATAGTGGGCGGGGTCTGGTTTCTGAATTTGCCCTATCCTCCCATTCGCTGGACAGTGGCACGGATTGCACCGATGGTGCTCCTGCCCAGTTTCATTCAGATGGATCACAACTATCGGCAGGCGATCGCCCACACAGAGCAAGCAGATCAATTGGTGAATCAGGCTACCAGCACGGCTGATCTAGAGTTAGGCAAAACGAAAATGCAAGCCGCTCAGAAAAATCTAGATGCTCTGCCCGTCTGGTTTTTAGGGTTTTATCCTCAGCAGTATTGCACCCTATTCACCTGTGGCTGGCGATTTACCTTTGATGAGTTTCAGGAGGCGCGCAAAGATGTAGCGCGAATGGAGGCCAAACTCTTTCAAGAAACCAATGCCCAGACTCAGCTAGAGCAGGCCGACCAGATGGTGAGCGAAGCCAAGCAAAAATACCAGGAAGCACCCGATGAGAGTGAACGAAAAACGGCGATTACCCAGTGGCAACAGGGAATCGATCAACTCCAACAGATCCCCTCTGAAACCTTGGCAGGAAAACAGGCCCAAACCAAATTGCAAGCCTATGAGCGAGATTTTGAGCAAGTCGTCGGCTATGCCGCTGGGAATGCCCGCTCTGGAAATTTGATTGAAGCCGCTCGCGCTTTTGATGCGGCTGCGATGGGGTTTGGGCCAGACAAACCCCAGTCTGTTGCAACTTGGGAACAAATCATTGGCCTCTGGGAAAAGGCGATCGCTGAACTCAGTCAAATTCCAGTGGATGAGGCTAGTTATGTTGAAGCTAAAAAAATGATCGCTCACTATGAAACGAAGCGACGCCAGGCAGAGATTAGGCTAGTAGAGGAACAGGCCGCGATCGCCGCCTACGCACAGGCTGAAACCTTGACAGCGCGATTACTAGAAAATGCTACAAACCTGAACAACAGTCAAATTGCCGGGCAACTCCGCCAGATTGAGCAAGAATTGGGAAAAGTGAAGGCAGGAACCACGGTCTTTGAACAAGCTAGCCAACTGCGCCAGCAGGCTGCCGCTAAACGACGGGAAGCCAGTCGTTAGAAACCCGCGAATATCGATAGTAATGAGTGCACCCCAGTTTCGTAACCTAGCCTGCGGAAAGCAAGCTTCACCCTAAACCCATGTCCTTCCTTTAGAGAAGGACTTTGAAGCCAGCTCCCCTTGCCCATTTTGGGAGAAAAGTGAGAGAGATTCTGCTCTCTTGCTTGTACTTTCTTTCTTTTTGAGAGAGGACTAGGGTGAGAGAGCATTGAGTGGCTCACATCCAGGTCAAGCACGCTAGCTAACACATCCCCAGCCAAAAGTCCGTTGCATCAGCGGAGATACCAAACTGCAAATCAGCCCTCAGAGGGTCGAATCCGGTTGATGTGGGATCAACATCAGGGAGTCTTGCAAACGTCTCTTGGCAAAGACTGGAAATTTTGCCTTACACCCCCGATACATGCCGTCAGTTTCTGCCGGAATCAAGTTCTGCTGCTCCGTTGAAAGGGAGTCAAATACTCTGTAAGAGCGACCCCGATAAACCAGGTTTTGCTCAGCGGGTGTCAGTGAAGTGTTGCCATTGCCAAACGGCCCTCGCAAGTAACTGGCCCCGCGATAGGTAAGGACAGAACCGTCTCCCGCCTCATCTAGATGAAAAGGCTTACGACACTGCCGCAAAGCATATTCGATATAAAGCCAAACCACCGCCAAGATGAAGAGCAAAACCTGCCAGGAAGCCACCAACAGGAAATTGAAAAGGGTAATTAAACCTGTTGTGATAGCAAGGGCAATGAACACTGACACCACAATTTGCACTTTCTCTATACCTTATCTTTGATACCTTTAATCGGGTGTTTTCTAGTCTAGGCGCAAATTATCTTAATTGCAAAGTCCCCCGAAGGGATGAGCTTTTTCCAGACTGATGTCGAAATTAGAGAAGGTTTTCTAGATAAAGCCTCGCTAGCATAGCCCTACCCACAAATCGGAAGCATCAAACTTGAGTAAGATCCAGGCTGAGGCACTTAAATAAATAAGCTATTGAGCTTAGATAAATAAGCTATTGAAATGAATAAGTTATCTAGATAAATAAGCCACTAGGCTTAAAAATAATTAAAAACAAACGGACATATGGGTCGCCTGGGATTCGAACCCAGGACCAATCGGTTAAAAGCCGAGTGCTCTACCGCTGAGCTAGCGACCCGTGTTTCATTTTTCGCACTGTGTATCAATATAACATAAGTAACGTTAAACTTTTCTGCATCTATCTACTAAATCTGCCTTAAATCAGGTTTAGTTAAGCTGTACAACGGGTTGGTCTTCGATCAGTGTGGTGAGGGCGAGTCGATCTTCGACCGTAATGCGCAAAAACCGATCGCGATCAACGCGAAACTGCACAGTAATTCGGTCACTACCAGGAGAACCCGGAGGATCGAGCTTCGCAATACTACGTGCGCCGTCTCGGTCATTCAAAGGCTGTACCTGGGTTTGCTCACTGCCGATGCGGCGGGTCACTAACCGATCGCCATCGAAGTAAACCTCTGTTTGTTCGCGATCGCCCCCCAGCTCACCAATAATTAACTCAATGCTGGGCTGATTTTCGACCGATGCTCCCAACACCAGTTCAACTGGCTCAGACATTGGGTAGGGCTGCCCTGACTTAATGATGGGATGCCAGCCATGACAGTTATTGCGGCGATCCCAATAGCGAATGCCATAGCTGTGATAAAGAAAATCCTTGAGTTCAATCCCCTGCTCTAGTTGAAGGGCACCTTGAGCGATTGCCTCAAAGGGCTTCTCACAGCGAATTTGGCTTTGATTAAAATAGCGCTCGACCCAGCCTCGCACCGCAGGAATCTGAGCGGTGCCGCCGACCAGCAAGACCGCATCCACCTCTTGGGGGGTGATGCCTTGGCGCTGAGCTTGCTGCAAAACCTGTTCCATCGAGCGGTCTAGTTGACTAAAAAAGCCCTGGGCTTGCAGAATGGCCTCAAACTGATCGCGGTTGAGGCATAACTCATAGCTCTCGAAAGTTTCGTCGTTAAAGTAAACCTCCTCAGCTTGAGTCTGTAACGAAAGCTGGATCTTTAGTCGCTCGGCCAGACGAGTCAGTAAAGGGGATGGGATTAATTTTTGTTGGGTTACGAAATAATCTACCAACCAATGGTCGATATCAGAGCCACCCAGATTTTGTCCGGCCTTTGCCAGGACGCGCGCGACTTTGGGTGTTTGGCCTGATTGTTCCGCAAAAGATTTTTGCCCCCATTTGAGAATAAAACCCAGGGGTTTGTTGTGTTCGGCAACTCTTCGATCCAATCGCACTAGAGAAAGGTCGAGGGTACCGCCACCAAAGTCAATCACCAGCAGGGTCTGGCGATCGCCCAACCCGTAACCTAGGGCTGCCGCCGTTGGCTCATCCAACATTCGCACTTGCTGTATCTGGAGAGACTCGCAAACTTGTCCGAGCCAGAGGCGATAGGCTTCAAAACTATCGACGGGCACAGTCAAGGTTAGTGATATAGCGGCTTCTGGTTCAGTGGCCAGCAGTTGTTGAATCACCCCTGTTAAAAACCAGGCACCGATGCGCTCAAACTGAAGAATCTGTCCATCGATTTCTGGCAAAAAGCCTTGAACGGGGGAACCAATTCCCCGCTTAAAGTTACGAAAAAAGCGCGGGTCGTTGGCCAGATCAAGGGCGCGATCACGCACCGCTTGACCCACCACGACCTTATCCTGACAGGCATCTTCCACATATAGCAAACTGGGAACCAAGGGCGGATTTTGGCCCGTCCGGTAACTCAGTCCTGGTAGCGCTAAGGTTTCTGGCTGCTGGGTGGCTCGGTTCCACCGCGCAATCACTGTATTGCTCGTACCAAAATCAATTGCAATGCCCATTTTGTCAGACTATCATGGCTCACTCGCAACAGCAATTTCCCGTCTATTTCCGCCATGCTTTTACTAAATTACTAAATGCTCTGACTAAAGACGGCGATGTATATCGCTTTCGTCAGAAAGCTTAGGGCAAACTTAGGGGCGCAACCGGGTGCATGTCACTTTTACCCTCACCCTAAATCTCTCTTCCAATTTGGGAGAGGGACTTTGAGATGGTTCGCCCCCCCTTCTCCCAGCCTGGGAGAAGGGGCTGGGGGATAAGGGCCTGAGAAGGTGACATGTTTTCTGCGTAATCGCTAGTGCGAGGTAGACTTTCTAACTGGCTGTCGCTATGAGAAACAGGGCAACAGCTTTACCTAGAGATGACTGTCCCGATTTTAACAACTCGACTCAAGCTCCCTCTAACCCTATGAAGCCGCTCTCCCAAAGAAAGACGCTAGAAAATCCTGCCAACACTGACGTAAATTGGCACAACCTTTAAACTCTACTGGACGTACATCAATGGTATGAATCCACGCCAGCTCTGGCAGGGTTTTTCCTCCCAGAGGTTAGGGAATCAACCAAACAGATTCAACAGCGCCCAAATCGGAGAGCAGAAATCAATTCATAAATCCACAAACCGTTGACCTGGAATTTTCTTTGGTGGCTCTCATTTTTTTGTTTCCTTTCTGGCAACTTGTCCAGTCCTGTTTTCAAAAGTGCTAGAGTGAATAAAGTTGGGGCGATCGCTTAATCCAAATACCAACAAACACGGTCAAAATTGTTAGAAACCGGAATATTTGTTGGATGAGGAGCAGAAAAAAGCAACGGGTTTCCTGTTAGTTTGGTTCGACAGTTCGATAACAGTGATTCTTACAAGCCATCTTTGGGAGGGTTGGATATGCGTCGTCAGACGGTTATTGCATTGGCAGGGGCAATTGCATTAGCGATTGGGGGCTGTGGCGGAGAGCCTGAAGCAGAAGTGACGACATCCCCCTCTCCCGCGGCATCCCCCTCACCGACAGCGACTCCATCTCCGGCTGCATCTCCGGCTCCTGGAGCCACTAAGGCTCCCTTCACCCAACCCCTCACGGCTCAAGCTCCGAATCAGGTTCCAGGGTTGATTCAGCCGACCAAAGCAGATGAGCGGGCGAAGGAAATTGAGCGCCGGATTAGCGACAACCGTCGTACCCAGGCTCGGGCCAACCCCTTTGCCACGGTTCCCCTTAAGGCAACCTCCACTGCTCCAATGACTGAGGTGGTTCCAGATTTGCCGCTCCCACCTAGGGCACTTACCAGTCCCTTTACAACCTTTCCGGTTCCTCCAGTGGCGCTCCGTCCGCCTGCGGCCCCGGCTCGGCCCGGTGGCCCCACTCCAGCTCGCCCAGGTGATACAGCGATTGTTCCGCCACGGCCATCAACCACCTTGGCCGATGCTATTGTCGTGACTGGGGTTGTGCAGGTAGATGGCAACATCTTTGCCATCATCCAGGAATCGAATCGCCCTAGTGCCTACGTTCGGGTAGGGCAGCGCCTGGCGAATGGGTTAGTTCTGGTCAAACGGATCGAAATTAGCCTGGGGGGTGAGCCGTCGGTCGTGCTAGAGCAAAACGGAGTCGAAGTGACCAAAGTGGTGGGCGAAGGGGCATCACCGATCGCCCCAGCAGGAACCACAACCTGACGCAGACATTAGGGAATCGCCCCAAATCATTGCAATCGTCTAACGGTCAACTGATTAACGTCTCCTAATAAAGTGAGCCCATACACTTCCGTCTGGGCCGGCAACTCTGTCCATGTAACTGTAGGGATAGAGGAGTTTGCGTCCCTCCGTGTTGACATAGCCCGTCAGGGCATTCCCCCACGGGTCATTGACCATATAGCCCTGGCTGGTGTAGCCCATTACGGTGACAATGTGGCCACTGGCGGTGAAATCTCCCGCTAAGATTACGGGGCGACCCGCAAGGATTTCATCTTTCACTTCTGCCCAGCGGCGATTGGTTGCAAAGCTTGTGGGGTAGCCATAGGCGCGAATCAACTGGGAGAGATAGGTGTGGTTTGTCTGAGCACCGGGGCCATAGCGCTCTAAAATCCATTGCAGTAACTCATCTTCTAGTTGTTGTGCGGGATTCCGCGATCGCTGCCCGTAATAGTACAACACCATCGCGATCGAGGTGACATTACAGGTTGACCAGGAGTAACGGGGGTTATCCCGCTGAGAAAAGTAGGGTACCGCTAATTCAACCTGAGGTGGAAAAGGGTTAAAGGCTTGTCCTCCCCGCTTCATCTGGACAAAAGCCGGAAATACATAGCCTGTGTTGCCAAAGCTAGACAATTCCTCTGTTAATGCCACTTTAATATGACCAGCTTCGAGGGCATAGCTCTGAACGCCATAAAACATCCCTGCCGCAAAGTTGGTCATTTCCTCCGGCTTCAGGTGGCTAGAGTCAACTGGGCGCTTCTTGATGAGGGTCGATCGCAGGGCGGTTACCGTTAGTGCATCTTGATCAAAAGGAATTTGCTGATTTCCTCGTTTCAACTGCACATGCCGCCAATAGACAAACGCCGTATCACCAAAATTGGTGATGGGTTGGGCCAGGCGCACCCGAAAATGCCCGGCAATGCAAGCGTAACCTGTAATTTGAAAGTTTTCGCCTTGCAGCACCTGACGCTTTTGATTAGCCGGCAGGGCACTGGAGTCGGCGGGTTGGGCCTTAAATAAGGTCGAAGTTGTAATCAACAAATAGGCGGTTAGAGGCGTATTCGGTACATCTTCAATGTCAAAGATGAGCACCTCTGACCCTTTACTCAGTTGCACAAATGGCTCATAAAAATAACCAAAATTGCCCAAGGGGGGAATGGGTTGCTCTAGCTCTAGTTTTAAGTGGCGATCGACATAGCCGTAGCGCTTGACCGCAAAGGTTTGGCCTGCTGCAACTTTTACCTTTTGCCGCTCATTTAACTGGCTGGAATCAGCAGAGGTCAGCTTAAACAGGGTATCTGTGAGAATCTTAAGAGATAACTCTTGACCAACGTTGAGCGGGTTGGTGCTAACCGTGAGATAAACAATTTCATCCTCAATCGTTTTGCCATTGCCATCACTACCTTTTAGCCGCAGCCAGCGAGAACCAGCCATGGTTAACCCCCTGGGTAGCTCTACTTTCCAGGTACCTTCTTTGTAGTCTGGTGTGACGGGTAAAGGGTATTTATCTTCAGCAACGAGGGAAACGGTGACTACCTGTTGGGGGTCGAAGGCACCCCGCAAAACCACCGGCTGGTTAAGTAAAACCTCCCAAGGACCAGCATAACTGACAGCCGCATTGGTTGAGGCGAGGGTCGTATTCATCATCCGCGCTCCTTGCTGAATATCCCTGATAAAAGATAAAACCGGAAAACCGGGGGCAGCGCGAGAACACTGCCCCATTGGTTTCCCTATTCTACTGAGCCTTGTGATTATACAGATGTCGAAGAGTGACCGGGTAGACGAAGGCATCCGTCTGGCTACCCCCTCACTCCTACCCCTCTCCCAAAGCAGGAGAGGGACTTCGACTTTCCCTACTGCCTCGATGAGAGTAGGGGCATGGCTCTAACAGGCATTCAAGAAAAGGGGATGCGGGTGGCTGAGGCTAGTCCAGAAATTTCTGCCTTGCTGTACTAGGCCCCGATGTCTGTCAGGATATCGGTGGCATGGGTATCTGTCTTAACCGTGGTGTAAACATGGGTGATTTTGCCATCTCCCCCAATCACGTAGGTGACCCGCTTAGAGTAGCCACCCCCATCCACATCGTAGGCTCGGGTCAGGACACCATCCTGATCTGCCAGCAGCGGAAAGGGTAGGTTAAATTTTTCGGTAAACGCTTGATGGGAGGTTTCACTATCCATGCTGACCCCCAATACAGTGATGCCCTTACTCAGATATTGCTGGTAGTTATCGCGAAAACTACAGGCTTCTTTTGTGCAGCCGGGTGTGTCATCTTTTGGGTAGAAGTAGAGCACAACGGGCTTGCCAGCGTAGTCAGAAAGGCGGACCGTGTTGCCATTTGTATCTTTAACAGTGAAGTCTGGAGCTGTATCACCAACGGAAAGAGGCATAGGTCTTGTTTCCTTGAAATACACAAACCATCAGGCATTGTATCGCTCTGCGTGCGTCAACGGTACCGATGTCCTGGCTGTTTTGGCTAATGCTATTGTTGCAGCATCGGGTTAGACCC
This sequence comes from uncultured Leptolyngbyaceae cyanobacterium, assembly GCA_938023035.1. Lineage (GTDB taxonomy): Bacteria > Cyanobacteriota > Cyanobacteriia > Leptolyngbyales > Leptolyngbyaceae > DSRU01. Next base: position 199,811 of record CALIDI010000026.1, on the reverse strand, counting down.
GTCTAATCACCAATGCAACTGCTGTAATGGGGGGCTAATTTCTAGAATCTTCAGAATTTCGCTGTCGTCAGGGTTGGCACAGGGGGTAGCAGTGGTGGCTGTCAACGGCTGATTCAATTGCTCCAGGGGGATTTGGGGCGATCGCGTTCGGCCTCCAGTAGAACCAGTCGTCTCGCAGGGGGTGGGGCGATCGCCCTGGGTGAGTTGGCGCTCAATCGTTTGGGCGGCACTGGTTTCTATCCCGCTGCCGGAGCGACCACTGGGTGTTTCGCCACCCGGGGAACCGCTGGGATTGCTGCCCCCACCGCCGGGAGTTCTCCCACCGACCCCAGGAATCACTGGATTAAACACTCGGTCTTGAATGGAGACAACGAAGCTACCATCAGTGACAACCGTGCGGCTAATGGCTCCAACGGTACCGCTGCCAGCCACTGTTAGAGTTGCCAAGCCATAGGTTTCATGAATGCGCAAGCTGAAGGGAGTGGTGGCAAAGGTGGCAAAGGTGTCCGTTGGGTCAAAGGGTAAATAGCGATCGCCACTACTGGCCGTCACCCTGGGGCCAAGGACAAACGGTGACTCACCCTGAAGGGTGACCCCATCGGAGAGCGTTATTGGGCTGCCGGTACCCCCACCAAAGCGAATCCGAATTTCACCCACCACTGAACGCACACTCACCGGCACCTCACTCTTAACCCTAACGGCAAAAGGATTGGATGCTCGAATCACCGCCTCCAACTCCGCAGCAGTCGCACCAGTTTTGCTGACCAGAAAGGGAAGCAATTGAGGATCGAAATCGATATAGCGATTCATACCAGTGGAGTAACCAGAAAAAGTAACCGTTCCCCTGGCTTGAAACTGCCCCGCCGCAAAAATATCAATTCCTAAAGTGCCGCTATCAATTGAGTTGACAATCACGTCTCCGGTGGTCGCCGAGATTCGCACTCCAGAAATAAAGTCATTGGATGTAAGGATATGGCCAGTCTTGACGCTGCCAGCCGCCGCCAGGGTGACACCATTCGCGACCAGATCCTGGGTCACGATATCTCCTGGCGTAATCGATACGCCCGAACCGGTGAGCGCTACTTGCCCGCTGCCATCGACCGTGAGGCCATTAGCGTTACCTGCCCCGCCACCCGTCAGCAAAGTAGGCAGAGATAGAATCGGCAACTCCCATGCGTTGGGCAAACTGGTCGCCCCAGTCGTTGGTTCAATCTCTAGGCTGAGGGGGCTATCGGTCAGATTCACCCGCACTAGGCGGCTTCCTGGTATGGCTGTGAGCAAAACTTTACCCGAGCCAAAGCGCATCCCAAAATCCCCGATCGCTCCTGGATTGGCCACCGTCCCCCCTACTAAAACTAGTTTTTGGTCAACTCCGAGGGTCAGGGAGGCATGATTAACAATTGCCGCTGGCTGCTCCATCGTAAAGGCGAGTTGCTGAGGTGCACCCGTTAGAGCGGGGTAATTATTGCTACCGGAGGCGCTGAACCAACCGCCACTGAAACCAATGCCATTCGCAGTAGTTGCGGTAAAAGTGGCTGGCACATTCAGACTGGCACTGCTACCAAACACAATCCCTGCTGGGTTCATCAAGTACAGGTTGGCATTGCTGCCCGTTATCTGAATCAGACCATTGATGACAGAGGCATCTCCCCCCGTAACGCGCCCCAAAATCGTTTGAATGGCTGGATTCACGCTGAAGTTAGCGGTTTGCGTTGCCGTCAACCCAAACTGTTGAAAACTATGGAACAGGTTCGTGCTGCTGGTGGTGCCCCCGGTAATGGTAAACTGGCCGCCTACCAAATTAACCAAGGTGCCTGTGCCGTCGGCGGCAGGCGTAATCTGGGCCAGACCCGGTTGAGCGATCGCCACCATGGCTAGCAAAGACACAAATCTAGCCGAGGAAAAGAGTGGACGCATAGAAAGCCGTATGACACATTTGCTCAGTATATTCAGGGATTTTGCCCCTGTCCCAAATCTTTGCAATAGAGTGTTATGGCTATCACTGCAAATATCACCTATGGTAGCTAAGGAGTCATGATGGAGTTGTTCTTGTGAATAGGCAAACACAATCGTGGGGGCTGGGCCTGATTCTGCCTCTTGTGGGTTTACTGGCCATTCTTGCCCTTAATTCTTTTGTGATTATCAACCCTGGACAAGCAGGAGTTTTAAGTATTCTGGGTAAAGCCCAAGATGGGGCATTGCTAGAAGGGTTACACCTGAAGCCCCCGCTGGTTTCCTCAGTAGATATTTATGATGTCACTGTTCAAAAATTTGAAGTGCCTGCTCAGAGTTCTACTAAAGATTTGCAGCAGCTCACCGCAAGTTTTGCCATTAACTTCCGGCTAGATGAAACTCAAGTTGTTCAAATTCGCCGTAAGCAGGGCAGTTTACAAAATATTGTGGCGAAAATTATTGCACCCCAAACCCAGGAGTCTTTCAAAATTGCAGCGGCTCGCCGCACGGTTGAGGAGGCGATTACCAAGCGCGATGAGCTCAAGCAAGATTTTGATGTCGCCCTCGGCGATCGCTTACAGAAGTACGGCATTATTGTGCTGGATACCAGCGTGGTTGACCTGACCTTTTCAACTGAGTTTTCTAAAGCCGTCGAAGAAAAACAAATTGCCGAGCAACGCGCTCAACGGGCGGTTTACATTGCCCGCGAAGCCGAGCAAGAAGCCGAAGCCCAAGTCAACCGAGCCAGGGGGCAGGCAGAAGCCCAACGCCTTATACGAGAAACCCTGACCCCGGAATTGTTGCAAAAAGCGGCAATCGACAAGTGGAATGGGGAATTTCCGACGGTGCTTGGGGGTGGCGGTGCCTTACCGTTTATTAACATTGACCCTAGTAAGGTGCAGTCAAAATAGAGTAGAAAAAACCTAAATGCCTGAAGATTCGCGATTAAAGCTGAAAACCTCTAGTCCTCTGGAGGTAAGGTGGGGCTTTGACGAAATCGCCCAATCAGCCAGGTGCTCAACACCACAGCCACAATCAGTAATAAAAATGTGACCACCACCAGGGCAGAACCGTAGCCAAAATCCAGGTAGCGCATGGCATTCGCGTAAATATAAAGTGCGACCATTTCAGTGGAGCCGCCCGGCCCCCCGCCAGTCATTACCTGGATCAGATCAAAGATGCCAAACGCTTGAGCCACCCGAAATAGACTGGCAACAATTATTTGGGGAATCAGCAGGGGCAGTGTGATTTGCCAAAAGCTCTGGATCGGGGTTGCTCCTTCGAGGGCATGGGCTTCGTAGAGATCGGTTGGAATCGCTTGTAACCCTGACAGGAGTAGGATGCTGATAAAGGGAGTAGTTTTCCAAATATCGGCAAAAAGAATGGCGACGGTTGCCGTGAAGGGTTCTCCCAACCAGTTTACCCCTGTTTCTGCCAGCCCAAGCTTGAGCAATAGGTCATTGGCAATTCCGTATTGGTCGTTAAAAATCCAAGTCCAGGTGAGGCCAATCAGGGCTGTAGGCAGTGCCCAGGGCAAAATGGCAATCGTGCGTACAAGATCCCGTCCCGGGAAGGAGCGGTTTAACACGAGGGCGATCGCGATTCCCAGTACCAGCTCAATCGCGACCGATAGCACAGTAAAGCGGGTGGTCACCCAGAAAGATTGCCAGAAGCGCCCATCGCCGAGAATGCGCCGATAGTTGCTCAACCCGGCAAAAACGGGCTGTAGCTCAGTGCCCAGATTTTGATCAAATAGCCCTAACCAGATAGCTCGAACGATGGGGTAGGCAAATACGAGTAGCAGCAGCGCGATCGCCGGGAGGATCAGATAGAGGCCCGTTTGTTGTTCCTGCGATTGCAGCGATCGAGTCGTCATGAAGCACCTCCCCGCCGGGCCGCATCCAGCAGCAACCGGGTTTCTCTGGCCGCTGCCTGCATTGCCTGTTCCGCCGTCAGTTGGTTGGTGAGGGCCGCACTTAGGTAACGTTGCAAAATATCGGTGGCCTGAGCATATTGGGCAATCGGGGGACGCAGTACCGCCTGGTCAGCAATAGCTTTTAGGGTCGGGTAATGGGCGTAGTTTGCCACCACCTCTGGGTCAGTAAACAGCGATCGCTGACTCGGCATATAGCCCGCCTTGAGAATGTAGGGTTTTTGCACCGCTGCCTTGGTTAAGAACCGGATAGCCTCTAGCGCTTCTTGGGGATGTTTCGACGTTTTCGCAATGCCCAGCCCCCAACCCCCCAAACAAGAACCACGGCGACTACTGGTTTCAGAACCGACCATTGGCATCATCTCAAACTTGCCCCGAATCGCTGAGTCAGGCTGGTTCGCTAAAGGAAAAACGTAGGGCCAACTGCGCAAAAAAGCCGCATCGCCATTTTGAAAAATTAAGCGCGTATCTTCTTCCACATAGGTGGTCACCCCCGCTGGCGACACGCCCTCCGCAATGGTGCTGCGCAAAAAATCAACAGCGCGAATCACCTCTGGCTGATCTAGCCCCACTTCCAAGGTTTGGGGGTCAATCCAAAAGCCGTCAAAGCCCTGGATGATTTCCACAAACATGGCCGTACTGCCTTCATACTGTCGCCCTTGCCAGAGATAGCCCCACCGTACATCTCCACGCTGTTGCAAGCTTTTGGCGATCGCCACCAGTTCCTCTAGGGTACGGGGGGGTGACAGACCTGCCGCTTCTAACAAATCCCGTCGATAGTACAGTACCCCCGTATCTGATCGCACTGGTACTCGATACAAGCGGCCATTATATTTGCCACCCTCCATATCCTGAGGTGAGAAACCAGCCAAATCCTGTGTTGAGAAATCCTCTGTTAGATCTCTCAACCAACCCGCTGCCGCAAACTTTGGTGCCCAGGTCACATCCATATAGACCAGGTCGTAGGGAGAGTTTCCCAACAAAAAGGCAGTTGTGTACAAATCTTCAATCAAATTGGGAGAATTGGGGCCTTCTACCACTTCTACCCGAATCCGATGCTGTCGGGTATTCAGGGCTTCGGCCAGGTATTCGCGCCAGGGCGGCGTATCGGGAGCGGTCATCAACACCCGCAGTGTCACGGGTGCTTGAGAATTTGCAACGGCCAGGGTCACTATTCCCAACAGCAGCAGCCCAGGCAGTAAAAACTTCCACCAATGCTGCCAAAATCGCCGGCCCTGACTTATCAAATGCCTCATACCGACCATACTGCCCCAAGTCTGTACCCTGTGCAACCGGGCGATCGCGCCTATACCCAGGCTCAGCCACTCGTTGTTAAAGTAATTATTTTGCGCTCACTCCCGGCGATCGACGCTGAATTTGTAAAAAAACGTTTTCTCCCCTTACTAGAGTGTTAACGGCACCATCAGCGAACCAGTAGCGAAATTCTGTACGCTGCTAGGTGTGCATCCCATAACTTTTTGGCGTTTCCCCTGCCACGGCCAAGCCAAAGTGATAGAATCTCACACAAGCTAGGGGTGCCTGACGCTACGACAGGCTGAGAAACACCCTTAGAACCTGAGCCCGGGTAATGCCGGCGGAGGGAAGCTGTTTATCTTGAGGAATTGAATATGCGCGCAGAATGGATCGCGAAACGACGCGGTCACACCAACGTGACCCAGATGCACTATGCCCGTCAAGGCTTGGTGACGGAAGAAATGGCCTATGTCGCCAAACGAGAAAACCTTTCCCCAGAGCTGATTCGAGATGAGGTTGCCCGTGGGCGGATGATTATTCCCGCCAATATCAATCACCCCAATCTCGAACCAATGGGCATCGGCATTGCCTCTAAGTGTAAGGTGAATGCCAACATTGGAGCCTCACCAAATTCTTCCAATCTGCAAGAAGAGCTAGATAAGCTAAAACTGGCAGTGAAGTATGGTGCCGACACCGTCATGGATCTTTCCACTGGCGGAGGGAATCTGGATGAAATTCGTACTGCAATTATTCAGGCGTCGCCCGTCCCCATTGGCACCGTCCCCATTTACCAAGCGCTCGAAAGCGTGCATGGCAGCATCGAAAAGCTGACCCCCGATGACTTTTTGCACATTATCGAAAAGCATGCTCAGCAGGGGGTTGATTATATGACCATCCACGCGGGGATTTTGATTGAGTACCTCCCTTTAGTCCGCCATCGCCTTACAGGGATTGTCTCTCGCGGTGGAGGGATTATCGCCCGTTGGATGCTGCATCACCACAAGCAAAACCCGCTTTATACCCACTTTGACGATATCATTCAGATTTTCAAGAAATACGATGTCTCCTTTAGCCTGGGAGACTCTCTGCGTCCAGGCTGTCAGCATGATGCCTCGGATGAAGCCCAGTTAGCGGAGCTAAAAACCCTGGGGCAGCTTACCCGCAAAGCCTGGGAACAGGATGTACAGGTGATGGTAGAAGGGCCAGGGCACGTGCCGATGGATCAGATTGAGTTCAATGTTCGCAAGCAGATGGAAGAATGCTCAGAGGCACCCTTCTATGTACTGGGGCCGCTGGTAACGGATATTGCCCCCGGTTATGACCATATTACCAGTGCGATCGGGGCGGCTCTGGCGGGCTGGTACGGCACAGCGATGCTATGCTATGTGACGCCGAAAGAACACCTGGGCTTACCTAATGCCGAAGATGTGCGGAATGGCTTGATTGCCTATAAGATTGCCGCCCATGCCGCCGATATTGCCCGCCATCGTCCTGGTGCCCGCGATCGCGATGATGCCCTCTCCCATGCCCGCTACAACTTTGATTGGAACAAACAATTTGAATTGTCCCTCGACCCTGAACGAGCCAAGGAATATCACGACGAAACCCTGCCTGCCGATATTTACAAAACCGCCGAGTTTTGTTCCATGTGCGGGCCTAAGTTCTGCCCCATGCAAACTAAGGTAGACGCCGATGCTCTCACTGAGCTAGAAAAATTCCTGGCGAAGGAAGCCCCTGTAACGGCCCAATCATAGCCTCTCTAGGCTCAGCCAATGCATCGACCTGGTTTTTGTTGGTTGACAATACCAAAAAAGCCAGGTTTTTTTAATGGTTTTTGATCATTAGCCTGTATTTATAACACTTAGCTAAGTGTGTTAAGCGAACCGCACGAAAATAACATACCGGTGATGCGTGATGGTTATCGCCTGACACATCCGATGAGAAGAGACGTTACTTAGTTGCAAATCCTCAGGTATGGTGGGACATGAACGCTGCGGAGGGTGATAGGGAAGAGACCCCAGCCAGAGGTAAGCCCCCATCGCTCATCCTACCCCTGATTTGTATTGCTACAGGTTCAGACCTGATCAGACCTGATATTGAATGCCGAGGATCGCATGAGAGAAATCTTGCTCGTTGTCGCTATCACCTTTGGCTGGGCGATCGTTTCTACCTTTGTCCCCCCCTGGCCAGGAATCCAACTCACTGAGTTTTACCTGCGGGTGTTCAATCGAACCATTCCAGGCAGTTTGGAACTTGGAGGGCTTGTCATCGCCTACTTGATGAGTTTTTGCTACGGCTTTGGCCTACTCTGGGGGTATTTGATCGGGTTTCAGCTAGTGTCGCGGTTGGGGTCTAACTGGGGATTAGCAGTCAAATGGGGATTGGCCTTTCTGGTATATTTTCTCTGGACACTTCTTGTTTTTGACTTTTGGTACAAAGAGGCGCTGCGGCAGGCTCGAAATCTGTAGCTGCCGTTGGCTAAAGCATCTAGCTCAGCCTTGGAGGATAGTACTCCAGAGCTGAATGGATCTGAGTATCGATGCAAAATCCAAAACTCTTGTTAAATCTCTTGTGTCAAGTTGCCAAACCCAGATCAGAATGGTCTGGAAGGAATGCTCTGCAACAAGGTTGAATTGCATCTATGATCAAGATTACTCAGGCCCCAAGTGCTCCGATTCAAGTCCGTCAACAGTTTGCGATCGCCGGAGTGGCATCGGCAGAGCATATCGGCAAAGCGCTAACCTTAGTTGTTGACAATACCTATCGCACTAGAGGGCCGATTATTGCTGCCAGTGGTGAGTGGGGAGTCAGTTTTTTATTCACCCAATCCGGTAATCGTCGCCTGCGGATTGAAGTAGACGACGCCAGCGCAGAAATAACCGTACGGGTGGTTGATACCCCAGTGCAGCGTTGGGTTTCCTTTACAAACCCACCCCAACAGGTGCAAACCGGGCAAACAGTCATTTTGCAAGGGGCGGCAAATGGCTACTCCGATGGCACCCAGTTATTGTTGCGGGCCGATGGCCTCTACGACTTAGCTCGTCCCCAAGTACAGTTGGGAACCTGGCAAGCCGCAGTCTCCTTTACTCAGGCAGGCAATCGCCGAATTGAGCTCATTGGAGCAGGGCAAGACCGGGCTGAAATCATGCTTCCAGTAGTGGCTGCTCCGCCTAGGCCCCCCCGCCCGCCTCGACTGAGCTTTACCAATCCTCCCCAAGAAGCTCTCGCTGATCGAGCGTTTCTTCTAAAGGGAACGGCCATCGATTATCGTGATGGAGATCAGCTCGTGGTGCGAGCCGACCAGCTTTATGAACTGGCCCGTCCTAGGGTGCGAGATGGGCGGTGGGAGAGCGCCGTGCTACTCCGTTCGGTGGGAAAGCGGCTGATTGAGATTATCGGCTCTGAGCAAGACCGTGCTCAAATTACGATTGATATTAAATCGCCTCCTAGTAATGAGCTGGTGGTGCTACCTCGCAGCAGTTGGACAAACATCCCCACCCCAGTCACCTTGCCGACTCTACAACCACAGCGATTGACCTTGCATCATACCGCCTTGAGAGGCGCTCCTCCGATTAATGCTACCCAGGCCCAGGAGGCCGAGCGGATGCGCCTGATTTACAATAGCCATGTCGCAGGCAATGGTTGGAGCGATATTGGCTACCATTTCATCATTATGCCCAGTGGGCGAGTGTTTGCGGCTCGCGATGAGCAGCGACGTGGTGCCCATGACCAGATTAACGATGGCCTGGGAGTCGCCTTTGATGGCCTGTTTACAAGTGCCACCATTAGTGAGCAACAGTACCAATCAGCCGTCGCTCTTTGCACCCAGCTATGTCGGCGTTATGGCTTTCGCAATGTGGTCAATCCAGTACCCACTCCGACAACCTTTGGTACGCGCAATTTACCCCTCATTCTGGGCCATCGCGATCGCGTTAGTACCGAGTGTCCTGGTTCTGCCGAGGGCAGAACGGTACGCATGGAGGAAATTCGCCGGGCTGTTCAGTCTAGGCTTTAAACCCGGTTTTATCCGGGGCAACATTGGCTTGGGCGATATCAGCTCTTGTTTGAGCAGTACCCCTACATAGAGGACAGAGAACAATTAACCTCGAACCGGAAAACTTTTGCTGCAAAGCTTCTGGAAATGCGTGCTTATTCTCCATCTTTTCAAGAAAAAGAATAGGATTACCCTTTGGGGAAATTGCTCTAGTTGGGAATTATCTCCTTTAAGGGCTGCAACCCCAGCTCATTCTGCTTGAGTAGGTCAATACGACTCACGGGATTGATTGCTTTTTAACAACAGTGGGTGAATGATGCGGGGCGATTTTAATGTTAAGCAGTTGTCAATCAAACTTAATAGAACATTGGTCAAGCCCTTACCTTTGCTGGGTTTTAGTAACAAATTTGATTTGCCCGAACAAATCCTCAGAGGGGAATGATTCAGAGGGGGCATAAACCTGGTAGATTTAGCGGAGTGTCTTTGAAGCGTGATTTAGCATCATGAAGGTTCTGATTATTGGTGGCGATGGTTATTGTGGTTGGGCGACAGCGCTCTATCTCTCCAATCGGGGTTACGAAGTTGGCATTATGGATAGTCTTGTCAGAAGGCATTGGGATGCTCAACTGTGTATTGATACGTTAACTCCTATCGCTCCCATTCAGCACCGACTTCAGCGATGGCATGACTTGACGGCTAAAAATATTGCGCTCTTTGTTGGCGACATCACGAACTACGAGTTTCTTTCGCGATCGCTGCGTCAGTTTGAGCCAGAAGCAATTGTTCACTTTGGCGAACAGCGCTCTGCCCCCTTCTCTATGATTGACCGGGAGCACGCGGTTCTGACCCAGGTGAATAATGTTGTGGGAACGCTCAATATTCTCTACGCCATGAAAGAGGATTTTCCCGACTGTCACCTAGTCAAACTAGGAACCATGGGTGAGTATGGCACTCCCAACATTGATATTGAAGAGGGCTATATCACCATTGAGCACAATGGCCGCAAAGACACCCTTCCTTACCCCAAACAGCCCGGTAGTATGTACCACCTCAGCAAGGTGCATGACTCCCACAACATTCACTTTGCCTGTCGGATCTGGGGCTTGCGCGCCACAGATCTCAATCAGGGGGTGGTCTACGGAGTACTTACCGAAGAGACCGGTATGGATGAGCTATTGATTAACCGGCTGGACTATGACGGGGTGTTTGGCACAGCATTAAATCGCTTCTGCATTCAGGCAGCGATTGGGCATCCCCTAACGGTCTATGGCAAAGGTGGGCAGACTCGTGGATTCTTAGACATTCGCGATACGGTACGCTGCATTGAGTTAGCGGTAGCCAACCCAGCCCCGGCAGGCGAGTTTCGAGTATTTAACCAATTTACCGAAATGTTTAGTGTTGGCGACCTAGCTGCCATGGTGCAAAAAGCCGGTCATGCAATGGGCTTAAAGGTAGAGGTTAAGCATTTTGAGAATCCGCGAATTGAGCGAGAAGAACACTATTTCAATGCAAAGAATACCAATCTGTTAGATCTGGGCTTACAGCCCCATCTCCTGTCTGATTCGTTGCTGGATTCCCTGTTGAATTTTGCCGTGAAGTATCGCGATCGGGTGGATCAGAAAGAAATCTTGCCGAAGGTAAAATGGCATCGCTAGGTTGTCTACTCTGACAGGAGAATGGATAAACAGCATTGCTGCTGTTTGTTGCAAGGTTTGCTCAGGCTGCTTACCGGCTTTTTGTTACCGTCCACGGTTTTCTGTCGATGTATGCGTGTTGCTCTTTTTACTGAAACGTTTTTGCCCAAGGTTGACGGCATTGTTACCCGGCTAAAGCATACGGTTGACCATTTGCAACGGCTCGGTGAGCAGGTGTTGGTTTTTTCGCCAGATGGTGGCCTCACCGAGTATAAAGGAGCAAAAATTTATGGGGTCTCTGGGTTTCCCTTGCCTCTTTATCCAGAGCTGAAGCTGGCCTTGCCTCGTCCCTCCATCGCTCTAGCGGTTCAACGCTTTAAGCCTGACATTATCCACATTGTGAATCCAGCGGTTCTAGGGCTGTCTGGGCTGCTTTGCAGCAAGTTTTATAATATTCCTCTGGTCGCTTCTTACCATACCCATCTGCCAGAATACCTGCAGCACTATGGTTTAGGGATGTTAGAAGGGGTATTGTGGGAGTTGCTAAAAGCGGCCCACAACCAAGCGGCACTGAATCTCTGCACTTCAACGGCAATGGTCAAGGCGCTCTCAAGTCGGGGGATTGAGCGCACTGATTTGTGGCAGCGGGGTGTGGATACGGAGATGTTTCAGCCGAGTTTGGCCAGTCGAGAAATGCGATCGCGCCTTTCTCAAGGTAACCCAGACGCCCCTTTACTCCTGTACGTGGGTCGGCTTTCGGCTGAAAAAGAAATTGATCGCATTAAGCCCGTTTTAGCGGCCATTCCCAATGCGCGCCTGGCCTTAGTTGGTGATGGCCCCTACCGGCAGGCTCTCGAAAAACATTTTGCCGATACCCCCACCCATTTTGTCGGCTACCTTCAGGGAAAAGAGCTAGGGGCCGCCTTTGCCTCAGCGGATGCCTTTGTGTTTCCCTCACGCACTGAAACCTTGGGGCTAGTGCTTTTAGAGGCCATGGCCGCTGGCTGCCCCGTGGTGGCGGCGCGCTCTGGAGGAATTCCCGATATTGTCGAAGACGGGGTGAATGGCTATTTGTTTGACCCGGCGGATGAGCGGGGAGCGATCGCGGCAACCCAGCGACTATTAGCCAACGCCGATGAGCGCGAAGCGCTACGCCGTCATGCCCGTCAAGAGGCAGAGAAATGGAGTTGGGCTGCTGCCACCCAACAACTCAAAGGCTATTACAAAGACGTTATTGCTAGCCATTCCCCAGCGACTCAATCACTGCACTGATAGAGTATTGACCTCCTTTGCTGGGCTCCTTTGGATTCAGAGCTGTTGCCTCTCGACCCTGCCCCCTGAGCGCTCAAAAGCAAAACTAGTGCAGCCCACAGGAGGTCTACAGAGATAAATTTCTTTCTGAAAAAGTAAACATCTCCAGATGTTGACGTCGCCACTGGGCCGCTTGTTTGCGATCTGTACAGATTTCTAGCACCCGAATGCCTTGCTTTGGTAGAGGGTTGAGCAAAATTTGGAGTTGCTCCCAGGTGCGAATCCGCTCATGGGCGATCGCATAGGCGGCGCATAGCTGCGCCACATCGACCATTTGGGGGGTTGCAAAGTAAGCCTCAAAGGGCGGATCGTACTGAGCAATGGGCAACATTTCAAAAATGCCGCCCCCATGGTTGTTAATCAGCACAATAGTGAGATGCCCTAAAAATTGCGGGGCTAGCAAAAAACCATTGGTATCGTGCAACAGGGCCAGATCTCCCGTGAGCATCACGCTAGGAGCCTGGCGATGGGCAATGCCCAGCGCCGTGGAAAGGCTACCATCAATGCCGTTTGCACCCCGGTTAAAGTAGGGTTGAATTTGGCGATCGCCCGGTAGCCAAAACCACTCCACATCCCGCACGGGCAGACTACTACTGATAAAGAGGGGGGTGCCAGTGGCAAGCGTTTGGCTTAATAACCAGGCCACCTTACTCTCCTGGAGCGTATCAGTGCTGGCCATTATTTGATGAATCGCCTGCCGTGTTTGCTGCTCAGCGGTCAGCCATCGCTTTAAGTAGTCGCTAGATCCAGCCGGATCCCCTAAATAGACCGTGGCCAACTGCTCTACAGGAAATCGTAGATGAGTCGTCATTCCGTGCAGTGGATCAAGATTGCGATCGCTGGGATCAATCACCCATTGCTGCGGCTGGGCAGCCGCTAACCAAGTGCGGAGCTGTTTGCTGGTGGGCATGTCTCCGATCCGAATCACCACCTCAGGGTGCAATTGCTCAGCTAGTGCCGGGTTCCGTAGAATCAAATCATAGGTAGCGACCAGATTGGGGTTAAGCTTTGCGTAGTTGCGCAGAGGCGAAAGCCCTTCTGCCAGAACTGGATAGCCTAGTGTCCCAGCTAGATGGGCGATCGCACGACAATAAGTTTCCGGATCAGCGGGTTGGGCTGGCCCTGCAATTAGAACGCCCTTTGGCTGGTTGCACCAGTGATTGAGGGGGAGTTGCAAGCTCGCCGTCAGTGGCCACTTTGGCTGGGGCCGTAAAACGGGCAATAGATGGCTAAAAAAAGATTCTGTCTCCAAATTTGGACAGTCGGCAATCGTTTCCGGCTGGGGGGCTAATGGCTCACGAAAGGGGCAATTGAGATGAACCACTCCAGCAACTGGGTAGATGGTTCGCTCCCAGGCCTGCACCAGAGTTTGGCGTAAGTAGGCCAGCAGACTTAAGTCTGGCAAAGCTAACTCCGTTTGCCAGTTGGGGTAGGTGCCATATAGCTTGTGCTGATCAATCGCCTGACCCGCATTACAATCGCGCAACTCGGAGGGGCGATCGCCCGTTAGCACCAGCAGCGGCACCTGACTCACACTCGCCTCAATCACCGCGGGAAAAAAATTAGCCCCAGCCGTACCAGACGTGCAAACCAAGACCACCGGTCGGTGCCTTTGACGCGCCAACCCCAGCGCCAAAAAAGCGGCTGAACGTTCATCTAATACCGGAATCGCTTCAATCTGAGGATGCCGAGCAAAAGCAATAGCCAACGGTGCCGAACGCGAACCAGGACAAACGATTGCCGTAGCTAGACCCAGGCGATACAGCGTTTCTGCTAAAACCGAAGTCCATAACAAATTAGTGTTGGTAAAATCGAGGGCCATGAACCAGTGCAACTCAACCAGCGGATAACAGCATTGCCCAATGAAAAACCCGGCTTTGCCAAAAACCGGGTTGCGAATTTGCTTAACTTGATCGATTCAATAACGTCATTGTTGTGGATTCCCTATCTCCGAGAAGATAAAGCCATTACAATTCGCAGCACGTACCATAACAGCAGAGCCACCGATGCAAAGAGTTGAAGCGACGCAGCCACGTACTGATGAGGCTGGTAGTGATGCAACACCTCGGATGTATCATAGAGAATCGCGGCAGCGGCAAATACCACCATAACCCCAGAAAACAGCAGCCCTAGCTGAAAGCCAAAAATCGCACTACAAACGATTACCCCCAAAGCGACAAAGCCACCAATCGTTAGAATGCCACCCAAAAACGAAAAATCTTGCTGAGTAAAAAAGGCAAACGCCGTTAGCCCAGCAAACAATAAGAGAGTTAAAACGCCCGCTGTCGGAATCACCGTTGGATCGGAAAATATCGCAGCGATATAGAGAAGCGGCGCAAAGAGGAGCGCTTGGGCCACCACTTCGACCCCTAACCCTAGGTACTGGGTAGAGACAGAATCAGCCTGGTCAGCTAAACTCCGAGCTAACCAGCCAATTAACGAAAACCCCGCCAAAATTGCTAGCCAGACAAAGCGGCTACCGGCAACAAACTGAAAAATGGCTTCAGCGATTCCAGTTTGAAAGAGAATAAACTCAACCCCAATAAAAGCAGCGATCGCACCCGCGAGATGCAAATAGGTCTTGCGAATAAATTCAGCACGTTCGCTTGGACGAGCCTGAGCTGCGGTCACCATGGAAATTACTTCTCCAATGAATCAATAAAACAGAGCGAAGCTAAGCAATGGGCAGCGGTATCCGTGGTCAAGTTCTGCCTACTCTCTATCAGGCTCACAACCTCGGATAACGCACCATTCCCCACGTCACCCAGTCAATCCCTGTTATTAGTGTAACAAACGTCTGTTCGCCGCATAGGAGAACACACCCTCTTCTATCAAACCCACAGCTAGGCAGAGCTGAGTGCACCAACTCTAATTCAATGAAACACCTTCCAACCCCTATGAATCGATATTGTCTACCTAATAGACGAAGGCATCCGTCTGTCTGCCCTCACCCCCACCTCTCTCCCAAAGCAGGAGAAGGGCTTCGATCCACCTCCCCTGCTGCCTCGACGGGGGCAGTGGCATAGCCCTGACGGGGATTTAAGAAAAGGGGATGAGGGTGACTTAGACGAATCCAGACATTTCCGGTTTTCTGTACTAATAGGTAAGGGTAACACTCCACCGTTGGCGTCAGGTATCGACCAACTGCGCGAGTGACAAGCTTCAGCCGATGACTGTTAGCTGATGGGCATGAGCAAGATTTTATTTCTATATTAAGCCCTTAGCTACTCTCCTCGAGAGAGCAATTGCCAGATTGCTGGATCCACTAGGGCCTATGAAGGCGTTAGGGCGTAGCCCCTAACCAAGAGTGGAACCGTCTATATCCCATCTTCAGTTAGGTGACGATGGTGATACCTGATCGTCAAAATCTGGATCAAAATTCAACTTTGACCCGTTTCAAGCCCTCAAAACTGCCTTGACGAAAATTTACTTTCGTCTTGGCAGCCCCTTAGTCAAAATAAAACTTAGTCAAAATAAAACAAGGTGACGATTTTGCGTTGTTCTTCCGCTTCTTTGCAGGTATTCAGCAGAATACTACTGTCATGGAAGGCAAAACAAATGAGCTGCTGGCAGCGAGAGATAATTTCCTGGTTACAGATTGCACTGGCCTCTGCTAAAGGTAAATCATCATTTTCAGGGTTTTCCACCAGATGAATGACCTGTTCTAGCTGTTCCCGAGATTCTCGTGGCTGCTTATCCAGACTTTGCGGCAAAATCACTGTTAGCAAGACAGGATCGGCTCTGAGTGCTCCCCGAATTGCGGCAAAATTGGTGCCTGTGGCTCCTGATGTAATCAGACGGTTGCCCTCTAGCACCAGGGCATAGCTCATCATCTCAATGAGATTTTGATGCGTAATCGGCACGTGACGAGAACCCAACAGGGCAATGCGCTTGGAACCTGTTTGCTGAATCGTAGCAAGCTCCTGTAGAAAGTCGTCAACTCTAGGTAGATCGATGGACTGGCTCAACGACGGTATCGCTGTGAACAACCCAGATATTCTATCAAACGGTGTCGATCTTGGATTCAGTGTAGGGATGACTTGTTGCCAGCTAATCTCCGGACATTTGTTTTATGGCGATCGCCGAGTTGCTGAGTTCATTGGAGCCGATGGGGATGCAGGGGCGTTGCCCCCAGCCCAAGGGTAAACCCCCTGCACCCTAGGCTGAATCAACCGCAGTTCGACAGCTAGAAAGCGGCTTGCTCGAGGGCTTTAAGTTCATTATCTAGGCCCCCCAACGAAAGCTGATCGGGGCGTAGGCGAAGGCGATCAGACCCAAGACCCGGTTGATGTGGAACTCATGGATATTCACCCCATTAAGACGATTCAGCATGATTCCTAGCCAGGGTTTAACGATGCTCTCCCAGGGCATAGTGCACCAGTTGTCCCAGTTGGTGGCGCAGGGTTTCTAGCCCCAGGCGATCGCTGGCAGAAACAAACACAGCGTTGGGGTGTTCTTCCTGCGCCTGACTTAGGCGATCGCCATCCACCTGGTCAATTTTGTTAAACACCAGTAGGGCAGGCCCCGGCGTGATTGGCATTTGGGCCAGAATTCCCATCACTGCACGAATGTGACTTTGCCAGGCAGGGTGCGACAAATCCACCACATGCACCAGGGCATCAGCCTCAGTCACTTCCTCCAGGGTGGCGCGGAAGGCATCCATCAAAGAGGGCGGCAATTCGTGGATAAAGCCAACAGTATCGGTCAGCAAAACTGGGCGAGGTGAGCGGGTAATCGCATCGGGTACGACCAACCGTCGCGTTGTTGGGTCAAGGGTGGCAAATAACTGGTCAGCCGTATAAACCTCGGCATTTGTCAGCACATTCAGCAATGTCGATTTGCCCGCGTTGGTATAACCCACCACGGCGATCGAGGGCACTTCCTGATGCTGTCGTTTTTGCCGCATCCGCGCCCGGTGGGCCTGGAGTTGGTTAACCTCCTGCTGCAAGCGCGAGATCCGCCGTTGAATGGCTCGCCGCTCCGTTTCTAACTTGGTTTCTCCTGGCCCTCTTGTGCCAATCCCGCCGCCGAGTCGTGACATGGCTTGCCCGCGTCCTGTCAATCGGGGCAGCATATATTCTAGTTGTGCTAGCTCAACCTGAAGCTTACCCGCGCCAGAGCGCGCCCGTTGGGCAAAAATATCGAGAATCACCTCTGTCCGATCAATCACCCGGATCCCAATCTGGGCCTCCAGGTTGCGTACTTGCGCTGGAGATAAATCTCGATCAAAGACAATCAGGTTTGCTCCGCTGGTTTGGGCTGCTAGGGCAATTTCCTGCACCTTCCCGGCTCCGACAACCGTTTGGGGGTGGGGCCGCGCTCGCTTTTGACTGACGGTTTGCAACACATCTCCCCCCGCTGTCTCTACCAACCGGGCCAACTCGGCTAGACCATCCTTAAACCGCTGGGGGCTATCTGCATCAGTCATCAGCCCGACAATCAAGACGCGGTCATGGTCTTGATCCACCTGGCGGGCAACAAACTCGCGCTGAAACTCTGCTTCCAGCCCTTCTACCAGCTCTAGAAAATCTTGATTAGCCAGTAGATCCAAACTGAGGCCGGGGGAAACCGTCCAGGTGATTTCAGGATGCGGCACGAGATGAGCCAGATAGACGGCACGAATATAGCCTGTTGCCCCCCCGCCTCGACGTTCAAACCCGCTTCCTGTGAGTGTGATCGTGACTAGGGCATCCAGTCGCTGCATTGCCATCGCATTCAAGGCGGCTTTGTTCGGTGGTTCTAGGCTTAATTGGGTCGCCACACAGCGAATACCGCTTAAGCGTTCGGCCCCATAGCGGGGCAACTCCACAGGAGGGATGCGGGTCTGGCCCGGAGTGCCTACCCCCACCCGAATCACCTGCCCGCGCCGATTAATGTAAACGCAAACCGGCTCATCAATCTCTGTGCTCACAGATGCAATGCGCTGGGCAAACTCAGGCGTGGTGAAGCGATCGCCTGGTAGCCGTTGATGATATAGCCGTTGCAACTGCTTGAGCTGACTTGTTTTCAAGCCCTGAATATTGCCGTAAACCGTTTCGATAAATCAAAACCCCAACCCAATCTACCGCTTATTTTAGCCCACCCCTTTATCTCAGCTCATAATGCAGCATTCAAAATACACCATTCAGAATGCAAAACGGCGTTTTTTGCTCCAGTCTGGTTACCCGTCCCGCTAGTTCAGAGGTTTCTACGGCAAAATATGAAAAGGCTAATCTCAATGTTTATCAGGAAAACCAACTGGCATGGACTGGCAAGAAATGAATGGGAACTGGGTATTGTTGCCCAGTCGCCCGGTCGCTCTGATTCACTTTCTGGGAGGAGCCTTTGTTGCCACTGCCCCGCAACTTACCTACCGCCGTTTGCTAGAGTACCTAGCTGACCAGGGTTATGTCATTGTTGCCACCCCCTTTGTGAATACCTTTGACCATCGAGCGATCGCCGAGGAGGTGCATCGTAGTTTTGAACGAACCCTTCAGACCTTGCAGACTCAATATTTACGCCGCCGTTACTTACCAATTTATGGCATGGGGCACAGCATGGGTTGCAAACTCCATCTGTTGATTGGCTGCCTGTTTGAGGTCGAACGAGCAGGTAATATCCTGATTTCATTTAATAACTTCTCAGCCCGTGAGGCCGTGCCTCTGGCCGACCAGTTTGCCACCTTTTTTGAACCGCTGGCGGCTTCAGGTATCGCTGTGGAGTTTAGCCCTTCCCCCCAAGAAACCAAACGACTCGTAATTCAAAACTACTGTGTGCGGCGCAATCTGCTGATCAAATTTAGCAAAGACACGATTGACCAGACCCACGATCTCAACCGGCTGTTGCAAGACCGCTTTGCGGCCATGGTGACAGCCCAAACCCTAGCAGGGAACCATCTAACGCCTCTCGGCCCTGATGTTAAGTGGCAAACCGGGGCCGTCTTCACCCCCTTTGACGCGATCGCCCAATGGATGCGTCAAGAAGTTTACCGCGAGTTGGCCCAACTCGAACGCACCATTCTCCATTGGCTGAATCCCCTGGGAGGGCCAGTTCCACCGGTTAGAAACTAAGGGTGATTCGCTAACAGCAGCAGGACTGTGTACAGTGTCTTACCAGCTTGTCAATTGAGCCGCACTATTAAAAAAGCGCCGACAAATTCCCCAGGTGATCAACCACGTGGTAATCAGGTCGGCAAAGGCCAGCATAAACATGATCAGTATTTGGTAGGCAGCAGCCTGGAGCGGCTCAGCTCCACCCAGGATCTGACCGACCATGACTCCAGGCAAAGTCACCAAACCGACCACCATCATGGAGTTGATGATAGAAATCATGCCGGTTTTAATTGCTTCACGCCGATAGCTAAAAATCGCCTGACTAGGAGTCGCTCCCAGACTGAGATGGGTTTCAATTTCAAGCTGACTACTATTAAGGCTACTAACTAACCGCTCTCCGGCGATCGCAGCAGCATTCATACTATTGCCCAACACAATCCCCGCAAAGGGGATCAAAAAGCGGGGTTCGTACCAGACGGTCGGACGAATCACCAGTACAATGATGTAAAACAGAGTGGCGGCGCTTCCTAGCAAAATTGCCCCCGCCACCATGGGCAAGAGGTAGGGAATTTTTTGGCTGATACGGTTCCGCGCGACGATCGCCGCAATCAGCAGCATAATGGCTAATAGCCCTAACACTGCCCAGGAATTGCGCAGGGCAAACACACTGGCCAAAACGTAGCCAACCACCAGCAACTGCAACACCGTGCGGCCAGTAGCCAGGGCTAGGTTCGTCGCTAACCCCAGACGTTGCCAGGCCGAGAGGGCAATTGCGATCGCCATCATTCCCAAAGCCCAAATTAACTGTAAAGACGCTTCCATCGATGTGAATTCCACTCAAGGCTCTGCCACAGGGCCATTCCATTCTGTGACAAAATTTGGTTCCATGATAGTAAGCGTCGTGGTGTAACCGAGTGAATAAGATTCCCCCGTTTGATTTGTCAGAGCAGTTTAAGGTGATTGGTGCTGAAATTAATGCCGCTGCGACTGCTGTTTTAGCCTCTGGTCGATATATTGGCGGTGCCACCGTTGAAACCTTTGAGAAAGCTTTTGCAGAGTATATTGGCAGCCGTGAATGTGTAGCCTGCAACTCCGGCACAGATGCCCTGTTGCTGGCTCTAAGGGCATTAGACATTGGTGTTGGTGATGAAGTAATCACGACGCCATTTACCTTTGTTGCGACTGCGGAAGTGATTAGTGCAGTGGGGGCAACGCCGGTATTTGTCGATATTGAGCTGGATAGCTATAACCTCGACTTGGCCCAGGTTGAGGCGGCCATCAGCGATCGCACAAAGGCGATTATTCCCGTACATCTTTTTGGCCGACCCGTAGATATGACACGCCTGATGGCGATTGCCGCAGTCCATCACCTCTTTGTCATTGAAGACTGCGCCCAGGCAACCGGTGCCGAATGGGAGAATCGGAAGGTGGGCAGCATTGGTCATCTCGGCTGCTTTAGTTTTTACCCCACAAAAAATCTAGGTGCTTGCGGGGATGGGGGAGCGATTACGACCCACGACTCCCAGGTCAGTGAGCGACTGCGCCGCCTGCGAGATCATGGCCGTAAAGGTAGTTACTTTTACGAAGAATTGGGAGTTAACAGTCGGCTAGATGCCGTACAGGCAGCAATTTTGACCGTCAAACTGGGTTATTTAGAAGCGTGGAACCGAAATCGTCAAACGATCGCCCAGCGTTACCAGCAGTTGTTGAGTCCTATTCCCGACCTTTGCTTACCCCCAATCGACGCCCCTGGACGCAGTGTTTGGAACCAGTACACCATTCGGATTGCAGAAGCTAACCCCAGGGCCGAACAAGCCCGCCGAGATACCATTCGGAGCCAGTTGCTTGACCGGGGAATTATCTCCATGGTGTATTATCCCCTATCGCTTCACCTGCAGCCGGCCTACGCCCATCTTGGCTATCAGCCAGGGCAATTGCCTAAGGCTGAGCAGGCATCGCGAGAGGTTCTGTCTCTGCCGATGTTTCCAGAACTAACTATGGAGCAACAAGAGCAAGTTGCCTTTGCCTTAAAGGATAGCTTCGGCTAATCTGCCCGGAGTGAAACGAACAGAGTTAAGCAGAAATGGTCGGCAACCAACCGTTCAAGCACCTAGTCCATACCAGGGTTATTCATAACACTCTTCTCGACTGAGCTATGGGCGCTGGGATTAGCAGAAATCCCCCGTGAATAATCATGAAGATTGTATCTAAATTGACTTCCTTCACGCGATTTCTATCTTCCTTGAGCCTCTGAGTGTCAAAGGTTTTAGGAAATCATTCAGAAACAGGGGCAGCTACAGAGTGGCTAAGAATGTTACAAAGCCTTGCAAAAACCGACCAATTCGACAAGATGTTTGTAGTTTAGTTTACAATTGTTAATTAGATGCAACGGTCTGGTGATAAGGTTTGCAATTTTCCAGATGGCCATCAACGCTATTGTAGCTCTGTTTTTGAGGGGCTGTGCGACCTTGTTGCAGCGCTGCCCTTACCCTAGTTCAAGTTTCAGTTGAGAGGTGTAGACAAGCGTGGGTCAGCATCCCCTTGATGAGTTAAGACGCTATGATCCGAGCGCGATCGCTCGGTACTTTCGATTTCGCTTCTGGCTAGTGGCTTTCCGTGCCTTGCAAGTTATCCTTGCCTTCTCTGGGTTTTTCCTCAGTCTTAAGTTAGATGACTGGCAAAGAAAAGCCGAACAAAACAAACAAAAGCGGGCAGAGCAGTTGCGCAAGATTTTGATTGCCCTGGGGCCAACCTTTATTAAGGTTGGCCAGGCCCTATCGACCCGACCTGACTTAATTCGCAAGGATTTTTTGGATGAGTTAGTCAAGCTTCAGGATCAACTCCCTCCCTTTGCGAGCACAACCGCTTTTCACATCATTGAAACAGAGCTAAACCGTCCGATTTCAGATATTTTTCGTGAGATTTCACCCCATCCAGTGGCTGCCGCTAGCCTGGGCCAAGTTTATCAGGCGACCCTTCACACAGGTGAGCCAGTGGCTGTCAAGGTGCAGCGGCCTCATCTGATCCCAGTGCTAACTTTAGATTTGTTTCTGCTCCGCTGGGCGGCCAGTTGGTCTGCGCCTTTTCTGCCCTTGAATCTAGGTCATGATTTGACCTTAATTGTGGATGAGTTTGGCACAAAGCTGTTTGAAGAGGTGGATTACCTCAATGAAGGCCGTAATGCCGAAAAGTTTGCGACAAACTTTCGAGATGACCCCACAGTGAAGGTGCCAGCCATTTTCTGGCGCTACAGTAGTCGGCGAGTTTTAACCCTGGAGTGGATTCCTGGTATTAAGCTGACAGACACTGATCGCATTCGCCAGGCTGGATTAGACCGGGATGCTTTAATTGAGGTGGGGGTGCGTTCAGGCTTGCGACAATTGCTTGAGTTTGGCTTTTTTCATGCCGATCCTCACCCTGGCAATCTATTTGCGATGCCAGCAACCGGCGAGGCAGGGGCTATTACTTGTATGGCCTACATTGACTTTGGCATGATGGATCAGTTAGAAGAATCGGCCAAAGAGACGCTGGTTGATTCTGTCGTACATCTGATTAATAAAGATTACGAAGACCTGGCTCAAGATTTTGTCAAGCTGGGGTTTTTGACCCCCGATACAGACATTCGCCCGATTGTACCTGCTCTGGAAATGGTATTAGGTCAGGCCCTGGGTGAAAAGGTAGGTGACTTTAACTTCAAAACAATTACAGATAAGTTTTCGGAGTTGATGTACGAGTACCCTTTCCGGTTGCCGGCTAAATTCGCCCTGATCATTCGTTCGTTGATTACTCAGGAAGGCCTGGCGCTGACGTTGAACCCTGACTTTAAGATCGTGGACATTGCCTACCCCTATGTCGCCAAGCGATTGCTGACGGGCGAGTCGCCAGAGCTGCGCCGCCGCTTGCTAGAGGTGCTTTTCAGGGATGGTAAGTTTTGTTGGAATCGGCTAGAGAACTTAATTGCGATTGCCCGCTCAGACAGCAGTTTCGACCTGTTGCCAACGGCTCAGTTGGGGTTGCAGTATCTGCTGTCCGATGAGGGCAAGTTTTTGCGCCGAGAGGTATTAATGGCTTTAACCGAGGATGACCGCCTCCATACCGAAGAGGTACGGCGGCTGTGGAACCTGGTGAAAGATGATTTGCAGCCTGCAAAGCTGGTGACGGCTGCCTTAGAGGCACTGGTTGTTAGCACTCCCATCAGCTCGTTCAAATTACCTTTGCCAGCAGTCTTTGGGCTTGAGTAGGGTTAGTACAGCAAGGTGGAAATCTCTGAACTCGTCTCAGCCCCCTCACCTCCTAGCCCCTGATCCCGTCGAGGCAGCAGGAAAGACTGAAGAGCCTCTCCTGCCTTGAAAGAGGAGTGAGGGTAAGGGCAGACAGTCGGATGCCTTAGCCTGCTAGGGCTATCTTTCTTCTATCTCTCTAGAGAGAGTGCATCGGCGGCTTAAGCCAATCCTAATGACTGTCATCGGCTATTCCGCCCAGACCAAGATTGTGACTGCTTTGATGCAATTGCTGCCATAGAGCTTCTACCTGTAGGTACGACTCTTCTGGAGATAGCTTGCCATTCGACAGCAGGTTTGAGATGTAACTAATGCGCTGAGAAAACTCCTGCAAATTTGCATTAAACAACAACCCTTGAGGAGTGAACGCCCCTCGATAAGATGCTCGAGGATAGAGAAAATCGTGTTTTTGCATGGCTATCTCCCTGATTAAAAGCACAAGGTTTTATAAACGAATCGAATGCCTCAGCCAACCTCAACTCAAAGCCTATCGTTTCCTTACGGGCAAAACGTTGCAACTGGCCTTGGCCGGATGGATCTCGACGAAGACTATTTACCTACTCTTAACTTTTGAAAACGCTGTCATATCAAAAATTCTAGTAAACTTGTGCCCTTAGGTGCCAGTTTTCTTAACCTAACCTTTACCTTTCTCTTTTATCTATCTCGAAGAGTTAGGGCGATCGCCAGGTTGCCGAGTCTATGGGAGGTAAGGATGTGAGAGCATTGCCCTAGCAAGGGGTTTTACCCCTTGTACCTCCTTCTCAATTAGGTGGCAGTGATGACAAATACCCATTCTTAATGATGCAGATGGGCTTCCCCAGTGGATGAAAAAGCATCGTGGGCTGCGAGATCGCGTCATCTTTTACAGCCCCTGCTTTACCAAATGACACCTGCTTGTATCTTTATCTCTACTGTTATTAAGAAATTATCAATCTGTCTTGATCCCCTAGACTTTTTGGCGATTCCAGCTAAAATCTAAAGCAAATCTTAAATTGCGAGCAGGTGTGATATGTCAATAGTCACCAACGCTTCGGTGTTAAGGCTATTTTGGGACGTGGTTGAAGAAACCGGTAGTCATGATTTGCTGACACTGACCGATGCTGGTTTGATTGGCTTGCTTTTAGAAAAAATTTCCCGGCGATCGCGACTGAATGGCGAAGAACGTTGCCTTTTAGATAGCTATATCCGTTCCAGAACCTTGCTAATTCGTGATATTGCCGAGTCACGCCAAATGCGTGAGTGTTAAACCTCAATCACATTAGAACTACCTTCTAGGGGTAGATAAACTGTGAGAATCTCACCCTGTTGAGGCCGCTCACGCACGGTCAACTTACCCCCAAGGGATTGGAAGAGATTTTTAGTGGCTGCTAGGTTCAGAGTCAGGCTGCCTGTCTCTGGTTGAAACATCAGAAGCTGCCCGAGGGACTTAAGCGGGGATTGACTCACCTGTTGTACTGACACCGCCGGGTTAGGGGTTGCTTCTTGACAAGAGGCATTAGGAGGTGGAGCTTCAACCTGAGATTGAAGCTGTAGCTTCAACTGGTCGCCTGCCAGGGCCGCATCGACTTGAATATGGCTACCAGCGGGTAAGTTGCGTGTAAACCGCTCGACCAAACCGGTTAGGGCCTTATCCAGCAGGTTGGGGTCGCTAACGACGGCGGGCATGATTGGAGGCAGCGCCACGTTTAATACCAGCCCACGCTGAGCCGCCTGCTTTTGCCATTGGGGCACGACCTGTTGAAGTACCTGAGCCAGAGAGGTGCGTGTTAGAGATAGGGGAGGGTGGGTTGCGGCGGCGGTCTCTAGCTCAACTGCCCGAAAAATGAGACCAAATCGATCGATCTGCTCGTTACATTCGTGGTTAATACTCTCTAGCCGTTGAATCACGCTAGGGGGGAGATCGGTGCGGCGCAGTAGCGATCGCGTCAGGGTGCGAATAGTAGTGAGAGGCGTCCGAACTTCATGGGCGATCGCCTGGAGCAATTCCACATCTAGCGATTTTGCCGTCACTGGCACCGGTTCTGGATCAACATCAGTAGTTGGTGTGGGAGTGGTAACTGCTCCCGTCTCCCGTTGGGGAACCTCGACACGCAGGGGCCGATTTTCCTCTCTGGGTTCGGGCAAATACTCCAGCAGCCAGCGACTAAACTGCATCACTGTGTGGTAGTCCGGTGCGATTGGAGCCAGGTTCTGCACGATTTGATCCAGCGTCGCCAAATGCTGAGCACTCAGCATCAACACCCGTGGCCGGAGGATTTCCCAGGTACGCTCTATCGCCTCCGGTAGAAAGGAAAAGAGCAAAACAGGCTCCCCTTTCCAACCTTCTCCAAGAACCACCACTAGGCTAAAGCGGGGGGTTAAGACAAAACAAAACTGCTCATTGGCCAGCGGGTCACCGGGTATCAGGGGCAAGATTGTAAATGCCTTAGACTCAACAACCTCTGCCTGCTTTGCTTGGCCAGGTAGAGAGCGAAAGGGCAGTAAGGTTGTCAGATTAAAAGCTGTGGTGCTCATCGTCCAGGTGGAGAGTCGCGGCAGCAAGCTCCTATCACTCAGGATCGGCACTGGGCCAGTGAGGAGTAAGGCCTGAGGCAGTTCAGCAGGGGAGATGGATGCGGGGAGGGTTTGTTGCAGGAGGCGGGTCAGGGCTGCGATCGCGCCTTGCCATTCTCGCTGGGCGCGTTGCTGCGCCACCGTGTTCTTAGCAAAATGCACTTCCGAGCCACCCGTCACTGCTTCTGGTCTCGCCCAGGCTGGGTCACTCAGCATCACAACTTCACTAATTGTTGGCAAAAACCACTTTGGCACGCCACCTCACCCCCTTGTTGCCAAGCATACCCCGCAGCAGGTATTTCTTACTACGACCCTACTGGGAATTTGCTGAGAAAGACAGGGGTGAAACCGAACCCCTCTAGTGGCAATCTCCACCACTAGAGGGGTATGACAACAACAGAGGCGGTGATAGATCTGGCGGAATCAGCGTGCGCGACCGCCCAACGGCCAGCCAAGGTTTATCCTTTGATGAACTGGAAAACGGATCGCTACGAGTGTGACGGAGTGAGCACGATCGTCCTACCATTCGAGATTCTGGCGATCGCCATGTAGTAAAGTTTGAGGATATTTCGTTGGTCTTATCTGCGCGTCTGAATTGATTTGCGCTTTCATCATGGTAAGAACTGATTGGGGTATAGGTCGTTTATCCTTCCAGCCTCGCAATCAGAGCCTCAAAGTAAATGAGATAATCGGGTGCTTTAGGATTAGAACCATCATCAAGTGGCCCAATTCTTAGCTGAACGCCAAGCTCGGTTTTGTTAGAGCAGGAACAATGCGATCGCTGGCTGCCCGTGCCCCTGATAAATTTCGCGCCGTTGGCCCAATTTGCAACGCAGCCAAACTACCCATCATGAATAATTCGCAGCCTTGCCAGCGTAAATGCTCATTCACCACCGGTAACCCCTGCACCACTTCAATTGGGTAAGTCTCTAAAACATCGTTCAATAGTGGGTGCTTTGTTGCATTCAACTGGCTACCAGTCGCCAGCCAAATGCGGTCAATCTTTTGCTCCTGAAGGTACCCCTGCACCGCTGAATTATCACAACAAATCTGCCAGTGTTCTCTGTTCCATCTGGCTCCAGACACCTGACACTGCTCATAGAACACAATCTTCCCATCCTGTTGCAATCGCCGTAACCGTGTCAGAATTGCAGGCGTCATCGACCCTCCGTTTCTAGCGTGCTGAATCATTTGCCAGCGACTGTGCCAGTCAGGCTCTGCCCAAAAACCTTTGAGATATTTAGGCCCCAGCCAGCCTGGATCGGCATCAAATTGTTTTTCGTACACGCTTCTTCTGGACATAAGAAAAACCCGTGCGCCACGCGCGATCGCACCAATAGCCAAATGACCACTGGTTAATCCGCCACCGATGATTAGCACTCGTTCTCCTTGGAGTTGCAGCCCGCGCAAATCAACCTGCCCCGAATGCAAGAGGCGATCGTCAGGATACGGGGTTACAACCTGCCTAACCCACTCCGGTATCTGCGGGATTCCACCCCCATTGGCCAGCACCACTCTCCGGGCCATCAGTGTTTGGCCGTTGGATAACTCCAAACAAAACCGAGAACGCCGATGGTGGCTGAAGGGTATCACTCGCGTTACTTGAGCCGGATACACACAGGTCTGGATCTGCCAGCGACGGATCACGTCCTGACAAAAGTCCTGAAACAGACGAGTTCCGGGCAGATCGTAGGGGGGAAGCAACTCATCAGGGCGACCCTCAGCAAAAGTACGCAGGGCATGCGGGTCAGGATCAGGTTGATGAACGGCAGGTGACCTGAGGTGGGGAATCTCAAAGGCCGCAAACTGGTGATTCCAGTGACTCATCCAGGTGCCGCTGGGGTCAAACACGAGAAACCGCCCCTGCATCGATTTTTTCTTCTGCAACAGGTGGGTCACGAGTGTCAATGCGTGAGGCCCCGCCCCGACAACCGCTAGGTCAATAAAGTCCGGCAGAGCAAACAGGGCATTTGACATGAATCAACGACTAATTTGTGAGAACGATTATCATTTTAGTTGTATCATAGGACAGTGTTTTGCAGTGAATGAAGTATCAGGAGAAAGATGTCTCTGAATCTCAGTGAAGCCCTGATTCAACAGGCGGCAGCAGGCGATGTAGATGAGCAAGCCTTTGTTGAAGCGATTCGGCAATCCCTGCCCTATGCTTGGGATATTGTCGAGAAGCTGTCCTACAGCATTCACCAGAATGGCGAAGAGTGGGCAAACCATGCGATCGCCCCACCTAGCGAACAGGCCCGTGGGCAATTGCTGCGGATGGTGGGTGGTGATGCAATTCGGGGAGCGGTAGAGCGGCATTTTGACGTAAAGCTAGCGTTTCAAAACTGTCACAACCTGGCAGTCTTTCGGCGCGATTGTTTAGAGTCGGATGCTTACCGCAACTTCACGTCGATTCGGAATCAAATTCTCAACCAAACCCCTGAACTACAAGACTGTTAGAAGCCCGAATGCCATCTCTCAACATCACTCTAGTGTCTGGCCCATCCGGTGCGGGAAAAACGACCTGGATCCGGCAACAAGTCAATTCTGCTGCTAAGACAGCCGTTTATCTAAATCTGGGAGCAGACAATACTCCCATCGACCCAATCTATCTGGCCACAGAAGTTGCGGGAGTCACAGTGCCACCCGTCGAACAGTTGACTGATTTTTGGGCACAACTGCCTAGCGGCACTGCGATTTACGTTGAGTTGGGGTTTCACCTTGATTTCACCTCTCTGATTTTGCCTGACCCGATGGCAGATTGCCGCCGGGTAGCGGTGTTGCCGCCGGGAACGCGACCACCGAATGGCACGACTGGGCAGACCTTGTGGTGGTAGGCGTTAAGACGGGGGCGGCGTTATCCCAGCCCCATCTCTGGCGATCAGTCTTATCGAGACAGGTGCTTGACCCCGCGAGTCTGAATATGTTTTGGTATGAGCTGACCCAGGGCGCGTATGGCACCGTTCAACGTGCTAAGGGTATTTTTGATGTGACGGATGGGCGATCGCTCTACTTTGACTTTGTGGCTGGACTCAGTAAAACAACGTATTTGGAATTAAACTTACCGCCTGGTTACACCTCGGCAAGTGATTGGCGTTGGCAATATTGGCCGCATTCCCGGACAGGCAACCTACACCCTCTACAGTCCCAACACCAATCAGGTTGAATTTAGAACGGTACGGTATGGTAAAAGTCGTGGGTTTGCAACTCCGTCAAAGAGCAACCATCCGTAAAATTCAGACGCGGTACCTAAGCCTTGTGCCAAGAGAGTCAGGAGTAGATTTGCAAGCCGATGGAGGTCTGAGACATTAGGGCTTCGATATAGCTTCGATTGCAGGTATTTCCCTAGCGATAGACAAATACCGCCGCCATAGAAACACCTGTCAGAAAATTTACCCGTGAATCCGGCATATTTGAATCCGGCATATTTAAGGAGAAAACCTGGAGCGCTCAAACTTGACAGTGATCTCGAATAGAAGACCCAAAAAATAGAACAAAGCCCTAGTCCTTTGGGTCTGCGTCATCTCAATTCAACAGCCCTCCGGCCCACAGAAACTGTGCGCATACAGAACCTCTGCGTCACAGATGTAGATAATGCCTGCATAATCCAGGAAAAACTGCACTGCGACCTGATCTGCAATCTTCTCAGCCATAATTCGATCCGGGGTAAGCACTTCGAACTTGATATTCGCTGTGGTGTCAGAAACGTTGGGTTGTCCTGATGAGCGCACGTTGCGACTGCCTTTACCGCCAGTCTCCATCACCGTATAACCGGTTGCTCCAGATTCTTCGATAATCTGGGCGACCTTTTTCAGTAGAATCTTTTCTGTGATAATAACAAGCTTTTTGGCTGGCTTAGCCATCTTGGTTACCTCCTTAGAAATTTATATTGGGATTGTTTGGTCTGCCGAATCAAAGGAGTACCGACAGACCCCGATCTGTCTGAAGATTAGCCACCACTGATCGCCTGGGCAAGCCCAAGAAAGAACGGTATGCAAAAGCCAATCGCAATCGGTGTACCGATCGCCGTGGAGGCCCCGATATAAGCAGAAGGATTCGCCGATGGGATACCGGCGCGCAACGTAGGTGGGCCTGAGATATCTGAACTGGAGGCAGCGATGACAGCCAAGACCACGACACCACCTAGGCTAAAACCTGTGGCATAGTGGGCAACCATGCCAAGACCGAAGGCAATCAGCCCATGCACAAATGGTGCCACCACGCTATACACGACGTACCACTGGGCCACCTTGCGCAGTTCCCCAACCCGAGACCACGCCTCCATCCCCATGACTAGCATCAAGATCGAAAGCAAACCACGAAAGGCAGGCTCGTAAAAACCCTTATAGACACTTTCCGGGTTTGCGAACAGGCCAAGCGCGAGGCCGAGCATCATAGCCGACAGGGCAGGCCCCTGGAGGCTTTCCTGCACGATCGGCCATATCTTAACCCGATGATTCGCAGACCCCTGCTTCAGGCTGAGATACTCTTGCCGACTGCTGGGATAACTTTGCTGAGCAGAGTAATCACCTGCCATAACGGGTTTGTTGCTGAAAGACTCCTGCATGGAAGAGTAAGCTAATTCACTACTCTTCTTGCTGTTGAGATAAAGGTTCGCGACCACAATCGCTGTGACCAGTGCTGGAATATCCATAAAGGGATAAAGTGCACCAGCCCATGCTTCGTATGGGATGTTTCGTTCTTCCAGGAGCGTCAGGGCAGCGGCCATGGTAGAGCCACTCACCGCACCAAACAACCCCCCAGTCGCAAGTGCATCCACGGTCTTAACCCTTGGTAGCTTAGCCAATGTAAAGCGTGCGATGAAGACAATAAGAATCCCTACCAACCCGGAAAACGCTGCGGGTAAAATCATCTCCGTCAGGTTAGAATTGCGGATTGCAATACCACCGGTCAGACCAATTTTGGTGAGCAGCATGAAGACGATAATCTTGACGATCGCCTCTGGAATTTGCAGTTGGCTACCAAGAGCAGCAACAACCATACCACCTATCAGAAAGCTAAGTGTTGGAGACTGCAACTGCTTAACAAAGTCCATCAAAAAGAGGGATAAGAAATCCACCGTATAATTCCTCCTTGCATCAGGTCTTAGGGGTTAGGACAGTAGGCACGCGCAGATAATCGCGCTAATTAGGGGTGATCCATTTCGGGAATAAGCCGAATTTGATAGAAGACAATCAAATGACACCATTCATAGATTTTTATCTATGCAACCCGCCTTTTTCCTGTAACTAATCTTATAGCTAAATCTCAAGGAAGTATTCATTAGCAAAAAACAACTTTCAAATTTTATTGATAAGTATTTCTTTTATTTTTCGAATCGTGCTGATTCTTGATTTCCCAGTTGTTGCCGACGCTCTGCTCAATGCACTTAAGCCAGTGCGAGCAAATGGTTTTGTAGTGGAACGGCACGGCTAAAGAAGGGCAAAGATGTTGGGTTGCTGGATTTGTTGGCGCTAAATAGACTCCAATTAGGCTCAACCATTCGCTACACCCCAGCGAGAAGTCAACCTCTTTGACCATGGGTTGCACTTGATAGTGGCTCGTTAAGCTTCGAATCTCTAATGGTGATGTGATCGGCGACTTTGAGTGAGTGAATGGAGGCTGAGTGCTTAATACCTGGCGCGACTACGAATAACCACCCAGATCAGAATGGGAGTGCCAATCAGGGCGGTGACTGAGTTTAGGGGTAACACGGACGATCGCACCAGCACTTGAGACAGCAGATCAGCGACTAATGCCAGCCCGGCACCAGCCAGGATGACACTGGGGAGCAGCCAGCGGAGGTCGCTGGTGTGCAGGATGCCCCGGCACAGGTGGGGTACGGCAACGCCGAGAAAGGCAATGGGGCCGCAAAATGCTGTCACAATGCCTGCCAGAAGGGAGGAACTGAGGAGTACCAAAAGCCGGAGCCGCTGCAAATTTACGCCGAGAGACTGAGCCTGCATTTCACCCAGCAACATCACATTTAAGGCAGCCGTGCTGATCAGGGCGGTCGCGATGCCAATCCCAATCCCCATTGCCAGTAGCGGTAATTGCACCCAGGTGACACCGCCAAAACTACCAAAGGTCCAGATTACAAACTGTTGCACTTGTTGGGCAGAACTAAGTTGCAGCAGGATGTTGACGATCGCACCTGTGGCATAGCCAAACATCAACCCCACCACCAGCAACGCGATCGCGTTCTGCACCAGGCGAGCCACGACAATCACCAACATTGCTACACTGGCAGACCCCATACAGGCAGCGGTAACAATCCCCATATCGCCATAGACCAGTCCCAGTTGTTGCGAAGCCAGCACAACGATCGCCACCCCTAAACTGGCACCAGAATTAATCCCCAGCACAAAAGGCCCCGCCAGGGGATTTTGAAACAAGGTTTGCAGTTGCAAGCCGCTGACGGCCAGCGCCGAGCCTGCCAGCATGGCTGTGAGCGCACGGGGCAGACGGAATTGCCAGATAATCGTGCCCCATCCAGGACGGGACGGGGTACCGCCCAGCAGCGTCGTTAGAACATCGGAGAGGGGAATAGAGACAGAGCCGATCGCCAGACTGAGGGCAAAGATCAGCGCCACTCCAGCCAGCAAAACTCCGAGCCAGACGGTGCGAGGTAGGGGAAGCTGCCACTTCATTAGGGAAGTTGCCGATAGTAAACAAATTGATGGTCAGGCACCAACTCCGGGTGAAAAATTTTCACCAGATCGGCCAGGATCAGGTCGGGGTTGGCGACACCACTCTGCCAGTAGTCATTGCCACCCTGAGCATTGACCTTTGCGGTGGGACTAAACACATGATTGGCTTGCAGGGCCGCAAAGCCCCGGTAGCGGGGGTCAGCAGCTAATAATTCGGCGCGTGTTTTCACGTTGTGGGCGTTAACAATCCAATATTGCGCCTGGGCTGCGCGATCATACACCTGCTCAAAAGTGAGTTGCAAACTGCCGGAACTGCGATCGTCGGCCCAGAGGTACGTTGCCCCAGCATCCGCCAGGAATTTTGCCACATAACTATCCCCCCCAGGCATATACCAGGTACCTTTGCGATCGAAACCAGAAAACACAGTTGGTCGGCGTTGGACGGTCTTTGTTTTAGTCGCGATCGCCTGATAGCGTTGGCGAATGTCGGCAAAACTCTTTTCTGCTTCCGCTTCCCGATTGAAGAAGAGGGCTAAAAACTTGATCCACTCGGCCCGTCCCAAGGGAGTTGATTCCATATATTCCGCCACGATCGCAACCTTAATCCCCGCCTCCAGCAACTTTGGATGCGCATCCGTTTGCGGGTTGCCCGTGCCATAGGTCGTGACTAAGTCGGGTGCTAATTCCAAAATGTTCTCTAGTTTCAACCCCCCAGCATTCCCCACTTCTATCAGTTGCTTCTGGTTGATTTTTGCATTCACCGCGGGGGTCGTCACATCTTTGAAGTTGCTGATCCCCTTCAGGCGATCAAGCACGCCCAACCGCTGCAAGGGCACAAAGTGCGTCGTGGATAGTGTAACGACTGATTGCACCGGAATTTGCACGATTTGCTCCGGCTGAAATCCTTTAGGAATGGGAGTGCCACATTGTACCAGGACATATTGAAACTGGGTTTTGGCATCTTTCCAAGGACGATTTACCGACACAATTTTGTAATGCTGATGGTAGTCAACCGTAAATCCCTGAGCATCTGTAACATGCACCTTGTGAGGAAAATAATCAACCTCCGGCTGATAGTCTTTGACACACTCTGAATGAGAACGAATGATCCCTCGAGGAGGCGCGATCGCACAGGAAGAAAGGGCGATCGCACTCCCAAAAATCAGCCAACCAAAACTCCATAGCTTCATCGCGACTCTTTCACGGCTGGATATAAATGTGACTTAATTTTGTGACCTTCACAGAGATGCTCATGCACAATCTCCTGAGCTAGTTCAGGTGTGACACGGGTATACCAGGTTTTATCCCCAGAATAAAAAACAACAGGCCCCAATTTACATACCTCCAGACACCCCGAATGGATCACATCCACCTCTAATTCAGCCTCAGCCACTGCACTTTGCAATGCTTCATAGATCGGCTGCCAGTTCAAAGATGGATTGCACCGACTAGAGCGACACACCGAAATGAACGGACGTTTTAACGGATTAGTTTCATAAGGGATTAAGGCATTTCCTAGAACATAAATGTGACGCAATTGCTCATAGAGTTTGAGCTTGCTGCGATCGGGCTTGTTCTCTGGCAACAAATCCTCATTCTTACCTACAAACGGATTTGGTAAAAACACATTCATCATCCGCTCTCCCGCCCCATTCCAGAACTGAATGCCCCAACTGCGGGCCTGTCCGCGGGGATTGAACCGCCGATAAAGGGCTGCCCGACTCACTAATCGTTTTCGTCGCAGTTCATCTGGGGTTGTTGCGTTCGGGCCGCCCTGATTTTCCTCAAGGCACAAATGCATGTGCCAGCCCTGAGCAACGACCGTGAGATAGCCATCATACAACCGGATAATTTTGGGTGCCTGGGTAAATTCCAACTCCAACACACTGCCATCGACGACATGCCCTAAACCGACTTCCTGCCAGTGGTCATGGAACAGGGAATACAACAGCGGGCCAAGAACATCGATATGGGCTGGAATCTCTTCATACTCAATCCGCCCTCCATTGGGCAAGGGTTCTTCAAGCGTGCGCTGGAGAGGTATAACTTGACGGTCAAATAGAGTCATCATGGGTTCTCCTTAAAATTCATACCGAATCCCTCCCTGAAAAATTCGTCCTGCATCTGGAAATCCGGGAAACACTTGATAGCGCTGATTGAAAATATTTTCAATCCCAAAGTTGACCGTAAGTTGGGGAGTCAGAGGCACGCGCAGGCGCAAATCGAAGGTGGTGTAACCGGGGAGAAACTCTGTGTTCCGGTTATCGGTTGGGTAACGGCCCAACGAGTTCATGAGTAATCCAGCGTACCAGCCAAAGCGGTTTTCATACCACAACCCCAGGTTGAGTTTATCGGCTCCGGCAAAGCGTAACTCTTGTCCTTTTTCATTGGGGTTCACACTTTCCAGAATTTTCGGATCATTGAGGGTATAGCCCACCAGCGCATAAACATTGGGAGCAATTTGCACATTCAATGCTGCTTCCAGTCCCTGACTGCGGACTTTGCCTAGATTTTGCCAGGTGCCAGAAATGCCATCGACGGGGGGAGCGATGCGTTTGAAGGCAATTAGATCGGAGATGGTGTTGTTGTAATAGGTCAGGCGCAGCAGGGCAAAATCCCCAATTTTTTGATCAATGCCAACATCAAGACTATTGCCCCGCTCTGGCTTGAGGTCGGGGTTGCCAATATTGGTGGGATTGGCGTTGAACAGGTTGGCTAAAGTCGGTGTGCGGAAGTTGCGAATGTAGTTGGCACGCAGGGTGGTAGAGTCGCCTAACAACAGCTTGGCTCCTACGGCGGGAGACAGGGCTGACCCATTCCTTAAACTGCTTAAATCCTGGCGCAATCCTGCGGTGAGGGTGAATTGGGGCACAATGTCGATCGCGTATTGGGCAAACACTGCACCTTGGCTAACGCGATCGTCGTAGTTAATCCGCGCCACATCCGTGACCAGATTTTGTGTCAGATTTTCTACATTTGTACTGCGATAGTCAAAGCCATAGATCAGCGTTTGATTGGCCGCCAGTTTCCAGTTATGTTGCACCTGAATGCCCAGCGATCGCTGTTTGGTTTGAAACCGCTGCTGGGTTTGAGCAGTGCGCCTTAAGATTGGCACACCTCTCACCACCGAGAGGGTATCGGCAAAAGTGGTGCGATTATCAAAGCGCGTATTGAGAAAGTCTAAATACAGTCTGGCCGTAAGCAGAGAATCGGTGCCTGCGCCCAACTGCGCCTGCAACGTGACATCACTCAAGACCTGATCCGTATACTTGCGATTGTTATCCGTGAGAGAGTTGAAAAAGCCCTGCCCAAAGGCGGGAAAGGGTATTGGTACGCCACCAGGAACCCCCTGTTGCTTCGGCAAATAGAGAGTGTTGAAGCTGAGGGTAGCGCGATCGCCCAACTTAAACTCCAACCGGGCATTCAAATTGTTGTAGAGGGTATCGCCATTCCTCCGCGTGCCGCGAAATCCAACTTCAGGGATGGAAAAAGGGAAGTTATACTCAGCCTGGATGCGATTGTAGCTGAAGAAATAGCGCACCGGGTCAACCGTTCCATCAACTTGCAAGGTTTGATCATCATAGCCATAACTGCCAAAACTACTGCTGACACGAGCATTAAATGGTTTCTGCCCGGCGCGACGGGTGATGATATTAATAATCCCTCCGATCGCATCCGAACCGTATAGAGTTGAACCACCCCCCGGCAGCACTTCGATCCGCTCAATGCCATCCGTTGTCAACTCCGACAAATCAAAACCGCCACTCCCCAGATTGTTCACCGGACGACCATCCAGCAAGATTAAGACCTGCCCTGTATTTGACCCGCGAATAAACTGCCCACTGAGGGAATTGACCTGACTGCCCACAGTGCCATCGCCCAAAATACCCGGCAGAAACCGGAGGGCTTCCCGCACGGTTCTGGCTCCTCGCTGTTCCATCTCTTCCCGATTGATCACATAGGTCGGGCGGGTAGAATTTTGTAACGTCGCATCCCCCCGTCCTGGGGTCGAAACTGGCTGCCGCAGAATGCGTTCAATAATGATCAGCTCTTCCTCTTCCTCATCCAAATCATCTGACCGGGCAGGTAGAGTGGCATCGGGGTCAGGGGCAGGGCTGCCTTGCTCTTGCGCAGTGATGACGGATTCCCCCAGGGGCAGAAAATCTGACGCAGAAGGTGCAGCTAGAACCGCAAGCGGACTGGTGCTGAATCCTCCCGCTACTAACCATGCAAAGACAACAGCCGAATACCGACGACGCATGTTCACTTTCCTCACATAGATTGACATAGCATGAAAATAATAATCATTCTCATTTTGACTGAACAACACTAGCTTCCCACGCGGACTCACAGGCTGGGATATTTGACTAGCAGACGGCTTGAGCTAGCTCAGGCGTAGGCCGCTCAAGAGCATGGATTCATCAACTGCAAAACCGAGAACGCCCTCACCAAAGCCTCAAGCAATCCGCAGGGCTTTCTCTATGCCCTCCGTGTCTCTGTGGTGAGCGTCTAGGTTACAAAATCCTTGTTCCCAAAAGAGTTGTAGATACCTGGGTTTGCTGGAGCGATCGCGCCATACCGCTAACCACCCCACCCAGTGCATCAAAACCATAGAGGGTAAAATTCTTTTCCTCTTCCTCAAGTAAGCCTGGTGCCGAAGAGAGGGAAATACCCTGAACCAATCCGATCGCAGGATTGAAGAGAACCGCGATCGCGCCTACTGCAATACCAAAAACTAGCCTTCCACCACGGGAAAGCCACCCAATTATCGTCATCATCCGTACCTCGCAGATGGTGTGAACTGTCAACAAACATCGGTGGGCATCCTGACTTAGAAACCAACGTTTCATCACAGTTGCGGGACAGCGCCGGATTTGCACCGAACTTTCCCCCTTACGTCTAGCGGCTGATTCCCACTAGAACCGATTTCTAGCATTGGAGCATAGTTTGAAATGGGCGATGGGTAGTAGCAACAAAACTTTAAGAAGGGCACCCCCCGTTCTGGAAATCACGCTCCGGTCGCGTTGTTCAGCGTCAGTGTTGCTAAGATGACGGTATCTCCTTCATGTCCTAGCGATTCACTGTCTTAGCGATTTACTATGGTGTTGCCGCCGCCTGCCCGTTCAATGCCAATTCCACCCCTAGAAAATGGCGATCGCCTCACTCGCGCTGAGTTTGAGCGTCGCTATGAGGCAACCCCAGAAAACTTCAAAGCCGAACTGGTTGAAGGAGTGGTTTACGTGGCATCCCCAGTCAGAACCTTTCATGGTGTTCCCCATGCCGATTTAATCACCTGGTTAGGGGTCTATCGGACGGCAACTCCTGGAGTCAGTGTTGCGGATAATACAACGACACGGCTAGACTTAGACAACGAACCCCAACCGGATGCCCTGCTGCGGATTGAAGTGGGAGGCACTTCGACTATCAGTAAGGATGGCTACATTGAAGGAGCACCGGAACTGGTCGCAGAAATTGCCACCAGCAGCGCATCAATTGATCTGGGAGCCAAGCAAAATGCCTATCGCCGCAATGGAGTACAGGAATATCTGATGTGGCAAACCTTTGAAAATCGTTTCAGTTGGTTCCGGTTGCAGGCACAGGAATTTGTCTTAGTGGAACCAGATCCCGACGGTATCATTCGCAGCACTGTGTTTCCAGGGTTGTGGCTGAATGTGTCAGCTCTATTAGAGGGGCGAATGATCGAGGTGCTGAATGGGGTGCAGGCGGGGATTGCCGACCCGACTCATCAAGCATTTGTGCAGGAGTTGGCGGGGCGATAGTGCTCCCTAACTTCAAGCAATCCAATGCGGTTTCTCCGTGCTTTCCGTGTCTCTGGGGTGAAAATCCAGATCATTCCTCGCTTTCTCCAAGAGCATGGCAGAAATTTGAGTTTGCTGAAGAGATCGCCCAATTAAAACCAACCGTGTTTGGCGGGGTTCATTGGGTTGCCAGGGGCGGTCGTAAAAGCTATCAAACCGATTGCCCACTCCCTGCACTACCAATCGCATCGACTTATTGGGCACGGCGGCAAAGCCCTTAATGCGATAAATTTCTTGTTGCTGCACCAGCGATCGCAAGCGACTGATCAACTCCGCAGGTTCAAATGCTTGGTCTATCACAACATGAACCGAAGTAATGTCTTCATCGTGTTCATGGTCGTCTTCTGTATCATGATGACTGGGGCGAGAATCCAGATTATCTTCAACGGCAGCATTGAAGCCCAACAAAAGATCAGGACTAATGTCTCCTTGTTTACAGGGTAAGATTTTTACATTATTTGGCAGCTTATTTCGCAACCACTTCTGCACTTGGTTTT
Organism: uncultured Leptolyngbyaceae cyanobacterium; assembly: GCA_938023035.1. Lineage (GTDB taxonomy): Bacteria > Cyanobacteriota > Cyanobacteriia > Leptolyngbyales > Leptolyngbyaceae > DSRU01. The sequence goes on along the minus strand of CALIDI010000026.1, from coordinate 160,905 downwards.
GAGTGTATAAATCAACGCGATCGACTTTAGTGAGCAATACCAGATCAGCACAGGCTAATTGATCTTCAAACAACTCTTCAATTGGAGTTTCATGGTCTAGACTATCATCCGCTTTTCGTTGGGCTTCCAGGGCCTCTAAATTACTCACAAATTGACCATTAGCAAGGGCTTCACAATCGACAACCGTGACCACTCCATCCACGGTTGCCCCGGTGCGAATTTCGGGCCAACGAAAGGCTTGTACTAGGGGCTTGGGCAAAGCTAGTCCAGAAGTTTCGACTAAGATACAGTCAAGGCGATCGCGTCTTTTTAATAACTCCTGCATGGTCGGCAAAAATTCTTCCTGAACGGTGCAACACAGACAGCCATTAGCCAGTTCCAAAATATTGTTATTTGGATCTTCATCGTCATCACAAACCCGACAGGATTTCAACAACTCGCCATCAATGCCTACTTCACCAAACTCATTCACTAACACGGCAACGCGGCGACCTTGATTATTTTGTAATAAATGACGCACGAGCGTCGTTTTTCCGGCTCCTAAAAAGCCTGTCACAACTGTTACAGGGATCTTATGCATCATTGACTCCTAAAAGAGGTTAAAGGTTAGTTGGTAAAGGTGGTAAAACCGCATGAATCTTTTGCTTGATGGTTGTGGGGCGCTCTTTGTAGGACACTTTGCCATCTAAGCAAGCGGTATATTGCTGGCTAAATGCCAACAAATCGGGGACAGCATCGGTCGGGGAGAGTTGACTTAAGATAAAGGTAAGTTTGTGAGGGGCCGTAAACGCCACTACACAAGCGCGATCGCAAGCACCCATACAGCGAACTGGTTGGAGATGGATTGGGTCAACGTCTTCCAAGATTTCTAACTGCGCTTGAAGCTGATTGAAGAGCAACTGTCCACTGCTCAGTTCCTCCTGTGCTTGTTCTGGTTGGGAAAACCGACAGAGCGTACAAACAAATAATGTCTCCTGTGTCATATTCTGCTCTTGCTTTCTAAACGGAAGTGCTTTGATGGGTCATTGGTTTTGGGGCTGGCATTGGGCCACTCACTCTGCCTGCCCAAAACCTCCCAAAGTAGCAACCTGATGGGATTAAACAGCCACGCCATTAGTTGGATTAACCGCAATCGATGCAGACAGCAGGGCTGAGATCGATGCTGTACTTCCTGCTTAACAAACGGATGAACCGCGGTCGAAATCTTTCCAGCACCATACAAGTAATATTTGAGCACTTGATCATCTCTACTAAAGGATTTCAATGAACGGGAACATTGACAACTGAACTTACTCTCGACTTAGTTCCGGTAGCAAGCAGACCGCAGACTGAAACTCTTCCCAACTTTTGCAGACCTGCTCATAGCATTGAGGTGGTGTGATCGGGAGACTTTTTAAGTAAAAGAATGTCATCTGATCAAATGACTCCAGAAGGAACACGATGTCTGTATCAGGATTATAGGTATCTACAGCTTCTAGAATGTGTGCATTCATGAAGTGGTGACGCAAAATCACCGTATCGGGAGCCGCTAGCCAGGCATTCAAAAAAGCTGCCAGACGCGATCGCGGCACAAAATAGGCCTTAAACCCCTCTCCTGCGATGTCTACTATTGGCGTGTTGGTACTGCAAATAACCGCACCCCGCCCACCATCGAGGTATTCTGCCCAGGCGTTATAGCCAAGCGCTAGCAGATTGGTCGCAATCAAATCTTGCTGCCAATCCATTGGTAACTCGTCGGGTTGATGTGTCGCTCCAAGTGGTTCAGACATAAAATCTTCCGGGTGGCTGTAAGCAGTCTGGCTGAAACTCTACCCAACGTCGCTGTACCTGTTCATAGCAGTTGGGTGGCGTGATCGTTAGTCGCAACAAGTTGATATCAACAGTGCCACTGTCCCAAATCAGGATGACGATTTCACGGGTTGGATTGTAGGTCGTAATGGCTTGTATCAGAGGGGCGATCGCCCCTGGAGCCAATTCAGATTTCTGCAAATAGGATGCCATCCGATCCAATGGCAGGAATTGCTGAGTAAACTCAACCCGTTCAACCTGCCAATCGATCTCAGCCGGAACCCTATCCGTTATTTCGCAGATCAGCACCCCCCGTCCATGATTGAGATAACCATTCCAGGCTGTGTATCCGAGCAGAAGCAGGTTCTGCTGCATGAAAGAGTTCTGCCAGTAGCCAAAGCAGCTCTGCCACACATCATTTTTTAGGTGCATTAACTTCCTCCCGCAGCATCTTTCCTGGCTGCGCAGTGCTCTCTAGAGCATAAGATTTGCAGTAATATCCCTATGTCAGATCTGCTGATGTAGCAGATGCTGGAAGCCCTTTGCACTTCTTGATCGCTACCAATATGGAGATAGCCCAGAATTGCAGATTGCAAACCTGATTGAGTACTGGTTTGAAGCGTCATCGCTATAGCATTCTAAAAATAGTCATTAAGATCCGCTTCATCTCTGCTATGAACTAGCTAGGTGAAGTGACCAAAGGTAACACAAGGCTCAACTGGCACCGTTTGCCAAAAGTTATTCGCCTGTTGGGGTTCACATCACAAAAGACTCAGCCCGGTAAAAGGCTGTTTGCGTCGTTGTAGCCAGCAATTTTTGGGCAATAGACGAGTATATCTTGTCGGATACAACTCATCAGTTCACAGAAGCATGCAGATAGAACCTCGTTGGGGTTCGCGTTCTACCTTACGGCTAAACACATTTGCAAGATTCAACAATCCTCAAGCAACCACAGCTGCAGTCACCTTGCAATCTGTGACCTCAACTAGCCAATGCCCAGATATTCCTGATTTTCTACAAATGGCAATTACAATGAGGACGCTACAAATTCAACTCAAGAGGAATCGCCTCAAGACTGATAAATCGTTCAGATGGTTTGACAGCTAAATTAACTATCATCCGTACCTCGCAGATGAAAAACAACAGTTTTGCTCCTCTCCGAAGGAGCTATAACGGCGGGCATTCTGACTAACGCAATCCTGGATTTTAGATTTTAGACTTTGACTGAACCCATGTGACCCAGTCGAAAATCGAAAACTGGCAATCCAAAATTGGATTACAGCTGCGGGACAGCGCCGGATTTGCACCGAACTTTCCCCCTTGCGTCTGATGGCTGCTCCCCATCAGAACCGATAGTGTGCATAAGCATAACATGCTCGGATTGGATCAAACATAGAGGGTGGTTGAAGTTATGTAAAGTCTTTTTTGTCGGGTGTTGTGTCAGGTCTAGAAACAGGGAATTGGATGGGAGATGAGGATAAGGGCGATCGCCTTAGCCGATCGATGTATTGCCAAACCCACAATGGAGGGGCAAAGGCGGTTAGGTGAAACCAGCAGAGTTGACTCAAGAGATTGGCTCAAGACCTCCATCGCTTTGGCTGTCCCTTTCTGCTTCACATTGGGGGATAATGCGGTCTAAGCATGGAAATCCAGTCAGTGTGTGAACCTGGAGCAAAAGACAGAAAAGTGGTGGTAAGGGGAATGGAGCAGAAGACAAGGGATTGGGCATGGGCTTACTGGCCAGCAGTGCCACTGTACCCCTATGGGCAACGACGTACCCTGCGCCAGGAGGTCGTGCGCGATCAGGTTTGGACGTTTGACCAGCTTCAGGGCATTTTTTATGTGACAGTGCCGATTCGGATGACGGTTGTGCGTCTGGAGTCGGGGGGGTTGCTGGTTTATGCGCCGGTGGCACCGACCCGCGAATGTCTCCAACTGATGCAGGAGTTGATAGCAACCCATGGAGATGTGAAATATATCATTTTGCCGACAGTTTCTGGGCTAGAGCACAAGGTGTTTGTCGGCCCGTTTGCCCGCCAATTTCCTCAGGCCCAGGTGTTTGTAGCTCCCCATCAGTGGAGTTTTCCAGTCAATTTGCCGCTAAGTTGGTTGGGTTTTCCTGGCGATCGCACCAACAGGCTACCTTTGGATAGTCGTGAAGCGCCCTTTGGAGATGAGTTTGACTATGCTCTTCTCGGCCCAATCGATCTGGGGCTAGGCCGTTTTGCCGAGGTTGCCTTTTATCATCGGCGATCGCAGTCGTTACTAGTCACTGACTCAATTCTGGCTGTACCGGCTGAACCACCGGCGATCGTGCAGTTAGACCCCTACCCCCTACTATTCCACGCCAGGGATGGGGTCGTGGATCTCATAAGAGATACACCCGAAAATCGCCGTAAGGGTTGGTGGCGGATTGCCTTGTTTGCCTTCTATTTTCGTCCCAGTGCTCTGCAGGTCACACCGTTTGGGCGATCGCTTTTAAGCGCGTTGCAAGCCCCCGATCATTCGCGGAAAGCCTTTTTTGGCTGGTATCCCTTTGAATGGCAACCGGGCTGGGAGCGATCATTTGAAGCACTCTATGGAGGAGGCCAGTTATTTGTTGCTCCCATCTTGCAAACGCTCATCCTCAACCGTGCACCTCAAGAGACCCTAGCCTGGGCGGATCAGATCGCGCAATGGCAGTTTCAGCGCATTCTTCCTTGCCACCTTGACTGTCCCGTGGTGGCAACCCCCCAGCAGTTTCGGCGGGCCTTTCAATTTTTAGAGGCCAAATCACCAGCAGAGCAAACCTATCCTCTCCCTGCTGCCGATTTTGCGCTATTGCAAGAGTTGGAACGCACCCTGAGTAAACGCGGAATCACCCCACCTCTGCCCAAAAGCTAGGCGATCGCAAGCACACCGGATAACAAGAGACCGCTTGAGTCAGCACGCCTAGAACAAAACTAAGTGCGCAACCGCCCATGCTGAGTAGACTTCTGAATCTCCATGCACCGCCTTCACCAGATTAAAGTCCCTCTCCCTCTTTGGGAGAAGGATTTAGGGTGAGGGCAAAAGCGGAGGGCGTGGCCAGTCTTTATCCTGTATGCTCTTCTCTTCTCATTTCTCATTCCTGCATCGCGGGTGAGAGCTAAAGCGGACAGCATGGTCAGGGTTTTCAACTTTCCACAAAAACGGTCTGAAGTATTGCCTTCAATAAGGTCACTACCGCCAACGATAGTTTTCAGCAGAAAAATGTGTGTGGGTCGTAGGCTCTCAAAATTCAACCCATACCCACATGTTGATAATACGTTAAACCCTCAAACCCCAGTTGACCACCAATCACTATCGCGGTGGCAGAGAAGGATGGCATCCCAGTCGGCCCTCAATATCTGCTTCGGCCTCTAACGAGAGCGATCGCAACTGTTCTAGCAGGGTAGGGTGAGCGCTTTGCCACAGGCGGCGCTGGTGAGCTTCCAGAAGGCGTTCAGCCATGTCACGCAGTGCCCAGGGATTCTTTTGGCGAATGAAGGCCTGCACTAGGGGGTCAAGCAAATAGGCCGCAGCGACACCCTCGTACATATAGTCAGCGACACATTGGGTTGTCGCATCATAGGCAAACAAATAGTCAATCGTGGCTGCCATTTCAAAGGCACCTTTGTAGCCATGGCGCATGGCTCCTGCAATCCACTTAGGGTTGACCACTCGAGAGCGGTAAACACGGGCAATCTCCTGACGCAGCGATCGCACTTTGGGGTTTTCGGGTAGGGCATGGTCGCCAAAGTAAATGGTCGGATTTTTGCCCTGAAGAGAACGGACTGCGGCTGTTAACCCCCCCTGAAACTGGTAATAGTCATCGGAATCAAGCAAATCATGTTCGCGATTATCCTGATTTTGCAGCACAATTTGCAGATGCTTAAGGCGACGCTCAAATGCTTCTGGCTCCGAGTAGCCGTTTCCCTTTCCGGTGTAGGCGTAACTGCTCCAGTTGAGGTAAGCGCGGGCTAGGTCGTCTGAGGTTTCCCAGGTTTGCGATTCGAGCAAACCCTGTAAGCCGGCACCGTAGGCACCCGGCTTAGAGCCAAACACTCGATGGCACGATCGTCGCTGCGCCTGCTCTAGGGGCAAGCCAGCCTGCTGCCATTCCTGGGTTTCTTTCTGTACCTGGGCTGCTAGGGGGTTTTCCTCCGGTGGTTCGTCCAGGGCAGCTACAGCCGTTACCGCCTGGTCAAATAAATCAATCAAATTAGGGAAGGCATCGCGAAAAAATCCAGAAATTCGCAGGGTCACATCCACACGGGGACGCCCTAACAGCGATAGCGGCAGAATCTCAAAATCAATCACCCGCCGTGAAGTGCCTTCCCACACGGGTCGCACCCCTAGCAGAGCGAGGGCTTCGGCCAAATCATCCCCACCCGTCCGCATGGTAGAAGTCCCCCAAATCGACAGTGCCAGCGTTTGGGGATATTCGCCATGTTCCTGAGTGTAGGTTTCAATCAGGATTTCTGCCGCCTTACGCCCGACATCCCAGGCGCTTTCTGTTGGCACCGCGCGGATATCCACCGAGTAAAAATTTCGCCCGGTGGGTAGCACTTCGGGCCGTCCCCGCGTTGGTGCACCGGCAGGCGCAGCCGGAACATAGCCTCCCGCTAGACCATGGAGAAGGAAATCCATCTCTTGGGTAGTTTTTTGTAAATTGGGCCAGAGGCGATCGCGGATCCAATCCAGTTCGGCTTGAAGGGCAGCATCAACAGGGTGATCCAGGTTGCCCAGCAATAACTGATCAATGAGGGTTGCAGCGTAGGTTTCAATTTGATCCGTTAGGTCTCCGAGGGTGTGAAAGGGGGTAACAACCAGAGCTTGCTGGCTTAATCGGGTCGCCGTTTCCTCGCTTAAATTCGCTAACTGGCCGGGGTCAGCGGTAAGGGGGTCAAATTCTAACCCCCAGGCTTGGGCGATCGCTCGGGTTAAGCCCAAGCGTCCCCGGGCAGGATGGCGGGCAATGGCGATAATCAGATCGCGCAGTTGCTGGCCTACAGGGCAATACCCAAAGATGTGGAGACCATCTCGAATTTGAGATTCTTTCAGTTCACAAAGGTAGCGATCAGCGTCAGTAATCAGACGCGTTAGATCTGCAGCCGTTAGTTGCTCCAGGTCAATCACTCCGGTCAGGGCTTGCAGTTCTTGGCTCAGATTCGTTTGTTGAATCAGGGCCGTGATCTGATCGCAAATCACCGATAGCCGAGATGGATCAAGGGTTTGAGCTTCGTAGTATTCATCAATTAAGCCTTCAAGCTGCTGTAACCCACCATAGAGTTCGGCACGGGTCATGGGCGGGGTGAGGTGGTCGATAATTACCGCCTGCGATCGCCGCTTCGCCTGGGAACCCTCCCCCGGATCGTTCACAATAAAGGGATACAAATGGGGCAGCGGGCCGAGGGCAATTTCGGGGTAACACTCCTGGGAAAGAGCCAGACTCTTACCTGGTAACCATTCTAAGTTGCCATGTTTGCCCACATGCACGATTGCTTGAGTGCCAAACTCGGCCCGCAGCCAATGGTAAAAGGCCAGATAGTCGTGGGTCGGTTCTAAATCGGGGGCATGGTAGTTCAGCGCTGGATCGACATCATAGCCCCGTGCCGGTTGAATCCCCACAAAAACATGGCCAAACTGTACTCCGGCGATCGTGAAAGTGGTTTGGGCTTCTCCCCAACGGTCTTTCACCTGCATTTGAATTTTCTCTGGAAGTGTCTCAAACCAGGTTTGATAGGCTTTCAACGGTAAGGTCTGGTGAGCCAAGTTGATTCCCACTGTTTCGGGATCATTTGTTACGCCTGCGGTTAATTGCCGGATCAACTCGTCAACTGTCTCCGGAGGATCAGTGACGGTATATCCAGCCTGTTGGAGTGCGTGCAAAATCGCCACACAACTAGCAGGGGTATCCAGCCCTACCCCATTGGCAAGACGACCATTACGGGTGGGATAGTTGGCTAAAACCAGAGCCACTTTGCGCTGGTTAACAGGAGTTTGCCGCAGGTGTACCCAGTTTGCAGCCAAGTCAGCAACAAACTGAATGCGATCGCCCAGGGGTTGATAGTTCAACACCTCCGTTTCCAAAGCCGCATTCCAGCCTTGCACCCCCTTAAAGGAAACAGCCCGGCTGATAATGCGCCCATCAACCTCCGGCAGGGCTACATTCATCGCCACATCGCGGGGAGAAAGACCCCGCCACTCCTGCTGCCACTGGGTAAAACCACCTCCACTCAAGATCACCTGCAACACGGGTACATCCAATTGCTGCCAGAGTTCAGCGGGGAGATCATCTTCTGGAGCAAATCGACCTAGCGTCAGCGGTTGCCCTAAAGAGAAACTGGTGGTATTCAGCAACACCTGAATGCCTGCTTCACCCTTTGGTCGAAAATAATGCACCAGCTCAGCCTGGACGTCAGCATCCCGCAGGGAGGAAACAAACAGAGCAACGGGAGCCAGACCGCGATCGCCCAAAGCGCGACACAGGGCATCGATGGGGGCGAGATTACTGGCCAGATAATGCGCCCGATAAAACACAATCCCGACGTGGGGAGCCGCTGGGGGTACGGAAATTCCGGGGCATGTATACAGCCCAACCGCTGGGACAGGTTGGGGAGGGGCATAATCAAACGGCTGAGCCAGCCCATGGTGAGCCAGCCACTTGAGGGCATTGACCATGTTGTCTACCCCTCCCTCGATAAAGTAGCGCCAGAGCTGATTGACTTCAGCAATCGCCAGAGTGGAATGACTGCTTAGGGTCGGGTCGGGCTGATTATCTCCTGGTAGCACCACCAGGGTGGCACCCGTGCGCTCTATCGTCTCACGCACAACTTCTAAGCCATAGGCCCAGTAAGCCCGCCCCCCCAGCAGCCGCAGCACAATGACCTGAGCCTGCGCTAGCACTGTTTCGGCATAGGTATCGATGGAGAGCTGTTGTTGCAGTTGCAGTAAATTAACCACCCGCAGCGCTGGAAAGTGATCGGGCAAGGAGTTGGCTGCCTGGGCGATTGCGCTAATGTCAGTATCTGCCGCCGTTATCACTACGATTGGGGCGGGGGTCTGCTCAACAAAGATGACTCCGTCAGTATTGGGAGTCCATCCCCCTGGAGTTGCGGCCAATCGATGCATGTCCTCTCCTTTGCGGGTTGAGCTAATTCCATTACCCAAGAGGCTCATTATACAGCGATGCAAAAAGCAACCCAGGGCAAACTCTGGTTCACCTCTCAGTTTGTCTATGTTTGTCTATTCTGCGGATGGGCTGCGCCAAGGGCTAGCAATGTGAACCTGAGGGCAAGCTCAGTAAACCTTTCTCCAGAAGGATTTTAAGAACTTTAACTTTTGTGAACTTCCTGAATAGAGAGGTTGTGAACACCGATAGAATGACCATGGTTATAAAAATGATGTCGCACAACCTATTTGCTACGGAGTCGCCGATCTGGAGGGGTAATGGGATTCGTTACGGATTTTTTGGGTGGAATTAACTTTGAAGCAATCGTTCAATTGACAATGGTCGCCGCCATTATGATTGCGGGGCCAGTGGTGATTTTCTTACTTGCCGCTAGGGGCGGAGATATGTAGGATTTTACGAAGTCTAAGTCGTTGACGATAAAGCTTCTGTGGCATGACCTGATGCGGTTTTGACTTGATAAAGTTTTGGTACGAATATGAGAGAGTAGCAAAAAGCTTGGCGCAAGTCAGGCTTTTTTCTTATCTGCAAACTATCTGCAAACAGACTAGGTCTGCAAACAAACCGGGGGCTGCCGAGTTTTTGCTTTCCTGTTTTATGGTAGTGAACAAGGGCTAGGGCACAGAAAACAGGACTACGAAAGACAGTGTGACACGGGTTTGTGAACGCTAAGGCGTCTTAACCCCTAATGGGGTCAGCAACCTAGCGATCGCCATCACACAGAGATGGTTCTCCTAAGATTGGAGGGTTGGGCAACTGTGACGAGTCAATGCCAAGCAGAACTTGAGCCAGTGAGTAGCGCCCTTATGTAAAAAACGGAGGAAAATCAGCCTCGAACGGGCGAATGCTTGCTAAAAAGCGGCTGAAAACGCCAGATGATTTGTCTTCCTTTAAGAAAGAAGGATAGCCAGCAAGTTTTGACAGTGGCTCTTGGGTTTATTTTGACTCAGCCGATTCTGTTGCCAACCATGCCCGCAAAGTCTCTGCAACCGTCCAAGCTTGGGCGGGACAGCCGTTAGGTCGCATCGGGGCATCACCATCAAAGATTTCGCTCATACTACCGATGCCATGGGTGTATAGGTGATGTACCATCGGTTCCAAAAACTCGCGGGCTTTGGTGGGGTTTCCATAAACACGGAGATGGGCAAGGGCGTAATGTCCCAAAAGCCAGCCCCAAACGGTGCCTTGATGATAGGCGGCGTCTCGCTGGAGGGGGTTGCCGCTGTAGGTACCGCAATAGTCAGGATGGTTAGGGGCCAGCGATCGTAACCCGTGGGAGGTGAGCAGGGCGCGTCCACAAATTTCTACGACCCCCCGCTGCTGGGTCGGAGTCAGGGGGCTTTCCGGTAAAGAGACGGCAAAAATCTGGTTGGGCCGCAGGGAGGCATCATCCCCATTAGGGCCATCCAGGACATCGTAACAGTAGCCTAACGCCTGATTCCAAAAACGGCCAAACCGGGCCTGGGCGCGATCGGCGATCGCCTCATATTCCTGATGGGGTTTGCAAATTTCTCGCGCAAACCGGGCCATTGTGCGGAGGGCGTTATACCAAAGCGCATTCACCTCAATTGGTTTGCCAACCCGAGGGGTTACCACCCAATCGCCGATTTTGGCATCCATCCAGGTGAGTTGTACACCCGCTTCTCCGGCATAAAGCAAGCCATCGGCTGGATCCAGGTGAATGTTATAGCGAGTTCCCCGACAATGCCAATCGATTATATCCGCCATCACAGGAAATAGCTCTTGCAGGAGATCTTCATCATCCCGATTGGCGGCGTAGTAGGCCCGCACAGCTTCAAAAAACCAGAGCGTTGCATCAACAGTGTTATATTCGGGGATTTCTCCCTCGTCAGGAAAACGATTAGGCAACATGCCCTGACTCACGTGGCGGGCATAGGTGCGCAAAACTGAACGGGCAATTTCAGGTCTACCGGTGCAGAGGGTCAACCCCGGCAGGCTGATCATCGTATCTCTCCCCCAGTCGTTAAACCAGGGATAACCAGCAATGATAGTTTTGCCATTCGGATCATCCCTAGAGGCACGATTAACAATAAATTGATCAGCCGCCAAAATCAGTCGCTGTGTCAAGAGGGAAGTTTCCTTCGATTCAATCGGGCGGCTACTCCGCCACAACCCTGATAATTTTTGTTCATAGCTGCGACGCAGTTTGAGGGCCGCTTCTCCATCAAGCTTGGGGCGACGCTCTGTGCTGGCTACCAGGGTGACGGCTTCCTCTGGTAAAAGTGTGACTTGAAAAGTTGCCGCATGGAGATGATCTTCCAGACTATCGAAACCCCGCTGTCGCTCAATCGCCAGCTCAAAGCCATAATGCCAATTATGTTCAGGAAAGACTTCTGCGCGATCGCTCAACACTTGTAACTGCACTGCTTCTGGAAACGCGGCGACACAAATCCCCTCATCAAGGGGAACAATCGTCATCCGCCAATCATTAGCATGGCTCTGATGATGGTGATCGCGGTAGTTTACCAGTGCTTTCACACTCAGGGTTAAGGGTTGGCTGGCACGGGTTAACTGGTAGTACACATAGGTAGTGTTTTCGCCTGGTTGCATCCAGATGCGCTTTTCTAGCAGAGCATCTCCACAGGCATAGCGCCACACTGGGATAGTACCCTCCAGCGAGAACTGCTCTATCTGTTGATACCCATGGGGTTCAACTCGATTATTCGCCCACCGGTTGGTATGCAGAGGGTAAAGATGCCCATCGTAGAAAGCAACCTCATCCAACTTTGTTGCCATCAGAGTCCGTCCTAACGGTGGCTTTAAGGCGGCCACCAATAAGCCGTGGTAGCGGCGCGTTAGCAAGCCAGCAATCGTGCCCGATGCATAGCCGCCAATTCCATTGGTCACCAACCACTCCCGCTGCTCTGCTTGGGCCAATTCTCCACAAATGGATCGCCCAAATTGAATTCCCATCGGCATAATTGCCTATTCCTGTATTTACCGGTTTGCTGCCTCTATGCTTTCACTGATCGCCCTAAAACGAGCGGCATCATCGGAATAAATTTAGGTCTTTTAGATTAAGGCAGAATGAGACGCTGATAAGTCTATAAATCCGACAATTTTGCCTGACTTCTATGCTCTGACTTCTCCCATGAGTACTCACATGAGTACTCAATTGAAGGCTCTAACTCCAACTCTACAACTTATCTGTGGGATGGCTCACGCCTGTTTCCTTCCTAACCTAGCCACCAGAGATTTGGCAAGATGCTAGGCGAATCGCTCTGCTCAACCCAGTCTAGAAAGGCAACAGGCCGTTGTCTATGCCCCCGCGATTAGAGGCTCTCACGAAAGATAAATAACTCTAGCCCCAAAACGCAAAACGCAACCCTCACGTTGGCGGTAAGATTGCAAAGGAATAGTCCAGAGGAACCGCTCATGACCCGCGCTATTATGGAAACGAGCAAAGGCACGATTCATCTGCAATTGTTTGATGCCGATGCACCTAAAACTGTCCAGAATTTTGTTGACCTGTCTAAAAGTGGCTATTACGATGGGCTGGCTTTTCATCGAGTAATTGATGATTTTATGATTCAAGGAGGATGCCCTAATACCCGTGCGGGTGCCAGTGGGATGCCGGGAACCGGTGGCCCTGGCTACACAATTCAATGCGAAATCAATGGGAATAAGCATGAGGCAGGTAGCCTATCAATGGCGCACCGGGGCAAAGATACCGGGGGGAGTCAGTTCTTTATTTGCCATGCACCCCAACCTCATTTAGATGGAGTTCATACAGTCTTTGGCAAGACCGAGGATATGGATGTGGTAAACGCCATTCGGCAGGGCGATCGCATTCTCTCCGTTAAGATTGAAGCAGAGCCAGTATAGCTAAGGTTGATGATTTCTCCTGAAATTGTGATTAGGAGAAACAGCCCAGAACGCTCAGAAATAGGGACTCTGCAACCTGAAACCTAACCACAGAGGTACAGAGAACACAGAAGTCATACCTCGGTGCCCTTTGTGTCTCTGTGGTAGAGCGCTAAGGCTTTCATTCCATTGAATTAAAGCCAGTAGGTATACCAAAGCCCACCACCATGTCAAAGCCCACCACTATTGAGGTGTCACGGTATCAATAGTTTTGAGCGAACCATCGGCCTGTACTTGCCAGACATCGTAGCTACCGACAACATCCCCATTTTCATCAATATCCACATTGCCGCTGGCTCCCTGGTAGTTAATCGGTTCGCCTTTTTTAAGCAGATCTAATGCTTCGCAAACATCTGCCACTTCTTTTCCAGGAGCATTGGCGACCTCTCGGAGCTTACCTTTAATTGCATCGCCAGAGTTAGTGCCAGCCGCCTGGGCTGCTAGAGCTAACAAGGCCGCCGCATCATAGGCATGGGGGGCATATTCTGCAGGTGTTGTGCCATACTTCCCTTGCCAGCGCTTAACGAAGGCATCGAGCGCCTTGCCACTCGCGCCGGGTACTGTGCCAATGGCCCCTTCTAGAATAAACTTGCCCTCTCTGGTCTTACCCACCTGAGCCGGAAACTTGTCAGACTTGACTCCATCCGTCAACAAAATTTGTACCCCTTGGCTCACTCCTTGCTCATAGGCAGTTTTGAGCAAGAGGCTACCTGTCTCAGCGTAGAGCACTGCTAGTACCGCCTCTGGCTTGCCACTAAAGGCGGCTTGCACTTCGGTATCAAAGGTTGTGGCTTTGGGGTCGTAACGGGTTGGCTTGGCTTCATTGGTGACCGTGCCGCCAAGCGCCTTGAAAGCTTTTACAAATTCGCGCTCAAAGCCCACTCCGTAGTCATTGTTGATCACAATGGTGGCAGCCCGTTTAATCCCGCGGTCAATCGCTAGCTTAGCCAGTGCCGGGGCCTGATAGGTGTCGGGGGGCGCGGTTCTGGCCCAATAGCCGTTAAATTCTCCCTTTTTGGCTTGCTCAGTAAACACGGGACTGGTGCTACCGGGGGAAATCAGGACAACATTATTGCGTACTGCAATGGGTACCGCCGCTGTTGAAACGCTGCTGGCAAAGGAGCCAACGACTCCGGCCACCCGACTCACTTCCGCAAGCTTGGTCATACCCTGTACACCCGCTTCTGGCTTGGTCTCATCATCAACGTTGCCCACAAACTCCATGGGTGCCCCGTTTACCCCACCGCACTGGTTGACTTCATCTACCAGAAGGGGGACGGCATTCAACATGGGTTGCCCCACAGCCGCTAGATCACCTGTTGCGGGGAGTAGGGAACCAATTCTCAGCCCCCCGGCACTGGCGGTTGTCCCCCCTGGAGACGGGGTGCCTTGCCCAGTTGGGGCGGGTTCCTGGCAGGCAGATGCAAATAGGCCAAGGCTAATCGCCAAGAGCCAGAGCGCGATCGCCGTCGGTCGCTGATGAGTGCCCTGACAGGTGTGTTTTGGCTTAAGCTGGTTGACTAGTATAGCCGGGGCGAATTTTTTCATGGGCAAATAACTCTTCCACAAATAAACGGATTACAGCCGTAGCCATCGACAAGACAGCGGAGGCGGATCAGAAAGCCTAGCCAGACTAAGGGTTTCAGCGATTCAACCGTCTTAAGCTTTCTAACTAAGACTGTAATTATACTTGCTGTGCTGAAAATCGCATTCATAGCGTTCCAGGAGAATGGATTGCGGAGCTGAACGCTGCAATGGGCTAGCGCTGACTTTCGGTGACGCTGGGAATGGCCAGTTGCTTGAGTGCAACTAAGGCCCGTTCTGCTCGATATTCCTGATTCCAGCCGATTAAAACCGTGAGTGCTACGATCGCCAGGGTCGCGATCGCATCCTTACAGTCACTGAGACAAGCTGCAATCAGGGCCGCCGCCAGTAAAACCACAATGGTCGAAGCGGTCAACTGCTCCCAGAGAATTCCCCAGGGGCTTTTGGTCGTGTAGTCAGCCAGCTCATTTTCTTCTCACTGGGCTTGACGTTGGCTGACCTCTTGGCTGACCTCCTCATGACTCAGCCCCCTAGATTGATCCGTGCCTAGTTGTCGTACCACTTCTGCGACGGGTGCCTGTCACTTTTGCCCTTACCTTAAATCCCTCTCCCAATTCGGGAGAGGGACTTTGAGATGGCTCGACCCTCCTTCTTCCAACCCAGGAGAAGAGGCTGGGGGATGAGGGCCTGCAAAGGTGACATGCTCTCTTCTGCGACTTCTAGCTGATACCGGTCATCCCAAATAACACCGTTTTGAATTTGAATTTTGAATTTGTGATTGTGTCTTGTAAAAGCCCCACGGTACAAAGCACTGACGAGAGGCAAGGGCCTGGCACAACTCAACGAAGAGTTGGCTGAAAGCAGAGTGCTTGACCCCGGACTGTCGTATTTAGCTTGCCCTGCTCGTAGGCGACCTGTCCACCAACCAGGGTATACACGGGATAACCGGTCAGTTCCCAACCTTCGAAGGGACTCCATCGACACTTTGTTTGCAACGCTTCTCGTTGCACGGGTTGGTAGGTTGCCAGATCAACTAATACCAAGTCCGCATCATAGCCGGGGGCAATCAGCCCCTTGTTCGGGATGCCATAGGCTTTTGCCACGTTGGTAGACATCCATTGGGCGACTTGGGCAATGGTACAGCGCCCCGCCATCGCTTGGGTCAGCATCAGGGGTAGAGATGTTTCCACACCCGGCATCCCAGAAGGAGAATTGGGATAGGGCTGGGCTTTTTCTTCTAAGGTATGAGGCGCATGGTCAGTGGCAATAAAATCAATCACCCCATCCAGGAGTGCCTGCCAGAGCACTTGGTTATCATGGGGCGATCTCAGGGGTGGATTCATCTGCGCCAGGGTGCCAATTTTGGCGTAGGCATCGGTATTCAGCAGCAGGTGTTGGGGCGTCACCTCGCAGGTCACCCAGGCGGGTTTCTGCTGGCGCATCAGCTCGGCTTCCTCGGCGGTAGACAGATGCAAGATGTGGAGTCGCCGCTGATATTTTTGTGAGAGCTTTAGAGCCAGTTGGGTGGCGTTAAGGGCCGCCTGATTGTCTTGAATCACGGAATGAATGGCAGGGTCGGTATTACCGGCATATTCCTGCCGTCGTTGCAAAATGCGGGCTTGATCTTCTGCATGCACGGCAATCAGGCGATCGCCCCGGGAAAAGATGCGATCCAGTAATGGCTCTTCATCGATCAGTAGGGGGCCATGCATCGAACCCATGAAGATCTTAATGCCACAAACGGGGGTTGCCTCGAGCAAATCCGGCAGCATCTCCGCCGTCGCCCCAATAAAAAAGCCATAATTAACTAAACATTTGGCTGCTGCCCGCTGCAACTTATCATCCAGTGCCGCCTGAGTCGTGGTCAGGGGGCGCGTATTCGGCATCTCTAAGAAAGAAGTGACCCCGCCCTTAGCGCAGGCGCAACTCGCCGTAAACAAATCCTCCTTATGCTCTAACCCTGGTTCGCGAAAATGCACCTGAGGGTCAATCACACCTGGCAGCAGGGTTAAGCCGGTTGCATCAATTTCGCGATCGCCGGTAGCCCCAATCGCAGCAGCAACTTCGACGATTTTACCTGCCTGGATCAATACATCCCCCTGCAAGAAGTTGCCGTCGGGCTGCAAGATCCGAGCGTGCCGAATAAGCAGGGAAGTTAAAGTCATAGGGGCGATCGCCAGTGCATCACCCCTTTACAATACCTCACGAGATTAGCCGCAGCTAGTGAGTCATTAGGGGGCTAGAAAGCGCAGGCAGTTGTCAAACCTGTTGTGCCAGTCGAATGGGGGGATTGCCAGCCGCCGCCTGGTCAGTCCAATCCCTTAACACAGAGCGCAACAGATAGCGGCAACCATCCAAACACTTGCGCAGGCGAGCTGGATCGTTGTAAAGGCGACCCAGTAGTAACGCCCCTTCAATTGCCCCCAAAAGTTGCTGCGCGACCCAGTCTGGTTCAAACTCTGGCTTAAGTTGAGCACACCCCAACCAGAGCAACCGGGCAATTTCCTGCTGCCACTCGTCAAACACCTGTACTAACTGAGGTCGAAAGGAGGGGTCATGCTCCACTAGCTCTACAATCAAGTTTCCCAAAAAACAACCTGCACAGGGATCTTCTGCTTGATGAATCGCTTCTAACTGGTCGATTATTTGAAATAGCTGGGCGATCGTGTCTGACTGGGTTTCACTAAACAATAGCGCCTTCAACTGACCCCACTTATAGTCAATTAAGGCGCGAGCCAGATCCTTCTTGGAGGCAAAGTAGTTATAAAAACTCCCCGAAGACACGCCACTGGTTGCTAGTAACTCTTTTAGCCCAGTAGAGTGAAATCCTTTCTGATGAACTAAATCTAAAACAGCGACCAAGACATCTTCTCGAGTCCGTCTAAGATTTACCATAAATGACTCATTCCTCCGGGCCACTTACCGCTGATGCGTCCATTGCTGGTGGGCAAATCGCAGCACACTATCCAGCCCGTAGCCAATTATACCGATGATTAAAATTACCGCCATCAATTCTGAGTAGGATAGGCGGTCACGGGTATCTAAAATGTAATACCCCAAACCCGCACTGACTCCCAACATCTCTGCTGGTACCAGAATAATCCAGATGATACCGATCGCCAGACGCATCCCCGTCAGCAAGTGGGGCACAATTGCTGGAATAATTACTTGGCTGACGGTTTCCCAGTGGGTAGCGCAGAGGCTGCGTGAAAGCATTAGCCAGCGCTGATTAACCGAAAGCACTCCCGCAGAGGCATTGAGGATCAAGGGCCAGATAGCCGCAATCGTCAATAGAAAGTAAACGGGCAGATCCCCAATTCCCAAAACCATCACAGCTAACGGCATCCAAGAAAGGGGCGAAATCATCCGAATCAATTGAAACAGAGCTGATGTAGTCTGCTCTAAAGGGCGCGATAGCCCCAGCAAGATTCCCAGAGGCACCCCGATCGCGATCGCCGCCACTAAACCAATCAACATCCGCCGCAGGCTGGTTTGAATATGGGGAATGATAGTACCAGAGGCAAAAAGCTGACCCAAAGCGGCCAGGGTGCGTTCAGGGGAAAAATCGGCCACGATGGGGTTACTATGCCAAAGGGGGGTAGTAAAAAGCCACCAGATGAACGCGCCACCGACTAAACCCAGGAAAGGGAGGGGAAGCCTTAGGCGCAGCCGGGTTGGAAGGGTAGAGGTTGGGTTCATTGAGCAGGAGGACGGATGGAGAGAAGGAATGGAATAAGGGGGGTTGGCATGATGGCTGTTCTTTGGTTGGCTTTGCCTAGGCATGGCAACTGCGTAGGAGCCATTTGTGTAGGATAACCGTTGCCCAGACCCGCTAAATCGCGATCGTCTCTGAGCGAGAGAAGTTATCCTGCAAGCCAAAGGTCTTTAACCCACCAACTTGTTGCAGGGCCTGTTTTACAAAAGAGTCATCCACCAAGTCGGCGGCCACCTCTTTAGGATCAAGCGCTTGTAAAAAAGCTGTATCCCCTTCTACCTGGGTTTCCTTCAGTAAGCGCACCAGTTCTTCTGTATAGGAGGGAAAGGGATAGGGTTGAAAATCGATACGGTCAATTCCCCATTCTGGGTGCTGAATGGCTTTCTGCTTGCCGTAAAAATTCTGATCATGATAGGTCAGGGTACGCTGCAAGGCTGGCAGCGGATGGGGTGTATATTTGCCACTGCCATCTTTTGATAAGAGTGCCGCCGTTTCTGCGCGGTTGTCACGAATCCACGCCTGTGCTTTGACCAGGGCATTGACCACACCTTGGGCCCATTCTTTCCGCTGAGTTGTATCCTCTTCGTGGAGAAAGACGACGCAGCAGGCGTGATCTTTCCAGACATCTCCCGTAAACCGCAGAATCTTGCCAGTTTTTAGGTTCTCAGCCGCAGCATTAAAGGGTTCAGCGACAATGTAGCCAGCGATCGCCCGATTCGCCAGGGCTGACACCATATCTGGCGGGGGCAGCACCACCAAATTAACCTCATCAGCCCCAATGGCTGCATCCTGAGGTTTGCGGGTGACCTTCAAACCTGTTTGCTTCAATACCTGCTGTAAAACAACGTTGTGGATGGAATACCAGAAGGGCACTGCGATCGTGCGTCCGCCTAATTCCTGCAGTGTATTGATTTCGGGTAATACGGTTAAGGCCGACCCGTTAACATGGTTCCAGGCCACCACCTTAGCCGGAAATTTACGCCCATAGCGTAGGGATACCGTAATCGGTGACAGCACATGCACAACATTTACCTGACGAGCCAAAAAGGCTTCCACCACCTGTGCCCAAGAACGAAAAAGCCGGGGAGGCTCAGCGGTTAATCCCTCAGCCTCGTAGAATTTTTTCGCATGGGCAATCAGCAATGGAGCCGCATCTGTAATCGGTAAATAGCCAATCTTCACGGGTTGACCCGCTCCGGCTGCGGGGCTAGGGCTGGGTTGATTGCTTGCTGTGGGTGGAGCCGCTGTAGGCTGACAGCCGCCAGTCGCCAGGGTGACACCTAGGGAAGTCGAAAATAGACTGGTCAATTTCAAAAAATCACGCCGACTCATGCCGCAGCAGGCACAGATACCAGGCCGGGTCATAGGGTAGTCTCCAGAGAATGGGGAAAAGCTTGATTTGAGAGATCCATGACTGTAGACAGCGCTTCTAGAATGGCAAAGTGCAGCTCAGACAGTAAATGCGCCTGCTGAAACCGGGGCTTAGGTTGGGGAATCGTCCACTCCCGATAAATCCGCCCAGGGTGGCGAGCCATTAACACAACACGATCGCCCAGTAACAACGCTTCATCAATATCATGGGTCACCATTACGACAGTGACTTGTTGCTGGGTAATGATCTGCAACAACAGGTTTTGCATATCCAGCCGGGTAATGGCATCGAGGGCGCTGAAGGGTTCATCCAGCAGCAGGAGTTGAGGGCGACGGGCTAGGGTTCTGGCCAGGGCCACGCGCTGGGCCATGCCACCCGACAGTTGATGGGGGTAGCTGCGCTCAAACCCCCGCAACCCAACTTGATCCACCGCTTCAGCAATCCGCGATCGCAGTTCTGAGCGCGTCAAGATCGGCATGTGCTTGAGTTTAAGGCCAAAGGCAATATTTTGGGCTACCGTGAGCCACGGCAACAAACAAGGGTCTTGAAAAACAACCCCCACTTGCGGCTGGCTCTGCCGCACGGGCTGCCCCTGCAAGTAGATTTCGCCCCGATCAGCCCCTTGTAAACCCGCAATCGTTGCCAACAAGGAGGATTTACCACAGCCACTTGCCCCCAATAGGCAAACCACCTCGCCCCGACGAACCTCCAAATCAATCCCATCAAAAGCGGTCAGATAACCCTGCCGGGTTTTATACCGTTTCTGCAACTGCCGGATGGTTAGCAAGGGGGGGGCAGAAGGAACCAAGTCAGCAAGTCGCTCACTAGAGGCAGAGGTGATAAGAGGCTGATTCATGGGTTTTGATGATTGGCAACGTACTTAAGTTTTCCCTTAAAAGAATCCCTGTGCTCTAGCTGCTGTATCATTTGCTTCAACTGCTTAACTGCCGGTGTGACGATCGCCACAAAATAAGCTTCCCGTAAACGTCGAGATGGCTTTGAGCCTTGCAGATAGGCTCGCGCTCCAGCATGCAGCATGGCGGCATTCGCCGCTCGCAGCGATAATTCCGAACCCCTTAGCCGCACCTGTACCACTTCCCTTAATAGATCTATTGGCACTTCTCCCTGAAGCTGACTTAGCTCATCGGCTAGAGTGTCAGCCTTCAACCGGGCGATCGCCAAATCCGCAGCCAGATCTTCGGCCTGGTCATCCAGAAAGCTATTAGTATGCCCCAATCGGGAGCGATATTGTAGAATCACATCAATGCAACCAGCGACCAGCCCCAGGCCCAGGCCCACCTGGGTCAAGATAAAGCCAGGTCGAATTTGATTGACATAGGTATCAGCAGGGGCCGCCAGAATCAAGTGATCTGGCACAAAGACATCCTTAAAGGCACAGCTAAACGTACCGCTCCCCTCTAGGGCAATGAAATGAGCCGTGTGCCGCAGGGTTAACCCCTGCAAGTCATCCGAAACAATCGCCATTAGATACTCATCGGAACCAGCAATCTGGGCTGCAATCCCAAAGGGATGCCCTTCACCCAGGTTGGAAACCCAGGGCAGCAACCCATTCAGCCGATAACCACCGGGTTCACGCTTCGCCACCAGGGCAATCTTCTCAATCTCAGCAAAATGCTTCATCGGATTAGATTAGATAAGCCTGTTCCCCCTAAAACTTTGCCGCTTGCCACCTGGGGCAGCAAGTGGGTTTTGAGGTAAGAATCCTCACTATTTTGCATATACCAAGTACAGGCAATCTGACACCAGGCCATAAACCCAGTCACAAACACTCTTCTGAAATGGCCTCAACCACCTGTACCGCAGAGCGCAGCCCCTGCCCTGCCCCTCCATGCTCTCTCGCTACAGCCTGCCCAAAACCACCCAGAGCACCAACGCGATGCATAAACTCACGGGGATAATAGCCATCCTCATCAATTTTCTGCACTTGGGGGGCAAGATCTTGGGCGATCGCCGTTTTCAACTCAGTAATAAGACGAGAAATAGGAGGTTGTTCTGTAAAGCTCAATCGTTCCTCTGGATTTCATTTTGGCTAAAAAATGGGGTGGAAGCAACTTGCATAGGTTAATTTCTTAGGAAAAACAAAGGGCAGAAGAACTCAACAAACCGGGTGAAAAGGAAAAAACAACCATTGACTATCGTCCAACGGTTTTTCCATCCCTCAGTCATTGCCTACCTGAATATCCACTCAGCAAAAACAATGAGGATTGTCTAAACGGGAACACCACAAAAGCACCACAGCACTCAAAAAATCCATATGTGCAAACAAACAGGCTAGTGTCGAGCCAGTCATTCATCCCTTATTCATAAACCGATATTGGTGCCGAAGCCTCTGCCCTCACCTCCAGACCTTTCTAACAGCGGCAGAAGGCAAAGAAGCCTAAAATGATTCATCCATCATCTCAAGCTAAGGCAACCTCTAGATTCACAGGATTGCGCAGCGTATTGGCAACTGGCGACCAAACATTCGAATGGGCCACCAGGTCCTCTAACGCTTCACGGCTAGCATCCCCTTCTAAATCGACCTTGACTCGCACATCGGTAAAGCCCAGGCGCTTTTCGGTCAGGTCTCCAATGCCCCAAACCCCGGTGATGTTGATGTCACCCTCCAGTTCCAGTTCTAGTTTGGTGAGCGTAATCCCCCGCATCACCGCATTGGCATGAATCCCGACAGATAAGCAGGAGCCAAGCGCCGCCAGCACCGCCTCAGACGGGTTCGGGGCAGTATCTTGGCCTAACAAGCCGGGAGGCTCGTCAATGACATGAGCCGGCAAATCGCGAACAAAGTTGAGGTTGTGAAACTGACCTTCACAAACCGTTTTGATTTTGAGCGACTTGATGACGTTTGGGTTAGCCTTTGCCATGGCTGCCAGGTTTTCCAACCCTGTCTTACTAATCGGGCGAAGAGGCGCTTTAGTGGATCCAGTTACTTCAGTCATAGTTACATGGAGATAGAACAATCTATCTAATTAGATCAGAAACCTAGTATTTCTGCTTAGTGTAGCTGCTTGAGCAGGCTAACGGAACTCGTCGCGTCATCTAAGTGTCAAAAAATCAAAATATTTATCGACTTATTGATCTCTTAGATCTTTTTTCAAAACTGTAGTTGCATAAAGGCCTCCTCAAGAGAAATAATCTTGAGATTAGCCTCAAAGCCAAGGGAAAGGCCTTTCTGGAAAAATGACTGACTCCGATTACATCAGCTTGGCTGCGACTCTGCGAAACGTTACAGCCTTAGTGCTCAATGATAAGGATTTAGAATTCCTCACTCCGTAAGCGATGTGACAAAGCGCGTTGGGAACCGAAGAGAATTTCCTGCTCTAGTAAGGTGCCCTGTTCGATCTCATTCCTTAAAAAGGCTGGTATTTGGACACGGTGCATTGATCCAGCAAGGGCTTGTTAAATATGCACCCAGATACCCTGATAGATTGCGTTTGGCTGTGCTAGATTGAGCATAACCTTTTGCAGTCTTCCACAAACTGAATCATGGGAATTACAAAACGAGGGCTTGTGCTTGGCTCCACTGCGATCGCTGTTGGGGCAGTTGTGTTTACAGGAGCAGGGTTGCACTTGTCGGAAGGGCAAGCCTTTTTTCGAGATAGTCCCAAGGAGATTGTGGATGAGGTTTGGCAGATTATTGACCGGACTTATCTAGACGCCACGTTTAACCAGGTTGACTGGAAGGCTATTCGCAAGGAGTATCTCAACCGCAATTACAGCAATAAGCAAGAGGCTTACAAGGCGATTCGCGAAATGCTCAAAAAGCTGGATGATCCCTACACACGCTTCATGGATCCCCAGGAATATCGCAATATGCAAATTGACACATCCGGAGAATTAACGGGAGTTGGGATTCAACTTGCTGCCGATGAGCAAACGAAAAAGCTGACGGTCGTTGCACCGATCGAAGATTCGCCAGCCGCGGCGGCGGGAATTTTATCTAAGGATATTATTACAACGATTGATGGCAAGTCTACCGAGGGGATGGATGTGAACCAAGCGGTCACACTCATTCGTGGACAGCCGGGAACTCGCATTACCTTGGGCATTCAACGGGGCGATCGCCAACTCAAGTTTGAATTGGTGCGTGCTCGGATTGAGTTACATGCGGTCAAATCTAGCGTGCAACCGTCTCCTTTGGGAGAGATCGGCTATATTCGCCTGACTCAATTCAGCGCTAACTCTCCGGCTGACATGCGTAAAGCCTTAGAGAAGTTAGAGAAGCAAAATGTCAGTGGCTACATCTTAGATCTGCGCTCCAACCCTGGTGGTTTGCTCTACGCCAGTGTGGAAATTGCCCGGATGTTTCTCCGGAATGGGGCCATTGTTTCTACAGTAAATCGGCAAGGTGAACAAGAGCGCGAACAGGCTAACCGCCGCGCTTTAACGGATAAGCCCATTGTTGTGCTGGTGGATGATGGCTCTGCTAGCGCCAGTGAGATTCTCTCTGGGGCACTCCAGGATAATCAGCGGGCGGTTATTGTAGGGGCGAAAACCTTTGGTAAGGGGCTGGTGCAGTCGGTGCGCGGGCTGGGAGATGGCTCTGCCCTGGCGGTTACCATTGCCAAATATCTCACCCCCAATGGGCGGGATATTAATAAGCATGGAATTGAACCCGATTTTCAGGTCAATCTAACCGATGATCAGAAGAAGTTCTTAAGTACCAACCGTGACAAAATCGGCACCGCAGAAGATCCTCAGTATGCTAAGGCGATGGATGTTTTAGGTCGAGAAATTAGGAAGGCCCAGCAGAAGCAACAGCGTGCCCAAATGCAGTAGGTTCTTCGGGTTTTCTCAATGCTGGCCATGCTGGGCTAACCTTCAGGATGCAGAGCACGCCCAGCCAAAGGTTGCACCAAAAGGTGCGGGAAATAAACCTGAAGGAGTTCTATGCCATCCCTGCGGGTGAGGGTCTCTGTTGGAGTTGCCTGTTATAGGTTATCGTTCACGGCCCTTCGCTATGAGGCATCAGTAGGTTTCTAGGTTCACTAGATTCAGGGTGTGCCTCTAACTTTCCTGAAGTTGACTCGTCCCTAACGCGGTTGGCATTTGCCTGATCGAATGAGGCCAACCCGCCGGGCGATCGCCTCCGCTTCTGAAGCAAATGGCCCCCACTGCTCAACAATCGTCAGCGCTGCAAGTTGAGCAGCGTGGACAATGGCGCAACAACCATCTGGCTCTTTGATGATGTACCATTCCTTTACCATGGGTTCTGACTCCTGGTAATCGCTTTTTATGCTGCCTCATCTATTTGAGAATCAAATGAGATAAAGTTAAGGACTCATTAGCCCTCACTTTGGCGCAAATTTCATCTCAATTTGGGTAAGGGCTTCCACTTCAATGGTTTCTTTGGTCTGAGGAATGGTGGTACTCATTTGCATCTGCTGGTTAACAGCCACCTGAGACTGCAACACAAAGGGTTGGCTTAAGTCAAACTGAGAAGTTCCCCTCCCCTGAGCAGTCATCTTTTTCAGGCTGACGACGATGCCGGCAGGCAAATTGGGTAGGGGAACGTTTTGTGCTGGGGCTGTTTGCTGCAACTGAACTCTGACAGTTAACACCCTATCCTGGATTTCAATCAGTTCATAAGTGGCGGTTTGATTGAGACGCATGCCATTCACTGTCAGGTTTTGCCGCACCTGCCACTGCGCTCCTGGGGCAACGGGTTCAGTGGGAAGGGGAGCATCAAATTGCTGGATATTGGCAAATAACTGCTGAAACTGCTCTTTAACAGCCGGGGCCATTCGCTCTGAGAAGGTGACCTGAGCCGATTTAGTACGCCCCTGGTCATCACTAACCACCTTGCCCTCTATCCCTTTGAGCTGATCGAGTGCCTGTTGAGTGGCCATCACTAGGCCGGGAGGCGTTTTTGGTTTGGCGATCGCCGTTAGCTCTAGGTAACGAAAGGTGTAGTGCACATCACCATTAGGGTCTACCCGTTCAACGGTCATTTCAATCGTGATGGCTGTACTAGGAGCAGAAACTTGGGGTAGAGCGGCTCCCTGCATGGTAATGACTTGGTTCAGATCCATTGTCATGACTGCCCGCTGTGTTGTGCCGACCGTTGGCTTCAACCGTAGGAGTTGGCGATCGCTCACGCCTGGAGTCAACAATTTCACCTCAGCTAGGGGGATGCTTCGAGCCTGTAGGGCAAGCGAGGGATAGGCTAAAGCATCTGAGCGATGGCTAAATCCGCTCACTGCTGTCAGAACCTCGGGAATAGAGCGTTGCGGTGATATCGAACTCGAAGGGGTAGAAGCTACCTCTGACCCAATAAGTGAACTGGTCACGAACACCGCTGCGATCGCGAAGTGTTTCATAAAAACTGCCCAAATCTGGGCCAAGCCTAGCAAATCTTTTAGGATTCTGGCATTCCATCGGCCAACGCTGCCCGCTTCATTGCCGGTGGCAGAGTTGCTGTCCCTGCGTTGTTAGAAACCGTTTCCCCGGCTCGAACTTGCGGCATCAAACTAGCCATTTCTAGAGCATTCATGGCGTAATTCCAACCTAGATTGCTTTTAATCCCCGCCCGTTCTACCGCCTGTTGCAGGGTATCCGTTGTCAAAATCCCAAAAATAACCGGTACCCCAGTCTGAAGGCTGGTCGCAGCAATACCTTTTGATACTTCAGAGGCCACATAGTCGAAATGGGGAGTTTGCCCACGGATCACCGCCCCCAGACAGATGATTGCGTCATAGCGACCGCTTAGCGCTAATTGCCGCGCCACCATTGGCACCTCAAAGCTGCCCGGCACCCAGGCGTAGTCAACCTGAGTTCCCTCTGGGCTAATATCGACCCCATGGCGCTTCAGGCAATCCTGACAACCTTCTAGAAGTTTGCCCGTCACCAGATCATTAAAGCGACCAATGACAATGGCAAAGCGCATTCGCGCCGTTTGAGTAAAATTTCCCTCGAAGACGGCCATGCCAAACCTACCCTAGTATTAGACAAGAACAACCCCATCAGCCGACACACCTTCAAAGAGGAAAACTGATGGGGTAACACCAAAATCTTAAAAAATTCCCTATTCTTATACGAAGCTTAATCGCGTTACACCACAAACGAGTTAAGTACGCCAACTAAAATAACTAGCCCGGCCCACACGCCAGAACCCAATAGTAGCAAGCGCTTTGTTTGATCCCAATTCTGGGGAGAAGCCATACCTACTGGCACAGCCACAATCATTACAAAAGATAGCAACACCAACGCCGCTAAGGCTAGCTGAAACAAAATTGTCATCTGCGGTTCTCCCTAAATGGCAATACAGTAAGGCAAGGGTTACAGAGTCATCGCTACGATCGCTCCCCTGCTAGTACGCTATCAAAAAATGGTTCCGATTCGGTAGTTTTCTTTGGCTGAATGACGTCGGTACTGGCGGTTTTTGCTGGGCCGTTGCCACTGCCTGAAGCGGCAAACCCGATTCTGCGGCTCCCATTGATGCCATCCTTACTTTATGGATCTTGTTCTCTGCCACACAACCGCTGATTTTGATACCCTAGGTGCTGCTGTTGGTTTAACCTGTTTATGCCCTGGGTTAAGAATTGTGTTAGCAGGTGGAGCACATCCAGCCGTGCGGGATTTTTTAGCCCTACACCGGGATGAATACGCTCTGCTCGAACGACGGGCAGTGAACCCAGCTCAGGTGCGGCGGTTATTTGTGGTCGATACCCAACGCCGCGATCGCCTAGGAAAGACAGCAGAATGGCTCGACTTACCAGGGGTAGAGGTGACCGTCTACGATCACCATCCCACTGTGGACAGTGATATTTCTGCAAGTGTGAGGCAGATAGAGGCCATTGGAGCGACCACGACGCTAATTGTAGAAGCCCTCCAGGCTAAGGCCGTGGTGCCAAATCCGATGGAAGCAACGGTAATGGCCTTAGGGATTCATGTAGACACGGGGTCGCTGACCTTTGATCACACAACAGTGCGCGATGCCAGAGCACTAACCTGGTTGATGGAGCATCAAGCGCATATACGGACGATCTCCGAGTATGTTGACCCTGGCCTACCGCCCAATTTACAGGAGATTTTGGCGATCGCCCTGGAAAACCTCCAGACCCAAACGGTGCAAGGCTATAAAATTGCTTCGGTGCTTCTCCCCCTAGAGGTTTTTACCCCGGGCTTATCCAGTGTGGTTGGGCGACTGATGGAAATCACAGAAGCCGAGGCCCTCTTATTAGCAGCGGAATATTGCCGCAGTGGAGGTTGCCAGACTCAAGGCGGTGAGGCCGATCGAATTACCCTGATTGGGCGATCGCAGATTGACGGCACAGACTTAAACCAACTGCTGACCCCCCTCGGTGGGGGCGGCCATGCTCGCGCTGCTGCTGCCAACTTACGAGAAGGAAACGCCCAAGCTATTTTAGAAACCTTAGTCAAGCAACTGATTGACCAAATCCCCCATCCGCCCCTTGCCCGCGAAATTATGTCCGCTCCCGTGCGGACAATTCGCCCAGAGACAACCATTGCCGAAGCCCAGCGGATTTTGCTGCGCTACGGCCATTCAGGACTATCCGTCGTGGATGCCAGCGACCAACTAGTGGGGGTCATTTCTCGCCGAGATCTGGATATTGCCCTGCATCACGGGTTTAGCCATGCGCCTGTAAAGGGGTATATGACCACCAACCTGCACACGATTACCCCAGAAACCAGCCTTCCTGAAATTGAGGCGCTCATGGTCACCTATGACATTGGGCGCTTACCTGTGCTAGCAGGCGACCATTTGGTTGGGATTGTTACCCGCACGGATGTACTCCGGCAGTTGCACTGGCAAAGTCATGGCCAAATCAGGGAAAAAAAACAGTGGAGAGCAAACTCAGAGAAACTAGAAGCCAATTTGCCTGAATGGGCCAGACTCACATCAGCCCAGCGCTTGCATGCGTTATTGGAGGCTTTAGTCCCAGAGTTAAAGCAGCTTTTGCTGGCAGCAGCCCGGGCTGCCGACTCTCAGGGCTGGCAGCTTTACCTGGTGGGCGGTGGTGTGCGCGATTTTCTGCTGCACCTTGCAGCAAATCGGGAGAAGATTTCCGAAAAGTTATTGCTACAAGATATTGATCTGGTTGTGGATGGTTTTCATCAAGCAGCAACGACAGAGGCTGGTGTAGCCCTGGCTCGCTCGCTCCAACTGCTTTATCCAGAAGCCCGGCTAGAAATCCATGGTAAATTCCAGACGGCGGCTTTGCTGTGGCACAGCGACCCTGTGTTGCAATCTCTTTGGGTAGATATTGCCACCGCTCGCACCGAGTTTTACCCCTATCCAGCCGCCAACCCAGAAGTAGAGGCTAGCTCGATTCAGCAAGATTTGTACCGCCGCGATTTTACAATCAATGCCATGGCGCTGCGCCTGACCCCCCCCCGCGCTGGAGATCTGCTGGATTTTTTTGGCGGTGCCCTCGACTTGCAAGCAAAACGAATTCGGGTATTACATGCAAACAGCTTTATTGAAGACCCGACTCGCATCTATCGGGCGGTGCGATTTGCCGTGCGGCTTGGGTTTGAGATTGAACCCCAGACAGAAGCCTACATTCGTCACGCGATCGCCAGTGGCATCTATCAACAGGTACAAGACCAACAGGCGATTGCTCCAGCCCTGCAAACCCGCCTGCGAGCCGAGTTAAAATCCATCCTCAGCCTACCAGCCTGGGAAACCGCTCTCCGCCAACTGGCCGATCTCGGAGCTTTATGCTGCATCCACCCCGCCCTAGAGAATGTCAGCAGTCTGTGGCGCTCCCTGCGGCTTCTGGCCCGATTTCTCAAATATCACAATCGACCAGCCATTCCGCTCTCAATTCCCACATTGCCAAGCTGGCTATGGTTACTGGAGGCACTGCTGGCCCAACTCCCCGCAGAGGCCCGCGCCCCAGTCGCAGAAAACCTACAATTACCCCAAGACAGTATCGAACGACTACGGCTGCTTGCCCAAGCAGAAGCCACCTTGCCGACCCTGGTGAGTCAAGGCACTAAGAGTCTACGGCCCAGCCAGGTCGTCGAGCAACTCCAGGCCTACGATCCGGCTCTGTTAGTCTTGCTAATGGTACGATGTGATCCCCACCAACCCAAACTAGCTTGGAGGCGCCCGGCCCGTCGGCTGCTCTGGCGTTACCTCACCCACTGGATTACAATTACCCCACCCTTAGATGGCAACGATTTAAAGACCATGGGCTACAAACCCGGCCCACAATTTCGCCAGATTCTAGAAGCGCTGCGAGCTGCCACCCTAGACGGGGAAATCTACGATAAAACATCTGCCCAGCGTTTTCTCACAGAACGGTTTCCCTTGAATATGGTCTAATCCAAGCTTGCCCTTTCGTCATGACTTTGCC
This sequence comes from uncultured Leptolyngbyaceae cyanobacterium, assembly GCA_938023035.1. Taxonomy (GTDB): domain Bacteria; phylum Cyanobacteriota; class Cyanobacteriia; order Leptolyngbyales; family Leptolyngbyaceae; genus DSRU01. Next base: position 131,065 of record CALIDI010000026.1, on the reverse strand, counting down.
AGAGATCTAAGGCAATTTTCAGGTAAAGATCTGTCCCTTCCAGATAGCGCCCTTTGACAATACTCAGGCGCGATTGGCTGAGCGTCCTCGTTCTTGTCAGATCGATTTAACCTAAAGAACGCAGCCAGCAACCGATTGAACGCTTGGCGCTGTAAGGCTTCTGCTAACCAAAATTGCAAACCCCCACTAGCATCCAATCTCCTGCAGCGAGAATGCTAGCCGGTTGTTTGTTGGCTAGAAACTTGCTAGAGAGCAAAACCACTCCCCAGCTATAGCGCAGCTTCCTCTGCTTTAATGCAGAGATAACGACCAAAGACCCCACTATAGAGGTGCTTGTGCTGGATTGTGAAACCAGCACGACTCAATAGTCCGTCCAAAATCCAGTCATAGGTCGAATACTCTTCTCTAAAGTGCCTTTCTGCATCCTCTCGCAGAAAATCTTCCCCTGCTGCCGCCTGCTGTTCAATAAAGGTTGCAATGGTTTGCAGCGCATTCCTCTCTTCCATCAACACATCACTGAGATAGAGCTGCCCACCAGGCCTCAGCATTCGGTTTAACCGCTTGAGGGCAACGCCCTTCCAAAAGTCGGGCAGGTGATGAAATGCCAGAGATGTAACGATAGCATCTACCACCGCAGCCTCATGGGCGTAGGTAAGAAACCCCGCATGGCAGAAAAGAATGTTGGATACACCCGCTCTGGCAGCCTTGGCCCTGGCGTAATCTAGCATTGCCTCTGAAACATCGATCGCGTAGACCTGAGCACAACAACGCGCCGCTCGAATCGCAAAGGTACCCGTCCCTGTGCCAAACTCAATCAAGACATCGGTGGGCTGCACCGCCAGAGTATCCAGAACCATCTGGTCTTCAGCCTCAATGTCACGACAATCCCCATGACTTTAGTCATAAACCTCAACTTCTGCCGGTAGGCTGTAGTCTTTGCCGACCGGTTGGAACTCGTTGTACTGCCAAGAGTTGAAATATTCCATTATTTCCAAGGTTCGCTCAACCCCATGATGCATTGAGGGTAGCACAACCATTGGTTAATAACCCGTAGCGGCTAAATCCATCTGAGCGGCAAACTCAATGCGCTCAACCGTTGTCCACCAGGTCTCATCTGGGTAGAGGTAGAGTAAGCGAAAGCCAGGATCCGCATGATCCAGGGCAAAGTCGTCGCTATGAGGCTCAAACTGAATGCAGGTTGAGGGAGTGCCAAAGTACTGAATGCTATTGCGCCAGACACTAAATTCCTGATGAATATGCCCAAACAGAACCAGCTTCACTTGGGGATGCTGTTCAAGGACAGCAAACAAATCGTCGGGATTTTGCAGGCAACTGCCATCTAACCAGGCTGACCCCACTAGGAAGGGATGATGGTGCAGTGCTACCAGGGTTGGCTTGTCGGGATAGGTCGCCAGTTCTTGATCCAGCCAATTCAATGTGGTTGGGGTCAAGTTTCCGTGGACACAACCGACAACCTGAGAATTCAGTAGCACAAAGTGCCAATCCCCAGCAAGAAAGGACTTCTCCGGTGAAATTAGGCGATCATCCATGACCTGTTCCATAACTGGCAGATTATCATGGTTGCCGGGTAGCCAATAGGCCGGAATACCAAGAGTGTTAACGGCTTCTACCAACATTTGGTAAGACTCAGCTTTGCCATCCTGGGAAAGATCTCCCGTCAACAGCAGCAAGTCTGGCCGACGTTGCAGACGCTCAACCTGGTCAAACACGGTTTTCCAGGATTCAACGGTGGGAATACCCAACAAGCATCGTTCCTGCTCAGCAAACAAATGAAGATCTGTAATCTGCGCAACGACAAGGGGAGATAACCTATCCATGAATACCAACCTAATCCAGCGATATCAACCAAGAGTCAACGGCAAGCAGTGCCGTTACCCGCCAGGGTAAGAAACGACTAAACTCACAGTGATGAGTAAGAGCTACTACGGAACCTATAGCCTCGACTTGCTTTATCGAGAATGCAGAAATCTCTGCTATCAGCTTTTTGAGATAGCAATAGTTATAGAGTTACTTGAGACAATAATGTAACCTGTGCCGGCCTATCGTTTAAGCGATCTGTGACAGATGCAGAGGTGATCTTTGTCACAGATACGGAAACCAGTTTGGTGGTTAGCCCAAGAGCGATCGCTGAAGCAAATCTATAGGATCAGCCTATAAGGTCACATTCTAGTCAGTGTCACCAGATCTCTCTAGCGATGGCAAGGCAGAGAGCCTACCCAGCATTGGCGGCTGAGGGTATGGCTTTATCCTCAACCTTCTGCCCAACGCGATCGCTTAAATCAAGGAGCAGAGCTTGCACCCCAAAAAATTCAAATAGTTATCATCGAAATCTCGTATGCCATTTTTTACTTTATCAGGCTAAATTCTGAGGAGTCAAGACGACCAAGCCCTTCTCGATGCATTCCACTTCAATTGGTGTAGAGCCAATAATTTCGCCATCAACTACCACCTTTTGGGGCGGATCGGTGGTCACTTTGAGGCGCTTAACCCTCACATGAACAACGTTTTGATCTTCTACATTGGTGCGGGTAATCGCGGCTCCCAACATTCTTAACATGGTTGTAATGCCCTGGAGCTTGGTCTCTGCGGACGCGATCGTCACATCCAACAAACCGTCATCAAAAATGACGGTGCCTGCACCCTGAGCTAACACGGATGTAGGGGGGGCCGCATTCGCAACGGTAATCACATGGGCTTGAAACTGGTAGGTTTCGGTTTCGGTTTCAATTGTGGTTTCAAATAATTTTTGTTCGTCGATCGCCTGCCAGCCGGCCATTAGATAGGCCAAGACACCCCATTGATCTTTCAATTCCCGGTTTGCCATTTCTACAGTTGCGGCCTCATAGCCCACCCCTGCCAGCAAAATCATCGGCACGCCATTACAAAAAGCGGCATCAACAACCTTGGTATGATTGGCCAAAATTACCTGGCAGGCACTCTTAATCGGTGCAATTCTAGGTAAACCCAGGGCCGCAGAGAACGCATTGGCCGTGCCACGGGGGATAATTCCCAGGGGAATCCCTGTACCCACTAGGGCACCAGCCACAGCAGAGATGGTGCCATCTCCCCCTGCGGCAATAACAATCTCTGCCCCTGCGGCGATCGCCTCCGCGACCTGCTGGTCAGGGCTGATATCCGGTTGCGTATCCTGCACCTTTAGGTTGAGGTGGGGTTCCAGCAAACTGCGGATCAAGGCCAGATCTTGTTTGGCATCCCCCTGTCCACTCACCGGGTTAAAAATCAGATGGGCAACCTTTGCTTTCGCCAATCGAAAGAGAATCATTTCCGCCGAGGCCAAGTTTGTAGCGAAGGGCACATTATGTACGTTGCAAATTCTTAAAAGTGCCTGAATATCTGGCTCATGGGGCTGTGCATAAAGGGGATCTACCAAAAAAATGACGGCCAATACTCTCCCTGTTGCCACCTCTGCCGCAATTTGGGCATCACCTCCTAGGGGCCCAGAGAGGAACTTTTCGACCGCCAAGCCAGTTGCAGCTTCCACGCGCTGCCCTGTTGTGCCCGTTGCAATCAGCCGATAACGTTGCAACACAGGGGCATGCGCCTTGGCAAAGTCAACCAGGGCATCTTTCTTGGCATCATGGGCAATCAGCGCGATTGTAGTCATCATAATAGGGGCGTAGAAGGCAACAATGGCAAAGGGGAACAGCCTGAAATCTGGTGCAGAAAGGCACCACTTTAAGGATTGCGAACGGCTTGCTCAACCTGTGCGGGAGTAGCAGTTCAAGCTCCGAAATAGTAATGACTATAGTAGTGACTAATGACTCACTCTAGCCTACTTGTTTGAGGGAATATTTGAAGGGTGTCTAGCGGTTAAACCCGCAACGATAGAATCTCAAGTCTGTCACTGAGGCCTTAGCCTGATCTGAGCCTGCTGTAACCTGCGAAGCAGGGTTTTGTCCCTATCGCTATGACTTAAGTTGTCAGGGCTACTGGGAGATAGGCCTTTAAGCTGTCCGCTGGGGGTCTGATATAGCTGTTGCCCTATCTTTGATGGCGAGGGGCGAGCCAGAAAGCCTGCCCAGTATTGGCAGTTGTCTACTGGGTCTTGTCCTCAGCTTTCTGAGCCAAGCTGTCATTTTGCCCTCTAGACCAAAATGCACATCTTTCTTTATGAAAAGTCGCCTTCTTCTTTCATTTCTTTACTGTTTCGTTATTTTGAGCACGAATTTCGCTAGAACAAAGGTGTAAGGCTGATGCTGTCTATGATTTAGCCTACCTCCAAGGGGGTAGAAGAGTGGGTCTTTTATGGCTCAGAACTTTTATTGCTCAGAACATCACTGTGTAGAGAGAGGGCGTGCCGCGGGAAGGTAGCCGGTTCACAACAATCCAGTTAAAAAGGAGAAATCCATGCTAGACATCAACGCTGCATCGTCTGTGGATTTCAAGCAAACAAAAGCCAACCAGTTTGTTTTACCGCTCAACCAAGTGGGGATGACCGATGTTGCCCTCGTTGGCGGAAAGAATGCATCCCTGGGGGAAATGTTACAAAATCTATCGAGCCAGGGGGTGCAGGTGCCGGATGGGTTTGCCACGACTGCCTATGCTTATCGTTATTTTCTATCGGCGGCAGGGTTAGAGGCGCAGTTGCAACCACTGTTTGCTGGGCTAGATGTGGAAGATGTGAGTCAATTACAGCAGGTTGGCAAGCAGGCCCGCCACTTAATGTTACAGACCCCGTTTCCAGAAGAGTTACAAACGGCGATCGCGACCGCCTATGCTCGCCTCTGCGAAGAGTATGGAACCGATACAGACGTTGCCATTCGCTCAAGTGCCACGGCTGAAGATTTACCCGATGCTAGTTTTGCCGGGCAACAAGAGACCTATCTGAATGTTCAGGGGGTGCAGGCTGTCCTAGAAGCCTGCCACAAGTGTTTTGCGTCTATTTTTACCGATCGAGCGATTTCCTATCGCCAGACTAAAGGGTTTGCTCACTTAGACATCGCCCTTTCGGTCGGGGTGCAAACAATGGTGCGTTCTGACCTGGCTGCATCGGGGGTGATGTTTTCGATCGATACTGAGACCGGCTTTAAGGATGTGGCCTTGGTCACGGCGGCCTACGGTCTAGGTGAAAACGTTGTGCAAGGTGCCGTCAACCCTGATGAGTTTTTAGTGTTTAAGCCAACCCTGAAGCAGGGGTTTCGACCTTTGGTGAAAAAGCGCCTGGGGAGTAAAGAAATCAAAATGGTCTATGACGTAGGGGGGACTAAGTTGACGAAAAATGTCTCGGTGCAACCCCGCCTCAGGCAACGCTTTGCCATTAGCGATGCCGAAGTGTTGCAGTTGGCGCGCTGGGCCTGTTTAATTGAGGAGCATTACAGTCAGCGGCGGGGGCAGTATACCCCGATGGATATTGAGTGGGCCAAGGATGGCGTGACAGGGCAACTGTTTATCGTGCAGGCTCGTCCTGAAACGGTGCATTCCCAAAAAGAAATGAACCTGTTGCGCAGCTATACCCTTGAGACCACGGGAGAAATCCTCACGACAGGGCGGAGTGTAGGGCAAGGCGTGGGGCAAGGCAAAGCGAGAGTGATTTTGGATGCGCGTCAAATTGAGCTATTTCGGCCTGGAGAGGTGCTGGTGACGGTGCGCACTGACCCTGACTGGGAGCCAATTATGAAAAAGGCGAGTGCCATTGTCACGAATCAAGGAGGTCGTACCTGTCATGCCGCAATTATTGCCCGAGAGTTGGGGATTCCAGCTATTGTGGGATGCAATGATGCCACCAGTGTCCTGGAGACTGGCCAGGAAATTACGGTTTCCTGTTGTGAAGGAGAGGAAGGTCGCATCTACGCTGGACTGTTGCCCTTCAAACTGACGGAGATTCCTTTAGATCATTTGCCGCGACCTCAAACCCAGGTGTTGATGAATGTGGGCAACCCGGAAGAGGCTTTTCGCTTGGCGGCAATTCCTAATGATGGGGTGGGTTTAGCCCGGCTGGAATTCATTATTGCCAACCAGATTCAGGTGCACCCCCTGGCACTGTTGCATTTTGACCAGGTCAAGGACGCGATCGCCCAGCAAAAAATTGAAGATTTGACGCACCTTTACACCCACAAGCCCGATTATTTTGTGGATCAGCTCGCGCAAGGAGCCGGGGCGATCGCTGCCGCCTTTTATCCCAAACCCGTGATTGTGCGAATGTCAGATTTTAAGAGCAACGAATACGCCAATCTTTTGGGGGGCCAGTTTTTTGAACCCCAGGAAGAAAACCCCATGATTGGCTGGCGTGGGGCTTCGCGCTACTATGACCCCCGCTATGCCGAAGGCTTTGCCCTAGAGTGCAAGGCCATGAAAAAAGTGCGGGATGAAATGGGGTTAACGAATGTGGTTCTAATGATTCCCTTCTGCCGCACCCCCGACGAGGGCCGCCAAGTATTGGCCGTTATGGCCGAGCATGGCTTGGTGCAGGGGGAGAATGGTCTACAGGTTTACGTTATGTGCGAATTACCTAGCAATGTGATGCTAGCCGATGAATTTAGCCAGGTCTTCGATGGTTTTTCTATCGGCTCTAACGACCTGACTCAACTAACGTTGGGATTAGATCGAGACTCGGCCCAGATCGCTCATTTGTTTGACGAGCGCAACCCAGCGGTAAAACGCCTGATCCGCCATGCGATCGCCACAGCCAAAGCCCACGGACGCAAAATCGGTATCTGTGGCCAGGCTCCCAGCGACTACCCCGAATTTGCCCGCTTTCTGGTGGAGCAAGGCATTGATAGCATCAGCCTAAACCCCGACTCAGTACTCAAAACCTTGTTAGAAATCGCTGCCACAGAGGCGGAAGTTGCCCGCCACACCGATCGCCCGAACCCACCTGCTTAGACTTGCCCCAAGCGCAAACTCAACCCAAATTAAACCCGTCCGTTCCTTTACTAGCCAAGGCCCCGTGGGGGGTTTAAACGAACTGACTTTTTCAAAGGAGGTTTTTATGTTTACTAAAATTCTGGTTGCCCTTGATAACACCAGCATGAGCAAGCATGTTTTTGCTGAAGCTGTGTCTCTGGCCAAAGCCAGTGGTGCCCGCTTGATGTTACTTCATGTGCTCTCACCGATGGATGACAGTTACCCAACCCCGGTCTATCCAGGAACGGATAGCCTCTATACCTCGCTCCATGCGGAAGCGGTCAAAGCCTACGCCCGTCAATGGGAAATCTTTGAACGGGAGGGAGCGGCCCTGCTGCAATCCCTGGCGAATCAGGCGATCGCCGCTGGGGTAGAAACCGAATTCACTCAAAATGTGGGTGACCCCGGCGAAGTCACTTGCCGCTTAGCTGAAACCTGGGCCGCTGATCTGGTGGTGGTGGGAAGACGAGGCCGCACAGGTTTGAGTGAACTGTTCCTTGGCAGTGTCAGCAACTATGTGTTGCACCACGCGCCCTGCTCGGTTCTTACCATTCAAGGAAGAGTGCCGGCAGAAGTTGACAGCCCGCAGCAGGAGATGGCCGTTGCCCAATCGTAAACCCTGTGGCAGTATTAACGGGTTCCCCTGTTGGGAGAGCATGTGGAGTCTGAGCTAACGACCCGACTCAAAACCCATGTTGGCGAAATCGCCCGCGATCGCGACCCCTACTTTGCGACAGAGGGTCGCTTTTACGTGCGGCAATATCTTCGCCAACAATTAGGGCAATGGGGCCGCGTGCAAACCCATGAATTTGTGAGTTTGGGCCAAATTCACCAAAACTTGATTGTGGACTTACCCGGAAACCAAGGCCAGCGCCCTGCCATTTTGGTCGGTGCCCACTACGATGCTGCGCTCAATACCCCTGGTGCAGACGACAATGCCTCTGGGGTCGCGGTGCTGCTGGAACTCGCCCGCCTCTTCGCAGCGCAACCTGCAAACCATCCCCTGCGATTGGTTGCCTTTGATTTTGAGGAGACCCAAACCCAACAGGCCGGCAGCTACTTCTATGCTCAACAGCTTCAGGGAGAACCCCTGCGCTTAATGTTGTCTCTAGAAATGTTGGGCTATTATGACCCAACGCCCGGTTCGCAATGCTATCCCCTGGCTGCCATGGAGGCTATTTATCCCCAGGCTGGCGATTTTATTGCCTTGGTTGGCACCCCCTCTACCCTGGTTGAGCTGGTTCATCTGGCTCGCCATCTGAGGACGGCTGGGATCCCTGGATGGTGGCTGCCAGTGCCTCATCGCGGGTTGGCGCTGCCAGAAACGCGCCTGAGCGACCATGCGGCCTTTTGGGATTTAGGCTATCGGGCCATAATGGTGACCGATACAGCCTATTTGCGCAATCCCCATTACCATCAACCCAGCGATCGCCCAGAGACACTGAACTTTGAACGGATGACCCAGGTTTGTTTGGGTTTGGCAACAGGCCTACGATGTTTGTAGGATAAGGAAAATATTCCAGCTACCTGGGGAGAGGAAAAATGCAGTCACAGTCTTGGTTTATGATCGTGCTGCTTACGGTCATAGGGCAGTGGCTCCAACCATTAGCGCAACCCCTTTTCAGTCAAGCTGTGATGTCGCTAGCGCCTACAAAATGTCAGCAGGCTCGTCAGCCTAACCTGCTGGTCGTGGCCGGGGGCGGTAGGCCTGAGAGTAATGAAATCTCCCTGGAAAAGAATGTGCTATTTTTCCAGCGCACCTTGAAGGTGCTGGGGTTTGACCCAGCGATCGCCCGCTTTTTCTTTGCCAATGGCAACGATGGCAAAGCCACCGTTCGTTATCTCGATAGTCGCGGTCAGGAACGCTATAAGGTACCACAAATTCCCCATTTGCATGGGGCGGCCACCTTGGATAATGTGCAGACAACTCTGCAAAAATGGGCAAAGGCCAACTCAGGCCAGCCGAGTTTCTTTTACTTTACGGGGCACGGGTACCACTATCCGAACCACTACGAGAACAATTTTTTTATCCTCTGGGATGACGAAATCCTGACCGTCCAGCGCTATGCTGGCCTTTTAGATCAGTTTCCGACCCAGGCCCCCGTTGTCACCATGATGCCCCAGTGCTATTCAGGTGGCTTTGCCAACCTGATTTATGTGGGGGGCAATCCCAAAAATGCGATCGCGCCCCATAACCGCTGTGGCTTTTTTGCTACAGTTAAAACCCGTCCTTCAGTGGGGTGTACTCCTGAAGTCAACGAAGCGGACTATATTGACTACAGCTCTAGTTTCTTTTCGGGTCTAACCGGGCGCAGACGTAGCGGCGAAGCCATCACCAAGCCCGATTACAACAGCGATGGCCGGGTCAGCTATGCCGAGGCCCATGCTTTTGCCAAAATCGATAGCAAAACGATCGATATTCCCGTTTCCACTTCAGAGATTTGGCTAGAACGGCAGCTCTCGGCCCAGCAACGTCAGCATATTCTCAGCCAGCCCCTAGATAGCTTGTTGCGCCAGGCCCGCCCTGAGCGATCGCAGGTTGTAAAAACTTTGGCAAAACAGTTCCACATTGACCTTAGAAAGTCGTTTAATAGTAATAGGCAGCAAAATCGTCTTACCTTTGACTCAGAAGAATTGGCGGCACTGTACCAGCGTCTAGCGCGAGAAATCGTGACAATTGGCGCTGAGCGAATTCTGCGAGCTTCCAACAATCCTGACCAAATGGCGTTGCTACATCGCTTACAAAAGTGTGAAGCGGGTTCAATTGGGCAGTTCTAGGGTCTGATTGCGCTGCGAGCGGGGGGTGAGCGATGTTCAGGCATTGAGTGACCTCTTCTTCGCAGTGACTAGAAACGCCAGAGTGCCTTGGGTTGACACCGGGAACCATCTTCGGGTGGCAATTTTGGGTGAAGTAACCCAGGCTCTAAGAACCTACTGTTGCAGGACTCAGACAGGGCTTCCCTGAACGGCCTGCAAATACGCTTGGCGATTTCTACCAAAGTAGACACCCGCAGGGGTCAGGTTTAGCTTTCACGGGTGAATGGCTCGTTGAAACCCAACTGAACTGACCCAATGCTAGGGAAACTTCTGCTTAGAAATCTCCTCAAGCCGAGTTCTCCCCCAAGCAATCACGGCTCTTGTCGATGGAGGCGTATCCTCCTAGTGAGGATTCTTCACTGTCATGGATCAGACTCAAGGGGCCTAGGCTATCAGCCTAGCTTCAATTTGTCGTGCCTATCACTTTTTCACGTTTCAGCGATCGCGTCAACGGACCTCGTAAGGTTTCTTAGGACTCAGGCGCGTCTGCACCCCTGGCGGCTTCCAGTTTTTGCTGGCCACCGTTCGGGCATCCGGTCAATCTATCGTCTTTGAGTTGACGGCTCGCCCTCGATTCAATCTTTCTCTACTCTCTAAAGAAAGTGCTAGAGACCCCCGTCGTTTATTAATGCTTGAGTCACGCAGTTAGAGTCATGGATAGCACCGTTCAAAAACAACCGACTGGATTTTCGACCTTTATTTTTCTCTCGTTAGGGCTTGGAATTATTTTTGGGGCTGCTTTACACGGCTTTATGCCAGAGCAGGCAGGAATAGTGGATCAATACCTTCTGTCTCCCTTGGGAAAGGGGTTTTTGCGGTTGATTCGGTTTGTGATCGTGCCCCTGGTTTTTTCTTCCCTCATTTTGAGTTTGACCCGTACCCGCGATACGGGCAAAATCGGGCGCTACGCCACTCGCTTAGGGTTATGCTATTTCCTCACTACTGCGCTCGCCGTTGGTGTTGGGGTGACAACGGCGCTGGTCCTTCATCCGGGAGGGGAGATTGAGGGTTTGCTCATTCCAGTGACTCATACTGAATCGAGTCAACCACCTGTGATGGACTGGTTAATCAGCATCATCCCAGCTAACCCGTTTGAAACCCTGAGTACCGGCAATTTGCTGCAAACGATTGTGGCCGCTGTGTTGATTAGTTTGGGAATTCGCTCCGTTGGCGATCGAGCCAAAAGCCTCGTGGAAGTCCTGGAAAGTGTTTTTCTGGTGAGTGAACGGATCCTTTCCCAGGTTTTGCTGTTGGCACCGATTGGGGTGTTTGCCCTGGTGGCATCGGTGATTGCAACTCAGGGGGTAGGAGTGCTTTCCCGTCTGCTCAGTTATATCTTGGGCTTGATTTTGGCTTTTGGCTTAATGATTGTCTGCTACGCGCTGATTTTACTCATCTTTCAGATCTCGCCTGCCTTTTATTTCCGCAGCTTCTTTGCCACCTTTTCCCTCGCTTTTGGTACCGCTAGCTCTAGCGCCACACTACCAGTAGCAATTCAAAATGCCCATGAAAATTACGGTCTGCTGGAGGATATTTCTAGCTTTGCGATTCCTTTAGGAACTGCACTCAAGCGGGATGGTTCCGCAATTTTCCAAAGTTTCAATGCCTTGTTTATTGCTCAAGTCTACCATGTGCCTTTGACGGCATCATTCATCTGGACAGTTGCCCTTTGCACGTTCCTGATCTCCTACAGTACCCCTGGCATTCCTGGCTCAGGTCTGATTTCAATGACAACTGTATTCGGGACAGTCGGGTTACCGTTGGAAGGTATCGCCATTGTGGCAGGGATTGACCGTTTTACGGATGGCTTCAAGAGTGTAGTAAACATCATGGGAACAACAGTAAGCGCGGTGATTTTAGGACGGTTAGAGCAACCTAGCAATCAGCCGCACTATCGGCGATTTATCTTACCTGACTCAAACCCAGCCGAGTCAAGCTAGAGCGATCGCTCTAAACGTTAGGACTGAGCTTGCTTGAGAATGGTCTCCATGCTCTCATATCCTCCCATTCTGGCTTTTGGACACCTGTGTAAGTCGCTGGGCATAATTCAGTTGAAGCTGATTTCAAAGGTAGAGGGGGATGTAACCCCCACGCAGGGGGTGCCATCCCCATGCTTCCCCGATGATAGCTCATTAGGACTGCCGACTTAGCACCCGGTGAAACTTACGACAAAAACACAAAGAACACGAAGCCAGCTCTTGGTTCTCTTAGGGTCTTGTGGCGCTGTTTCAGGACGAATTCTTAACGCGTTCCCATGCCTGAGGATAAAACCCGTGGGCAGCCATCAGCGCTGGTTAGACTTTTTGACCCGCCGTTGCCATGAAAACGATAGCGATAGCGATGGATAGAGCCTGTCAAGAGTCAGCGGTCTGAGTCAATTCGCATGACTGAGGGCGACAGGGACGAAAGGAACCGCGATGGTGCCGCGATGCTCCGTAGTTTTGCAGGGCCAGTCGATGCGTCGCAGTGCCGTAGCCCTTATTATTGGCGAGGTCATAGTGGGGATAACGAGCCGCTAAACGGGTGATGAATTGATCGCGCCAGACCTTAGCCAAAATGCTGGCTGCTGCGATCGCGAGGAAACGGCGATCACCCTGAATGATCGGATATTGCTCAATCTCCAGGCCAGGAATGGGTTGATTTCCATCGACAAGACACAGTTGAGGCAGGGGCTTTAACCCCATCACAGCCCGCCGCATTGCTAGAAGCGATGCCTGCAGGATATTGAGACGGTCAATTTCTTTCACGGAAGCCAGAGCGATTTGGTGCGCGATCGCCACACGTTGAATGTGATGGGCCAAGTTTTGCCGTTTGCGAGCGCTGAGTAACTTACTATCCGTCACGCCCGCTGCACTCAGCTCGGCCAGACACGACTCTGGCAAAATGACAGCCGCAGCAACCACCGGCCCAAAGATTGCCCCTCGCCCGACTTCATCCACCCCTGCAATGTGCTCGGCAGAGCCAGAGTAGATAGGAGAGTTTGGCATTTCCAGAGAGATGAAAGTTTGTGGATGCGGTGTCTTCAGAAGGTTTGACTGCCCCATGTGACTAACCACCTAACCCGCCTCGGTTGCTGACGATCGCCGCCGCCGCCGCCGATTGACTGGAGCAGGGTCTTCCGGCTCAACGTCTGACTCAACATTACTCACTGTGGGTAATTCTAACCTCTGATTGTCAGCTAAGTCAGAACTCAATGCCATCGCCTTTGCTGGCGCTGCCGTCGCTACGGGCAAGTCCGAATCCTCTGGTAAATCATCAGAAGCTGGCTCACTTAAATCAGCGCGTTCAGTTGTCGCCGTCGGAACAGATCCCGGTAATACAACCGAGATCACGGCTGAGCGTGGGTTTTTCACCTCAGTCGTTGTTAACACTAGGGGTGAAATGCCCATCCAGGCATACACGTCTTGCTCATCCTCTGTCATCTCGACAGTGATCACCTCTGCTGGCTCCACAGGAGCCTTTTCCCGACGGGAGCGCCCGCGTCGCTCTTCCACCTCTGGAACTATGCTTTCGCCATTCAGCTCGATTTCAGGAGCCATTGCAATTTCTGGCAACTCCCGGCCTCGCCGACCCCGGCGTCCGCGATCGCGCCCAACCCGACTGGGAGCCACACTTTCTTCTGGCACCGCATAACCCTCAGGATCGTTACTAACCTCACGGCGAGTCATCGGGGCTGTATACCCATTACTTCTACTATCACGCCCACTATCTCTACCATCCTCGCGCCGACGGCGACGACGATTACTCCCCACTTCCTGATAATTGGGATGGGGCAGCATCACCTCATCAAGGCCTTCCTCTCGGCCTTCACTCCGGTCTTCCCAAAGACTGCGGGACTCTCGCAACCCTATGGAAGCAACCCGATCAATCAGTTCACCCTCGGCATCGGCGGGTTGATCCGGCAGGTGCACCAATTGCCCCAGCCCCCCGCAATGCGGGCAAGCGCGCCCAAACAACTCGTAGATATTTTTTCCCTGGCGTTTACGGGTTAACTCCACCAGCCCTAGCTCGGTTAATTGAGCAATTTGGGGGCGCGCCTTATCAGTGCGCAGCGCCTTATTAAAGTGCTCTAACACCTGGAGCTGGTCGCGGCGCAGATCCATATCAATAAAGTCAACAATGATCACCCCAGCGATATTTCTCAACCGCAACTGTCGAGCAATCTCAGTTGCCGCTTCGCAATTGGTCCACAAAACAGTTTCGCGAGCAGTGGCTGATTTTGTGAAGGAGCCAGAGTTGACATCAATTACCGTTAAGGCTTCAGTACGCTCAATGATGATGTACCCACCAGAAGGTAAATCCACCCTGGGATTCAGGGCTTCTTTAATCGCCGCATTGACGCGAAAATACTCTAAGAGAGGAATCCGTTCACGATGCTGATCAACTAAAACGCCAAGGGGCAGCTTGCCCCCATTCCAGTTGAGCAGATGCTGTTTCACCCGCTTTAGCCCTGTGGGAGAATCCACAACAATGCGATTGACATCACCGCTATAAACGTCACGCAAGACCCGCATAACAAAGTCTTCATCGCGATTGAGCAGCGCGGGTGCACGGGTGGTCTTTGCCTCTTCGAGAACTTCCTCCCATTGCCGTTGCAACATTTCTAAGTCTTCAATGATGGCTTCTTCGGGCATGTCCTCGGCTTCGGTGCGAACCAATAGACCCATTCCCGCAGGTTTAATCAGAATGGCGAGGGCACGTAATCGATTGCGTTCATTTTCGTTGTAGATTCGACGCGAGAGGTTGACCCCCTTTCCAAAGGGCATCATGACTAGGTAGCGACCTGGTAAAGTGATGTTGCCGGTCAGCCGTGGCCCTTTGTTTCCCGTTGGTTCTTTCATCACTTGCACTAACACCTTTTGCTGGGGCAATAGCAGCTCAGTGATGGAGCCAGAGGTTCGACGTAACTTGAGAGGGCCTAAATCAGAAACATGGATAAAACCATTGCGTTCGCTGTCGCCAATATTGACAAAAGCCGCATCAATACCGGGCAATACATTTTCAACAATGCCGAGATAAATATCGCTGACCTGATGAGTCCCTTGAGCTACAATCAGCTCTTGAATTTGCTCTTCTGAAAAAACGGCAGCAATCCGATGCTGCTCTGCAATTACAATCTGCTTCGACATTCAATTTCCTCAAATATTCTCAAGCCGCAGGGGCATTTAGGGAAAGCACTCGCAAAGATAGGCATGCGGGCATGACAAAAATTTACGAAAAAACGATAGAACAAACAAAGCTGGTTCGATTACTGAATAGTTGGGCTGCGGCGATCGCCATTCAACCAATCTTTAGTTAGGCGATCGAGGAGTGACGCACCTTAAGCCTTCCAACAGCTTTAACCCGAATGGAGAAACTCTCAGATGTGCTCTTCAGAAAAATCTGGTCAAGTAAGCTGAGACGAATTCTGACAGCAGCCTGTAAAGCTATTCTGAAAGATCCTTGTACCGCAGCAGCATCTATTGTGTCGCATTATAGCGTGAGCGCAATCATTTGCTACGGTTTAACGCCAAAAAATAGTGGGGTAGAATCAGTGCTCACCGCCCTCAGCAAGACTCTCGATATAACGTTATCAGTTTTTCCTGATAGTCCTCCCAGCTAACCGAGAGCTGTCCTTTCTTTCTACACCCTCCCGCTGGCTACGCCTGGCTAATGGTTTGCGGCCTATCCGCTAAAATCAGCCGTTGACGATGGATTTGCCGAAGATGAAAGGACTCGTTGCTCACCTGACACAGCATGGAGAGCACTTGTTCAGGTCGCAGTAGGGTACCGTCATTCCGACAACTGCCGATGTAGGCAATTTGGGCCATGTGTTTAGAGGGGTTGACCGATCTCAGGGTTAAGCCAAATAGGCGATCGCGGAGGTTAACTTGTTGTAATTTTCCAGACTTGGTTTGGTGCTCTACCCACAGCGCCTCCCTTGCCCATATCTGCTCAAGCCAACTTTGCCATTGTGCCTCCGAGTGGGGGCCTGCTTCTGATTGCAGTGTCAGCCAGTATTCGGCTTGCTCCACTAGTTGAGTGGCAGAGGGGGCCGTCACTTCGACTTCCATAACCTGGTAAATGGGCATTTCAGCCGGTAGCTGGGCCGCTAATTGCTGCTGGAATGTTCCAATATCCAGTCGTTCTGTGAATTCAAAGTCAACAATTTCCCCGGAACTGGTTACCCCTAAAGGCAGGGCGTTGGCAGGGCTAATGCGAGGCCCAGGATGATAGCCGCCCGTGAAGGCCAGCGGCAGAGCAGCCCGGCGCGCGGCCCGATCCAGCAGGCGCATCCAGTCTAAATGGCTGATCAGGGCCATTGCCCCCTGTTTTCCCAACCACACCCGTAGGCGTTGTGCGCGGGTCTGGTTGGGCACAAACTGTCCTGCAAAGGGGGGAATGGGTAAGGGGGGCACCACGACGTTATGACCAAAATCAACCCCGCACACGCCGCAGTGGGAGCAACCATCAAAGGAACAGTCGGGAACAACCGCTGCCGCTAAGGCCCGCTTGAGGTCGTCTTTAAGCCATGCCTTACTGATACCTGTATCGATATGATCCCAGGGAAGGGGGGCATCCAGAGGGTCTAGGCGCTCTTGCTGACGGGGGTGATCAGGGTAAGCATCGAATACGTTCCACTCACCTGCTTCAACCCGGCGATACTTCCAGGTTAACCCGGCTTCGCTGATGGCCTGAGTCCAGGCGCTGTAGGCGCGATCCAGGCTTTCCCACCAGGCATCCATGCCAGCTCCCAGTTCCCAGGCGCGCCGAATCACAGGAGCCAACCGGCGATCGCCGCGCCCAACAAAATCTTCCATGGCTGAAATACGAACATCGGTGAAATTAGCCTTCAGCCCTCGAATCGAGCGAAAGGCTTCCTTCAGAAGTTGCTGTTTTCGCTCAAACTCACTGGTGGAGACAGTATGCCACTGAAACGGTGTATGGGGTTTGGGTGTAAAGTTTGAAATCGTCAGATGAAAGCCGAGGCGTTTCCTTCCCTGGGCATGACACTCCCGTTGGAGCCAGCGAACGGTCTCGGCGATTCCTAAGACATCTTGATCCGTTTCGCCAGGGAGACCGATCATAAAGTAGAGCTTGACTTTATCCCAACCCTGCTCAAAGGCGGTTTTAATCCCCCGAAGCAGTTCTTCATTGGTCAAGCCCTTATTGATAATGTCACGCAGTCGCTGGGTGCCAGCCTCTGGAGCAAAGGTTAGCCCCGGCTGGCGTGTGCCGCCTAGAATATGGGCGATCGACTCATCAAAGCGATCTACCCGTTGGCTCGGTAGGGAGAGGGAAATATTCTCATCTTTTAACCGATTTTTAATTTCCATGCCGACAGCGGGCAAGGCTAAATAATCAGAGCAACTCAGGGATAACAGGGAAAACTCATTAAACCCAGTCGCCCGCATTCCCTGCTCAATCACCTCAATCACAGCGCTAGGTTCCACATCCCGCGCTGGGCGGGTCAGCATGCCGGGCTGACAAAAACGGCAACCCCGGGTACAGCCCCGCCGAATTTCGACGGTCAGGCGATCGTGAACGGTCTCCACATAAGGCACTGGCCCAATGGAATAGGCGGGTATTGGTGTAGCGACTCGACGCAGCACCCGCTCTGGCACATCTGAGCGGATAGGGTGCACCGAGCCATCCGGTCGCATCTCATAGAATTGAGGAACATAAACCCCTGGTACTTGGGCTAAATCCAGCAAAACCTGCTGGCGCGTCAACCTCGCAGCTTTGGCCTCTTCCAATATCAGACCAATTTCAGGGAGAAGCTCTTCCCCATCTCCCAACGCGATAAAGTCAAAAAAGTCAGCGTAGGGTTCAGGATTGGAGGTTGCCGTTTGTCCGCCTGCAAAAATGAGTGGGTAGGAGTTATCGTCATTTCCCCAGCACTCTACCTGCAAGCGCTCCTGCCAAGTTAAGGGGATGCCTGCCAAATCCAACATTTCTAAAATGTTGGTTGCACCCAGTTCATAACTCAAGCTAAAGCCAAGAATATCGAAATCTGTGAGGGAACGTTGAGACTCAACCGCAAACAGCGGCACCCCATGCGCTCTTAACTTGCTTGCCAAATCTGGGGCTGGCAGGTAGGCCCGATCGCACAACTGTCGCGGTTGAGCATTCAAGATATTGTAAAGAATGACATGCCCTAGGTTAGAGAAACCAACCTCATACACTTCCGGATAAGTCAGAACCCACCGGATGGCCGCTTGATTCCAGTCTTTACGGATTGCTCCCAATTCATTCCCCAGATAACGGGCTGGGCGCAATATGTCAGAATCTAGCAATTCTCTAACCGTTGTGGTCAAGGTCAAAGGTCTCCTCTGCGCAATTCGATAGGGATCTAGCACTATGCCAGTATACTGAATTGCTTACGCAGATGGCTGCTTTAGATACACTGCTGTGTAGAGCAGCGGGCTAGCCTTTGGCCTATGCAAGGCGCGCTCGCCCTAGAGTCGAGACGCTAATTCAGCGACAACAAGTAGGCCGCCATGACTAGGCCGCCATCAGCTCAGGGTAAACTGCCGCATCCAAAATTTCAAACACCTGATCTAGTTGGGTTAGCTCTAACACCATACGGGCAGGCTTAGAAACTCCGAAAAGGCTAAAGCGCTTGCCCAGTTTAACGGCTTCCTTATGGGCGGAAAGCAACACCATCAGACCTTTGCTGTCAATAAAATCAACCATTCCCAGGTCAACGAGCAAGCTGTCATTTTCCTCAGATAGTACAGCGGTGTTGATTTGATCTTGAAATTTTTCACTGTTAGCAGCACAGAGAGCGCCAGAGGGTTGAATAATCGCAGACTTTGAGCGAACAAGTAGATTCTGCATAACAAAAGCCCCAAACGGATATTGATCTAAAGCATTCAGTGGAATATGAACACGTTAACCGGCGAAACCCGAGATCGCCTCTATGGGAAGGAAGACGTTCGTGGAATCTTTATCGAGTGTGCAAACCTATATGAAGTTTTCAGTAAGTAGAAATGCTGAACCGTATCCCAGAATACGCAAAGCCAGGAAGTTTCGCGGCAAAGACCCAGATTGATTCCTAAGCACTGTTTGCGAATGAGGAGTTCTGGGAAAATCGCAATGGCGTGCGATCGCAACAATCGCTTCGGGTATTTGCATCAAATACCACAACGCTGATTCCGGGCAGCCAGAAGCCTCGCCTCTATGATTGTGCCAGCGGCACAATATCTAAACTAAGGGGCGGGGGTTAAGGGTCAGACTTAATCGGCTAGAAACCGCTCAGCGCAGCGGGCAAACATTTCTACACCAACCTGCAAAACCGTTTCGTCAAAGTCAAAGCGGGGATGGTGATGGGGGTAAGTGAAATTACGGGTTGCATTTGCCGATCCTAAAAAGAAATAGCAACCAGGAACCGACTGCAAAAAGAAGGACATATCCTCGCCACCCATCGTCTGACATTGGGGCACAACCCCGGCAGGAGTCTCCACAACGGCTTCCGCGACTGATCGGACTAGATCAGCGATCGCGGCATCATTCACCACGGGTGGATAAAGTTGCCAATAATCTAGGTTGTACTTTGCCCCATGGCTATCACAGACTCCCCGGATCATAGCTTCTAACCGCTGCTGAAAAAAGCCCTGATACTTAGGATCAAAGTAACGAACGGTTCCCCGCATCTGGGCCGTATCAGCAATCACATTTTCGGCAGTGCCTGCGTGCAGCTCACCGACAGTGACCACAGCCGAGGCCAGCGGATCAACATTCCGCGCCACAATGCTTTGTAGCAACGTCACAATCTGTGCGCTAACTAGCACAGAGTCAATCGTAGTTTGGGGAATCGCCCCATGGCCCCCTTTGCCTAAGATGGTGCAGCGAAAACATTCAACTGCCGCCATCAGCGCACCCGCCCGCACGCCAACGGTACCCATGGGCAAGTAATTCCACAGATGCAGGCCGATAATGGCATCTACATCTGGGTTTTGCAAAACCCCTGCCTCAATCATGGGCTGCGCTCCCCCTGGCCCCTCTTCAGCGGGTTGAAAAATGATTTTGACAGTGCCCGCGAAATCGCGATGCCTTGCCAGATAGGAGGCAAAGCCGAGGGCGATCGCTGTATGCCCATCATGCCCACAGGCATGCATCGAGCCATCCCGTTGGGATTTGTAAGACACCTCATTTTCTTCCTGAATGGGGAGGGCATCCATATCGGCCCGAACCGCCAGAGTTTTGCCAGAACGGCGCCCCTCAATCACAGCAACAACACCCGTCTTAGCAACACCCATTTGGTGGGCGATGCCCCACTCCGATAGTTTCTGGTGAATCAACTCTGCCGTTAACACCTCTTGAAACCCCAACTCAGGGTGTTGGTGAATTTGCCGTCGCCAGGAAACGAGGTCAGGTTGAAGGGCGCGAATCGCTGGACGAACTCGGTCGAGATTGACAACATGAGGAGTCAGAAGGGTAGAAACCATGAATTTTTTATTGGATTTAGACTGAAGCAGGGAATACTAAAAATTCACTAGAATTACCCTTTTTTGATTGTGCCACTTACTGCCTAGACTTTCCATGTTTGAATTGCCCTCTCTTCCCCTTGGTTGTTTTGTGCGAGCAGCACAACCCTATGACCGACTGATGATTCACCATATGTTACGGAATCTTGAACGAGAACTTTCTCCAATGATGGGCGGATCAGATTGGGTCGGTTGGGCGATTACTCTGGGAGTTGTAACTTTAGTCGGTGGTTATGGAGCCGCAGTTCCGGGTGTGCAGTCAGCTTTACGGCTGCTGGCTGCTCCGATGGTGGCCGCAGGAGCTGGTATTGCTGCTGTGGTGTATTACACCACACAAAACGACTGGAAGCGTTACTGGGTGATTGAGTATGACCATTCTTTGATTGCCTGTGCCAAGCTCAATCAGCAAACGGACTATTCAGTGCTCTACGACCTCTACGTCTTTCCAGAATGGCGGGGCCAGGGGGTTGGCTCCTACCTGGTCAATCATTTGGCCCAGACGGCAACAAGACCCCTTTATTTAGCCGCACTTCCCGGGCGAATTCCATTTTACAAGCGTCTGGGTTTTGCCCCTGTGCCCCCCAACTATCTCCCCCTGCTGCTGCAATATGATTTGGGTTTGCCGACTCGACCCGGTATCGTGCCTCTGGTATTAGTCTAGGTCGCTGTTTTCGGAGTCTAGGTCGCTGTTTTCGGATCGATGAGTCAGCCTCGGTTCCTTTGAGCAAGGCCCGTAGAATCGAGCGGCAAATTTGCTGTGGATGAATTTGCTTAGGCTCACGGGTTGAATCACCAGGCCGATGGAGGTGTGTATTGAGCTGTGACGGCGGTGAATCAGGGATAGAAAATAGAGGCAGAAAGACCGGCTAACCGGGTTCGTGAACACTAGGGAATACCGGTTAACCCAGCTGTAAGACTGATGCAAGCATGCTTAGCATGAAGCCCTACCAGAGCTTAACTACAGAGACATGAAGCGCACTGAGATCTGGCACTGTGTTCCCTGTGGTCGGGTTTCAGGTGATAGAACCCTTATTTCTAAGGTGCCCTAACTGATAGAATGAGAGCGATATTGGGCCAATATAAAGACTAAGACAGCGATCGCATCGTCATGGGTTGGAATTTACGCTGACGACACTTTTGTTTGTTTCGGGGGAGAAAGTGACCTTGACATCCAGGGAGCTTTTTGCCCATGCGCTGGTATTGTTGGGGGTAGTGCTGGCAAGAGTAGCTATTCTGGTCAGCAGGTGGTTTTGGTTCTATCCTGCCATTTGTTTTATTGATCATTGAGTCAGAGTCATGCCCGATGGCCACCCCGGCGACGACTTTCTTTATCCGGTCTCTGATGAACCGCATCATCAACTTGGCATTGTCCATGCCACCCTCCCAATTGAAATTAATACCCAATTGAAATTAATAATGGTACTTATCCTTGTCAGCTAGAGCCAGATAGAGTGTAAACGACGATTGCACGATCGCCAGTTTGAAAAGAAGGAGAGTTACCATTCATGAGTGTTCCAGATTCTCAAACCGTAGACCAGCCAACAGAGAAGCTAAGTTTTTTTCAGCGCTATCTTACCCTGTGGGTATTTCTTTGTATTCTGGCAGGCATTGCCCTAGGGCGGCTGTTTCCGGGTTTAGCTGTGACGCTAGATGCTATGAGCGTTTACCAGGTATCGATTCCCATCGCCATTTGCCTGTTTTTCATGATGTATCCAATCATGGTCAAGATCGATTTCACCCAGATTGACCGGGCCTTTCGCGCCCCCAAGCCTGTAGCCCTGACGCTGGTGGTCAACTGGTTGATTAAGCCCTTCACCATGTTGTTGTTTGCCCAATTTTTTCTGGGCCAGTTATTTCGACCGTTGATCACGGGCACTGAGCTGATTCGCGGGCAGGAGATTGCGATCGCAGACTCCTACATTGCTGGAGCGATTCTGCTGGGCATTGCCCCCTGCACGGCGATGGTGTTGATGTGGGGTTATCTCTCCTTTGGTAATCAGGGGTTGACGCTGGTGATGGTGGCGGTGAATTCGTTGACGATGCTGTTTATTTACGCACCCCTGGGTCGTTGGTTGCTTTCAGCCAGCGACCTATCAGTGCCCTGGGCTACCATCGTGCTGTCGGTGCTGATCTATGTGGGGTTGCCGCTGTTGTGCGGGGTTTACAGTCGCCATTGGATTTTGAAGCACAAGGGGCTGGAGTGGTTTGAAACCCGGTTTTTGAAGTACCTTGATCCGGTAGCAATTACAGCATTGTTGATTACGCTAATCTTGCTGTTTGCCTTTAAGGGAGAGTTGATTGTCAACAATCCACTGCACATTGTTCTAATTGCAGTGCCTTTGTTTATCCAAACCAACTTCATTTTCTTAGTTGGCTACGTGGCGGCCCAAAAGCTCAAGCTCTCCT
Source organism: uncultured Leptolyngbyaceae cyanobacterium (assembly GCA_938023035.1). Classification (GTDB taxonomy): domain Bacteria; phylum Cyanobacteriota; class Cyanobacteriia; order Leptolyngbyales; family Leptolyngbyaceae; genus DSRU01. Next base: position 108,488 of record CALIDI010000026.1, on the reverse strand, counting down.
ATGAAGATGCAGCTCCAGCGGCGATGATTGGGGCCAGTAACCACTTTGAAGTAGCGATCGCCACCGCTGTCACCCTATTCGGGCTCAATTCTGGTGCGGCGTTAGCAACCGTAGTCGGGGTGTTGATCGAAGTTCCGGTAATGTTGATGCTGGTGGAAATTTGTAAACGCACCGCCTTCTGGTTTCCCCGCGAGCCAGAAAAAGCCAGCCTGCGCGACCCTCGCTGCCGCATCCCTGGCTAAGGGCGCGATCTCACCTTCCGGGCGTTGGGAAGTGACCTAATGTATGGCAACGAAGCATCTGCGGCTTAAGCCCGGATTCATCCTACTCCTTACCCCAACGCCCCCAGCTCAACCCCTGCCGGCTTGCTGGATCACGAGGGTTCAGTAGTTTGCCCTCATCCACTGTAAGCTTGGCGGTGGCTCCCCTCAGGCTCGCAAGCTTTTCTCCAGCAGTGCGTATGTATGGCGTAATCCAGACATTTTTGCTTCTGCAATAGCTCCCCAAATGCCAGCCATTCGCGAAAATGGCATGATTTGCCCTTTGCAATCCATCTCCTTATCACTTTCTTACCAGAAGACAGGCTTGGTAAACTCAGGCTGCAGACTGTGGTCGATGACTCCCTGCTGGAACTCCAACAGCTTTCCCAATTTCTGGAAATCACAGGAATAGTCACGCCTCACCGAGAGCATGTCACCTTTGTAGGCCCTCATCCCCCAGCCCCTTCTCCCAACCTAGGAGAAGGGGGACTGAGCCATCTCAAAGTCCCTCTCCCAATTTTGGAGAGAGATTTAGGGTGAGGGCAAAAGTGACATGCACCCCGTCTCAACATAGCGTTGAGAATGTCGAACCAGCTTCAGCAAGTCAGTGGCAAGAGCTAGCTAAACAGCTAGGAAGGTCTCTTTCAGAACGGATCATTCAGGAACGGGGCATTTTGGCAAACCTTAATTCCTGGCGGGTCAATTCCTCACCCAACCCATTTAAGGCCGATACATCTCACAGTATGGGAATGGTTATTTCGAGACAGAGAAGTATGGTGAATGCGGCTTTCCCCCCAGCGATTACTCGGTTATCTGAATCAGCTAAACGCAGGTGAGAATGGTAATGTGATTGTGGAAGTGGTAGCCCGTCTAAACCTAGTGGTTACAGTACTTCCGTGAATCACGAAGTATCCCTTTTCACAGATGTAGGAACGGGATCTGAGCTTACTAGTTGCGGCTTCAACGTCAAAGCAGTTCAAATTTAGGAGGTTAAAACTATGGCACTTGTTCGTTGGGAACCCTTCCGAGAAATTGACATGTTACAACAGCAAATGAACCGCCTGTTTGACGAAGTTTTACCTGTTACCAGAGAAAGCAGGAATAGCATTACCTTGATTCCACCAGCAGAAATGGAAGAAACCGGTGATGCGATTCACCTGAAACTGGAAATCCCGGGTATGGATGCCAAGGACTTGAATGTTGAAGTTTCCGCTGAGGCCGTTAGTATCAGTGGAGAACGCAAGTCAGAAACCAAAACTCAAGAACAAGGAGTAACCCGCACCGAATTCCGCTATGGCAAGTTTGAACGGGTGATTCCGCTCTCTGTTCGCATCCAAAATGACAAGGTAGAGGCTGAATACAAAGACGGTATTCTCAAGCTAACCTTGCCAAAGGCGGAAGAAGAAAAAAGCAAAGTTGTCAAAGTCAACTTAGGTTGATGTTGATTGAACCGAGGAAACGATCTCGACTCAAAAAGTTGAGTTGTAGTCGTTAACAGATGTAGAAGGGCAACTTTGGCAAAATAAAGCTGATTTAATGCAATAGCGTTGCCAATTGCCCTTCTTTCAACAACAAGGAATCGCTGAACAAGAAATAGCCGAACGGGAAATAGCGGAACAACAGTTAGTTGAACAATCAGCAAATGGGAGAAATGCTCATGAGTTTAGCTTTTGAAAAACCTCCAGAGAAATGCGTTTCCGCTGCCTTCAAAGAAGAGAAAAAACTAGAAGACGCCATTAAACGCCTGCTTGACCGTGGCGTTCCTAAAGACAATATTTCGATTGTCGGTCGCAACTTTCAATCGGAAGCCCGGATTACTGGTTTTCTCACCAAAAAAGATGTCATTTTAGATGGCCTGACAACTGGTGCACTTTATGGTTCGCTCTTTGGTTCTTTACTCAGCCTCGTAACAGGAGTGGGTATTCTATTTGTTCCCTTCCTGGGGGCTGTCGTTGCCGCAGGCCCCTTAGGAGCTGCTTTATTGGGAGCAACCAGCGGCGCTCTGTATGGTGCTTTGGGAGCAGGATTGGGTTCTGTACTGATGTCTCTGGGCATGCCCCAAGATAAAGCCGCGATTTATCAAACGCGCCTGCAAGCGGGCGAGTTTTTGCTGGTAGTAGAAGTTCCAGCCGATAGATCGGGCGAGATCTTTTTGTTGTTGCAAGCAGCGGGCGGGGAAGAAGTCGCCATTACTGATATGCAAATTCCTCGTCAACCGGAGGGAGAGTTGAGTAGTAAGGAGCAGATTTCTCCAGAGATGCGAGCAAATCTTTCTGATGAAGCACAATTGACCTTTGTGGAAACCTATAACCAAACTCTGAGCGAGTCCCAGGATAAAACCAATGCCCTCATCAAAGCTTGGGAAAGAATTAAACATTTGTTTGATCGCGATGAGACAGGCACCTATTCCAACCGTAAAGGCAACTAAGACGGGAAACCTCCTCAGAGATCCATGAGTTTTTTGCGATAGGAGGTGCCGATGGCTGGAAGCGAATTTAAGGACTATTACCAAGTTTTAGGAGTGAGTAAAACCGCCACCGTCGAGGAAATTAAAAGAGCTTACCGCAAGTTGGCGCGCAAATATCACCCTGATCTCAATCCTGGTGACCAGGAAGCTGAGGCACGCTTTAAGGAGGTTAATGAAGCCCACGAAATTCTCTCCGATCCTGAAAAACGTCAAAAATATGACCAATTTGGTCAGTATTGGCAGCAGGTGGTGGGTGCGACTTCGCCGACGGGTGGCGTTGGTTTTGAAGGCATAGATTTTGGTCAGTATGGTAGTTTTGATGACTTCATTGACGAACTGCTGGGGCGCTTCGGTCGAGGGGGCGCAGGTTCTGGACGACGAGTTTATACTTACCGCACGACTACAGGCCCCCAAGCGGTGCGGGAATATGTTGAGTTTGGCGGCGAAGATCCCTTCGGTCGGTTGACTGATATTCCTGCCCAAGATACCGAAGCTGCGATCGCGCTCACCTTTGCGGAAGCTTTTCACGGCACTCAAAAACGCTTACAAATTGGGCAAGAAACAGTGACCGTTCGCATTCCCCCCGGAGCTAAATCGGGCAGTCGTCTGCGCTTAAAGGGTAAGGGACAAATTAGTCCTTTTAGTCAACAGCGGGGCGATCTTTACTTAACCATCGAACTCTTACCCCATCATTTCTTTAGATTTGCCGGGGAGAATCTGACCTGTGAGATTGCCATTAGTCCAGAAGAGGCTGTACTGGGAGCGTCGGTCGATGTGCCAACTCCCGATGGCAAGGTGAAGCTGACTGTTCCCCCCGGGGTAGACTCTGGTCAGGCGCTGCGGTTGCGTGGCAAAGGTTGGCGCAATCCCAAAGGCGATCGCACCGATCTGATCGTGCAGCTCAAAATTGTCACCCCGAAAGAGTTAACCCCTGGGGAAAGAGAATGCTATGAAAAATTGCGGGCAGCCAGTCGGTTTAGTCCCCGTCAAGCCTTAGCGGAGGTGCGCCTATGAGTGCCAATTTTAGTCTGTCTCGGATTGTCTGGTCTCCAGAAGGCGATTGCCTTTATAGTTTTGAGCAAGCCGCTTATTTTACCCAAACTTCTGTTTCTTTACTAGAAAGATTCGCTAGCCTGGGATTAATCGAACCCGTTGGCTCGATGCTGCATCGTCAAGATTTAATCCGAGTGGTCAAGGTGCAACGATTGCGTCGCGATTTAGGCTTAAATTTAGTGGGTGCAGCAATCGTGTTAGATCTGGCAGAGGAAATTGCCCAACTTAAAGCCCAATTACGCGCCTATCAGATGGCATCCAAAATCGATCGTTAACGATTGATTCTAGCTCTCACAACTAAACTTCCTCAATTTAATTTAAGGAAAATTAAATCATGAACGAAGCCAATCAAAATTCTTCTTCTGAAATCATCATCAGTCCCGAAACTGATGCCCTCGTCGAAAAAGAAATGGCAGACCAAAATGCTGACTTAAAACAAGAAACTAAAGCCTTGATTGAAGCGATTAAAAAACGTGCTCAGTCTGAAATTCAGACGGCTCAAGAGCTGACTCGTGAAGGCTATTTAAACGCAGTTCGTAAAGCGAGAGAAGCGATCGAACAAACGCAATTGATTGATCCCGATCGTATCGAACAGTCGGTGCAACTGATTCAGCAAGAGGCCCAAAAAAACTGGCAGTCGATTATGGATGAAATTCATAATCTTGGCGATCGCCTGTCGGGAGCTGCCAAAGCGGCTTGGGATGCTCTCACTCAACCCAAATCTTCTGATTCCTAGACACAACGATGATTGCAGAAATTGGGAAAACATTAATCGTCCTTGGTGCCGGCATCCTGTTGCTAGGAGGCTTGCTCTGGCTCGGTGGCAGAACGCTGAAACACTTTCCCATCGGTCGTTTACCAGGGGATATTTTGGTGCAAAACGAGCATTTTACCTTCTACTTTCCCTTGACCACGGGCATTCTCTTGAGCCTGAGCCTGAGTGCTTTACTCTGGTTAGGAAAACTGATCAGCAGTCGTTAATTGCCTGAATGTTGCCGATGAAAGAGCCATCTTCACTGAACCAAAACTGGAAATTCTGGTTTCAAAGAGACACGATCGTGCGCAATTTAGAGTTTTTCCAGAACTTTATTGTCGTGTTTCTATGTATCGGCTTATTTTGCGTCATGCTGATTCGCCTGGGCGAAATGTTTCTTTCTCTGTTGCAGCCAATTAATTTTCAAGCCATCACTTCGGATATCTTGTTTGTTCTAATCTTGGTAGAGATCTTTCGCCTGTTAATGATTTATCTCCAAGAACAGCGGATTTCCATCGGGGCGGCTGTTGAAGTTTCTTTAGTTTCCGCATTACGGGAAGTAATATTACAAGGAGTCGTGGATATTCCCCTTGATCGCCTATTTGGAGTCTGTACTTTTCTAGTCGTTTTGGGTGGACTATTGTATTTGCGCGTCTGGATGTTTCAACGGTTTGATGCGATTGAGACGAGCGGGAACGAATTGCTCACGCTGCCAAATACTCAAGCGCGATCGGGCAATCGACATTCTCGGTTGGATCGGCGCTCGTCATCGATTAAGCAATATCCCTTTTAATTCACCCAACCACAATGATTTATCTTCCTGTTACTCTGCTACTCTTTTTACTTTTCCTGCTTGTTTTTCCCTTTATTTGGTTGGCGATCGCCCTGGATATCGTCGAAGTTGCTGTTGCCAAACTGGGTTTTTCTCCTAGCTTCGCCCTGCTCTTATTTGCTGCCGTTATTTTCGGCAGTACCATCAACATTCCCCTTTATGAGCGAGTCTCTCGCATTGCTATGGTGCCAGACTTTACAGATCTTTGGATGGCTCGATTTTGGGGCATCCCCCTGCAAAAAATCGAACAAAAAACTATTGTTGCTTTAAACGTCGGTGGCGGGCTGATTCCGACTTTGCTGGCGATCTACGAATTTAGCCGTTCCGATCCCTTAATGATTCTGGCAGTCACCACAGTTGTTACTTTAGTCAGCTATTACTCAGCCCAGATCGTTCCTGGGATTGGGATTCAAATGAATGCCCTTGTCGCTCCTCTGACTGCTGCCATGATGTCGCTTCTATTGACGAATGGTAGTGGCGCAGCCCCAATTGCATTTGCTGGCGGTGTCTTAGGCACTTTAGTTGGGGCCGATATTCTGCATTTGCCAGAGATCGAACGGATGACTCCTGGTGTGCTGAGTATTGGCGGTGCTGGAGTGTTTGATGGCATTGCTCTCTGTGGATTATTTGCCCTGTTATTAACTTAATTGTCGGCTTTAGGAGGACTGGAATATGTTTAACGTCATTCGTCGCAGTCAAATCATTGGTTTAACGGCCATGGATACTAGCACGGCCACCCGCTATGGCAGTGTGGAAGAAGTGTGGGTCGATGATAACGGTCGAGTCGTGTACTTTGCTAGTGATGCCGGCTATACGCCCTTTGAGCAAATCGCCACGATTGGGCCTGATGCTTTGCTGACCTATTCAGAATTAGCCCTGACGCCACCGCCCTCCCTGCGCCGTCTCCATCAGATGGCGATTCGCACACCGTCTGTGAGTACCCCTTTGGGTTGGGTTGAAGATTTTCTGTTTGATTGGGAAACGGGCGATCTGGCTGCCTATATCTTAGCGGGTGAGATTGCCGCACCCTTTGGTGGACGGGCGGTGCTCTTTCCTGAGGATGTGGAAGCGATCGATGTCGAAGGAATTACCATCAAGGAAGAAGCCCCAAATCGGTTGAAAAGTGAAGCGGAAGGATTAAAGGGTTTTTTGAGCGAAAAGTCGCAGCAGGTTAAGGCTTTGGTCAAACGCATGGGCGATCGCTTGGCAAAGCTCGTTTCTCCTCAAGATCACCCCGAAGTTGTCCGCGTCAAAATCAAAGAAATTCGGAATGAACTGGCGCAGTCGGGGCACCATGACAAAAATGCCTTGGAAGAAGCCAGTGAATTTTTGCAAGATAAGTGGGAAGAATTCCAGCATCGCCTCAGTCGCACTGGAACACGGATGAAACAGGCGATCGATACAGCCTGGAAGCAATTTACCCATTCATCTTAAGTTTAGGAATCGTTAGCCGTAGAGCCCAAGTTATTCAGAACTTCCACACAACCTTGACGTTGGATAAGTAGGTTCAACTGGATGCAGAATCCAATCCCTCGATTGAGCGCGATCGCTTCGCCTGATGCAGTAAATCGGTGAGATACTCGAGAAGGTTCTCTAATTGGGTTGTGATTGACTATCTTCTATGAAAACCTTCCCCTCTCCCGAAGCACTACGACGCTTTCCCTTTGGATTAGCAGACATTGCCGTCATCCTGGGGACATTGGTTTTGCTAGCATTCATCGCTCGGATTGGGGCTGGGGCGCTGGTCAGCTTTGAACCGCCCGATGTGATGCCTGCCATTGATCTCGATCCGCGAAATTTACCGTACTATGCGGGGCGATCAACCCTGCGCATGTTTATCGCCCTGTTTTTTTCGACGGTGTTTACGTTGGGCTATGGGTATGTGGCTGCCAACAGTCGGCGCGCTGAACGGGTCATGATTCCGTTGTTAGATATTTTACAATCGGTGCCAGTGCTGGGATTTCTCTCAGTTACTGTTACCGGCTTCATTGCCCTGTTTCCAGGGAGCTTGCTGGGGCTAGAAGCGGCGTCAGTTTTTGCCATCTTCACTAGCCAAGTCTGGAATATGACCTTTTCGTTCTACCAGTCCTTACGAACGGTTCCGAAGGAACTCAATGAGGCTGCAACTCTCTACCAACTGTCGCGCTGGCAGCGGTTTACAAAGCTGGAGGTGCCCTCTGCCACAATCGGCTTGCTGTGGAATGCCATGATGAGTTTTGGTGGGGGTTGGTTTTTTGTCGCAGCCAGTGAGGCCATCAGTGTCCTTAATCAGGAATACACGTTGCCGGGGATTGGCTCTTATGTAGCCGCCGCGATCGCTGATGAAAACCTAATCGCCCTGGGCTGGGCACTGCTCACCATTGCGATCGTGATTGTGTTGGTGGATCAACTTTTTTGGCGACCGTTGATCGCCTGGTCTGATAAATTTCGCATGGAGCAAAGTGCTTCGGTGGAAGTACCAGAATCCTGGGTATATGACCTGTTGCAAACGGCCCGCATCCCACGAATGCTGAGTAAGGCACTCGCGCCGACCAGAGAAGCGGTTGACCGGTTATTGTCGCAACTTACACCTCCCGTCTCTACTTTTAAGGATAGGAGCAACCAAGAACAACGGGGCGATCGCCTTTACGATGCTCTCTTGCTCGTCATTATCGGCATCCTCATCGCTTGGGTGTTCCACTTCATCTTGACGACTGTAGGTTTGGGTGAAGTACTCAAAACCTTTTGGCTCGGCATTGTCACTCTGCTGCGAGTGACAATACTGCTGCTGTTGGCCACAGCGATTTGGACACCCGTTGGGGTAGCCATTGGGTTTAACCCCAAGCTGGCACGTATCCTCCAACCGGTCGTCCAGTTCTTCGCTTCGTTTCCGGCAAACTTCATTTTTCCGTTTGCCACCCTGTTTTTCATTCGCACAAACATTAGTATCGAATGGGGCAGCATCCTGCTAATGGCGCTGGGTGCCCAGTGGTACATTTTGTTTAACTCGATCGCAGGTGCTCAGAGCATTCCCACGGATCTGCGCGAAATGGCCGACGACATTGGCTTAAAGGGGTGGCAGCGCTGGAGAAGACTGATTATTCCGGGCATTTTTTCCGCATGGGTCACTGGAGGGGTGACTGCCAGTGGTGGAGCCTGGAACGCCAGTATTGTCTCGGAGATTGTCGCTTGGGGTGCGACGACGCTGACAGCAACCGGATTGGGAACTTACATTGCCGAAGCCACAACCATTGGTGACTGGCCCCGCATTACCCTTGGCATCAGCATGATGAGCCTATTTGTCGTGGGGCTAAACCGTATACTATGGCGCCGGCTCTATCGATTGGCAGAAACAAAGTACCATCTCTAGCGTTGGTCATCGTTAGACATGAGATGAAAAGCTAAAAGTTTAAGTTGTGCGACTGTTAAAAGCACAAGCTCGATATTGACTCATGATTCGCTTAATCCAGTTGCAGAGGAGCCGCTTGCGGCACGGGCTGAACAGTAGGGACAGATGTCGAACGATGATGACTTAAACTGACAAGTGCGATCGCAAAGCCAACCCCGATACCGACACCCAACAGCCAGGCATGAGAAGCATCAAGCGAAAAGAGCAGCCTGCGATCGCCCCCATAAACCTGAATAGACCACCCTTCACTGCTAACAGGATTTTTCAGTCTCTGCATTGACCGTCCTCCCAATGAAAATGTCTGAATGGGGTTGGTGAGCCAGGTAAGAAAGCGCTCGAAACCGCAATTCTATCAGTTCTTCATAGAGTGGGTTAAGCTTGCACAAAGGAGGAATCACAAGCACTGTGCGCCCCTGCCAGTAAATTGTTCGCGCAAAGGGACATTGGGCTGGAATCCAGCGACAAATGGCGTGGGCGATCGCAGCATTAGAGACCTCAAGCTGATTGAGCCAGCGGCGGATTGGGGATAATACATCGACGCACAACCAACGACGCTGGTTGACTGATTGAGTGTGCAAATCGTGACTCAAATGGTTTATAAAAGTCATAGAAACGTTGTATCCTTCTCTGTGGCCTATCTCCAGTCTACAGATAAATTTAAAAAATGCAGAAACAGGTTTTATATAAACTTTGTTTATCTTTTATAAGTGCAGCTTAATGCCCCGAATTTAGACATCTGGCTGCACTCATGAGCCGCAGATCTGGTAAGTGTACCTAGCAAGAGGATAGACTGCTATGACAGCGACAGTCGCTCAAGATGTTCTAATTGCGGTTGAAAATGTTCACAAACGATTTCCTTTACCCGACGGAAAAGGCGAATTTACCGTTCTCAGTGGCGTCAGTTTAACGGTGAAATCTGGCGAGGTCGTCGCCCTACTCGGACGCAGCGGTAGCGGTAAAAGTACCCTACTTCGCATTATGGCGGGGTTGATTCCGCCCAGCCAAGGGCAGGTTTTTAGCAATGGGAAGCCCCTACGCGGGGCCAATAACGACGTGGCAATGGTCTTTCAGAGCTTTGCCCTATTGCCCTGGCTAACAGTTCAGGAAAATGTAGAACTAGGGTTAGAAGCCCAGGGAGTCAAGCGAGATGAACGCCGACAGCGTGCCCTGAAAGCAATTGATATCGTAGGGTTAGACGGCTTTGAAAGCGCCTATCCCAAAGAGCTTTCAGGTGGAATGAAACAGCGAGTTGGTTTTGCGCGGGCGTTTGTGTTAGAGCCACAGGTCTTATTTATGGACGAACCTTTCAGCGCCCTTGACGTACTTACCTCTGAAAACCTGCGGGGTGAAATCGATGACCTCTGGAATGCCAAAACCTTTCCCTCTAAAAGTATTTTGATTGTCACCCACAATATCGAGGAAGCGGTATTTTTAGCCGATCGCGTCGTGATCTTAGGCTCCAACCCTGGTCGCATCCGGGGAGAGGTTGTGGTTGATCTGCCCCGTCCCCACGATCGTGCTTCTCCTCGCTTTGCTTCGCTCGTCGATTACATCTACACGGTGATGACTAACCCTGAGATTGAAGTCACCGGAGAAATTGTGGCTAAAACGACACCAACATTAGCCACTGTATCTCCCTATGCCAAGGCGTTACCCCATGTACGAGTTGGCGGTATTAGCGGTTTGCTAGAACTGATTGTCGATCAACCGCAAGGAACTGATGATATTCCGCGCCTTGCTGAGCGGCTTCAGCTTGCCGTTGATGATCTACTACCCATCTTAGATGCTGCCGTTTTGCTAGGATTTGCTGAAGTCTCTCAAGGTGATGTGCGACTAACTGAAATTGGGCAAGACTTCGCGACAACCACCATTTTGCGGAGTAAAGATCTCTTCCGGCAACAAGTGCTGACTCACGTTCCAGTTCTAAACAGCATTGTTCAAACCCTGCGAGAAAAGAGCGGCAGTTCCATGCGGGCAGAGTTCTTTTTAGATCTATGGGATGACCATTTTCCCCACGAAGAAGCTGAGCGTCAGTTTGCAACAGCGGTAGACTGGGGGCGTTATGCTGAACTGTTTGAGTATGATGCAGGGGAAGAACGTCTTTATTTACCAGAGCCTAATCGCGATTTAGAAAGTTCGATATCTTCCAGCACACCTACTGGTTGATAGCGTTACTGTTGTCGCTGACAAAACCAAAAGCATAGTAAAAAACGGCATTATGGCGCAATCTCTAGCAATTACCAATGAATCGCCTTATTGAAATTGCCGATGACCAAGGCAAAATTTATCAAGGCGGCACAAATCGCCGGTGGGCAAAAAGAATCGACACCGTGCCTCCGGCTGTTGCATCTAACTCCACCCCTGCTTATATTTCTTCTGCTATAGAAGCGACAGAAGCGGGATAACGGTGGGTTTGTCGATTTTGTCAATGGTTGACCGCTGGTCGAATCTGTTGCTGAAGTTGTATTCCACGGCTTTGCAAGGTTTGCTCAAAGAGGGGGGTCGAAATAGCTTGCTCAACGGGCCACACCCCTGGTTGTCGCAGTTGCCCTGTGAGGAGATACTGCACCAGGCTACCGGTGCTACTCCCAACCGCGATCGCGGTATTGGGGTGGACCAAAGTTGAGGTAATGGTTGTCGGCATGCGATCAAGTTGCCCAGTCACATCAACACGAATGGCAATACCGATCCCACTCCAGCGGTCTGTGATTTGAGTCATGGCATAGCTGACCTGGGCCAAACTTTCAACCACCCAGGGTGACTGCAAGACCTGTTGGGGCAGGCGGGCGATCGCTGCAGTCAGGTAATTGTAAAAATCAGGGGCCGAACCAAATCGAGTCGTCACCGTTTGTACCGGAAAGGATTCTGCCAGGGTCAGGGTTTCGGCCACTTCAAACCAATAGACCCCCAGCCGACCATAGGGCGGTGGAAACTCAACCACCTGCCGATTGCGGTAGGGCTTGATGGTTTGCCATTGCCCCCCAACCCAGGCAGAGAAGGGCTGCTGCAAACTCAAAAAGGTAGTGCGCAGAACTGTCACCCCAGCGCCACCAGAACCCGCCACCGCATAACTGAGATGGATCGCCTCTGCCCGATCAAGCTGCTCCACCGCCGCTCGTGCCATGCTGTTAGAGATCCCCGGAAATACCCCCGTATTAATGAGAGCCGTCACACCTGCCTGGGTCGCAGCCCCGCGATGGGCCTGGGCTTGGCGGGTAAAACTGGGATGATCACTGACATCCACATAGTTTACCCCGGCCTCAATACAGGCTTGCAATACGTGGGCATCCCGTTGGAGAAAGGGCCCAGCACAGTGCACGACAATGTTTTTCGGTTCTCGATCAGTAGCCAGTGCCCGGATTGCCTGCTCCACCGCTGACCGTTCCGCGAGTTCTAGGGGTAAATAACGCTCGCGATCGCCAAGGGCGATTGGCCCTGGTTCTGGGCTGCGCCCTGTGACAGTGACCTGGGCCGTCGTATGGCGCAGAATATCAGCCGCCACTTGGCGGCCAATGCGACCTCTACCTCCAATAATTAAGACGTGACTTGACATAACCCTTTAGGGAGAAACGGCCTTCACAATAATGCCGACAAAGGCAACTCCACCAATCACAACGAGAGCGATCGCCACCAGCAAACCAAGGGAGCGTCCTGGGGCATAGGTATAATCATCCTGGCGAATCCGTTGCAGAATCTGGCGATGCTCTTGCATAGCAGCTAGCATTGCAAACGTGCCAACGGCAATAAAAGCCAGCCCAATGGTGCGCGAGAGGTGCAGCGAATCGATCGCTTGACCGGGTTGGCGATCGCGCAGAGCTTCAACAATCCGGTCAATACCAAACCCAAAGCTGATCAGGGTTAAACAAGTCCGAATCCATGCAAGCAGAGTACGCTCAGCCGCCTCTCGATTCCGTTCTTTTGCTAGTTCGTTGGCTAAATTCTTAGGGAGTCGAGACATGAGACAAACCAGTAGAACACTTGCCAGAAAGGATTGCGGAATATTTTTACTGCGCAGAGAATAACTAGATTCAGGTAGTATCGAAAACGGGAAGTTCCTAGGGCTTGATAGCAGTGCCCCCCTCATCCTGAAGCAGACTTTACTAGCGTACCGCCAATGGGGGCATCATCTACCCTGTCTGCTCATTCTGCTGGTTGCCAATCACGATTAGCCTGTGGACTTCGTTATTGCCGTTTATAAGGAAAAGGGACGCAATTGCATGGGTATTTCCCTGGGTAGCTATCACTTTAAACGAGTTCGGTTATTGGCTGCATGGTGTGGCCTGGGGCTGGTGGGGTTGGTCATCAGCTTTAGTGTCTGGCTGGCCTTACCTGCCCTTGCCTTGGCGGAAGATTACAATAAAGCATTTTTGGTAGGGGCTGACTTTGCCGGACGCGATCTGACTGACTCGAGCTTTACCAAGGCGAATCTGCGAGAGATCAACCTACGGCAGGCTAACTTAGCTGGGGTGAGTTTTTTTGGGGCTAATCTGGAGGGTGCCGACCTGCAAGGGGCCAATCTGCGAAATGCGACTCTAGATACTGCTCGCCTGAGTCGGGCAAACCTCAAAGATGCGGTTTTAGAAGGGGCGTTTGCCTTTAATGCCAAGTTTGACGGGGCGATCATCGAAGGGGCTGACTTCACTGATGTGGAAATGCGTCAGGATGTGCAGGATGAACTATGCGCGATCGCGGCGGGTACCAATCCACAAACTGGGCGTTATACCCGTGAAACCTTAAATTGCGAATAGCGGGCTGTTTAGGAAGTTAGGTTTGGCCCACTGTCTGTCTAGCAGGAGACGGTTGGGGTATGACTGCATTGAGAGAAGAGGCACGAACCTCAAACTGACTGCCCTGGTTTTTCTCGTTGGCATCACCTTTCTAAAAAAAATAAGGCCTCGACAGAAAACGACCTTGCTGAAGCTGGATTACCCAATGCGCTCTCACTCTGACTCTCTCTCAAAGGGAGCAGAAACCGAATCTCGCGCTCCCTGCTCTCGCTGGGAGAAGGCTATAGCCCTAACAGGCATTCAAGCAAAGGGATGAGGGCAAGGCATCCCGTCGTTCAGCAACGCCCAAAAACATCCTGCCGCTCAGTAAACCTGCTTTTTGGTGGCTGGCTTCGCTAAAATCAAGTCGCGACCCTTTCCCGGATTTCCTATGTTTCTCAGTGTGGTGATTCCGACCTATAATCGGCGGCCCATTTTAGAAAAATGCCTGCGATCGCTCGAACAGCAAACCTATGCCAGCGATGGCTATGAAGTCGTGGTGGTTGATGACGGCTCCACTGATGGTACCGTTGAGTGGTTGCAGCAATCTACCGAGTTTCCCCATGTGCGGTTATTTCTCCAGCAGCACCAAGGCCCCGCCGTTGCCCGCAATTTTGGAGTCGAGCAGGCCAGGGGAGACACGATTATTTTTATTGATAGTGATCTAGTCGTCACCGAAGTCTTTTTACACGCCCATGTCACAGCGCTGAAGGCGGGCCAGCAAGCCCTGGGGCATGATCAACTCTTTACCTATGGGCGGGTGATCAATACCTGCAACTTTGATCACCCCACTACAGAACCCTTTAAAGTCACGGATTTTTCAGCCGCTTACTTTGCCACAGGCAATGTGGCGATCGCCCGCCACTGGTTAGAGCAGGCTGGATTGTTTGATACCCAGTTTCAGCTCTACGGCTGGGAAGATTTGGAACTCGGTGTGCGGTTGAAACAACTGGGGCTAAAGCTAATCAAGTGTCCAGAGGCAGTAGGCTATCATTGGCATCCCCCCTTTGCGCTCGACCAAATTCCCAATCTCATTAATAAAGAAATCGAGCGGGGCCGCATGGGCGTCCTATTTTACAAAAAGCACCCCACCTGGGATGTACGCTTAATGATCCAGATGACCTGGCTGCATCGGCTGCTCTGGGGAACTCTATCCCTGGGAGGACGACTGAATGAACGAACCATGGCTCCTCTGCTGCAATGGCTGATTGATCAGGGTAAACCTCAACTAGCGCTGGAGATTGCCCGCATTTTCTTGAACTGGTACAACGTGCAGGGCGTTTACGCGGCTCAGGCCGAGTTACACCAGGCAAAGTCGTAATCTCGCAAGAAACCTGAACCAGAAACGGAGAATGGGCTGCAAAAGTGCTTTACTCATTGCAAAAGTGCTCTACTCTAGGGCAACAGCTTATGACAAGCTCATGACAACCCATATTTGAGGAAACCAGAATTTCTTAAGCGAAAGTTTTTTGGGTTGAACTTTTTTGACAAGATACTACACTGCAAACAAAAGATAGAGCGGGGGCAGAGAGAGAACCGGGGGATGTGCTGTGCTTCCATCCCCGCCTTGCTTAAAGGAGTATACGACAATTCCTGCAGGGTCTAGCGATTTGGGATGCGCTGTGCTTCCATCCCCGCCTTGCTTAAAGGCCCTAACACACTTGCGGAGTTACGGTGCCCTCAGCGCCGTTGTTGCTGATGCACAGGCTCCTGGGAGGAAGCCAACCAGTCGCCTGTGCGCTCGAAACCTCTTTAGGGAACTGGGTTGTTACGAATAAACTCCATCAAAGCCTGATACTTAGGAGCTTCGCTGATGGGTTGATCTTGATATTCCAACGCACCCCACCAACCCCATTTGCTCGGTGGGCCAACACTAGAGAAGTTGACAAACAAGCCACCACCATTATTTTTCCAGGTATTGAGATATTCGGTGTAAACATCCTTCATCCCAGGGCTACGATTCACCCGGGTGAAAAAGTCGGTTGCAGCATCCTGCTTGGCGGCGTCAAATTGGTAGCTGACCAGGTGTTGGCCGCCCTCGTAGGCAATCAGGTCTAAACCATATTGCTTTGAAAGCGCAGAAGAGTCAGCGATCCACTTCGACTGCTTGGTGCGAATAGACTCCCGCAAAATATCCAGTGCTTGATCAACCGTGAGGCTGAGGGTGCGGTCAATTTTATTGCGATCATTTAAATCTCCTTCAAAGTAGGGGGCGATCGCCAACTTATCAGCAGACTTGTAGGCATCTTTCCAGGAAAGCACCTGTTCTTGGGGCCAGGTATTGGCTGCCTGCGATGCCAATACCCGCTCTAATCGACCTGTTCCCCCAAACACTTCTTCAAAGATTTTGAACACCTGCACCGATCTCTGGGAGTAATAGCGCATCGCTGCTTGAAATTCGTTAGTGCTTAGGCCCAATTCCAGCCCTTTTTGTTTGGCGTAGTGATACTGCTGAAAGGCTGCGTTCCATACCTCATTGGAGTATTCCACATAAACCTTCAGGTTTGGATCCAGGCGATCGCGAATCAGGGTGGCATATTGGCGGATATAGTTATCGCTAGCCTGATGGGGAATCGTAAACCAAGCATCGGCATGGAGTTTATTGGCCAAATCAACCATGTATTCCAACGCGACGCCCTGTCTGCTTGCCTGGGTAAGGGAGTTGAGGGTGGTGCGATCGCTCCACTCCTTCACGTTTGAATTATTGGCCTGCTCCCAATCCATAAAGCGGAGTACCTTAAACTTCTCCAACCGCTCTATAAACGTCGGGTTAAACGGTTCTTGCTGATAGGTATTCTCAAATCCCGGCATAATCACCCGAATATTCCGAATCGGGTTGTTTGGATTCGTACTCGTGATTTGCAGAATCATGCCATGCCCGGTATTCTCAAACTCCATCCGCCCAGGCGGAAAGTTTTTGCTAAACGTGGCTCCGCGGCCTCCCGACAGGCGAATTTCTCCTTCCCCCTCATAGAAAACGGTGTATTTACCCGTTGGCACCTTGCCGCCATTAGAAACCACAATGGTTTGAGCCACCTGGCCAGCCTCTAGTGCCGCCGGATAGCCGTCTGCTCGCAGTCGCAAGTTACTTCCATTCCAAGCACTGCCATTCGAGTTAACAGCCTTAAAGCCATCACTCATCTTAAAAACATCAACAAAGGGCAACTCCCGTGAGTAGTACACAATCCCCGATAGATTGGTGCCCAAGGGCGAATTTGCATTGGGATAGCTTGTTCCCGCTGCGCCCACCATCACTGAAAACGTTTGCGTATCGGTGAGGGCACCGCCTATCCCAGAATTGCCATTGTCATTCACGCTAACCGTAATTTCATCTCTACCAACAAACCCCTGGTTCGGCTGATAGACCAAACCAGCCGCATTGGCCAGGGTGGTATTAATCTGTAGCAGGGTACCAATCAGCACAACCGTGCCAGTTCCATTGTTGAATATGCTCGTCAAGGGAACGCCTCCGTTAATTCTGCCCGCTAGATCGAGCCTACCATTTGCGGCTTTAAGCGTCACCGTAACATTACTGTTTCCGGCATCGGGGTCACTCACTTGAATTCCGACCAAGGGAAGCTGAGTATTGGAGATTGTGGTTTTCGATGCTGGTACCGATACACTCGGCTTTTCATTGTATTTAACTGGTTCAGGAGGGGCAATGATGCCACCGCTGCCATTATTCCCCCCAGTGCCCGGAGCCGGGTCGGGAGTAGGGGCGGGAGCGGGCGCTGGCGGGGGTGGGGGTGGTTGAGTGGGAGCGATGGTTGTGCCAGAGAAAAGCTGGCTTCGGGGCACAATTTCTTTACTTTGGGATTGGCTTGACCAGGAGAGTTGGGCGGAGGCTGTGCCCGTGTTCTCAAAATATTCCAACCGAATGTCGTATTTTTTGCCGGCTTCTAGGGTGATGGTGCCACGATGTTCTTTTGCTGTTTGTAGGTTCCACTGGTCAATCAGCTTTTGGCCATTCACCCACAGTCGTACCCCATCATCAGAGTTGGTGTAGAAGGTGTAGGTTTCTGAATACTTTGGTACAATCTGGCCGCTCCAGCGCACCGAGAAGGCATCGGAGCTAAGGGTTGGAGCGGGTGCCCCATTTTGCCAGTTGAAGTTGATGGTGGCATCGGTACGAGTGAGCTTCAGGTTTTTTAGCTCCTTATCGCCAAAGTACTCGGCCTTGAGACCATTGCCATTGCTGATAACTGGTGCTGGTGTTGGCGTTGGGGCGGGCGCTGGCGGGGGGGGTGGCGGTTGAGTGGGAGCGATGGTTGTGCCAGAGAGAAGCTGACTTCGGGGCACAATTTCCTTATTCTGGGATTGGCTTGACCAGAGTAACTGAGAGGTGGCTTTACCGGTGTCCTCAAAATATTCCATTTTGATGGCGTAGGCTTTACCGGCTTCTAGCCGGATGCGACCACTTTTCTCGGTTTCCGCTTGCAGATTCCACTGGTCAACTAGTTTTTGCCCGTTGACCCACAGTCTTACTCCATCGTCAGAGTTGGTATGGAAGGTGTAGGTTTCCGAGTATTTGGGGACGACAAACCCCGTCCATCTAGCTGAGAAGAAGTCCTTACCAAGATTTGCGGCAGGTGCGCCGGTGCCCCAACGAAAATCAACGGCTTGATCCACCCGCGTTAGTTTTAACTGGTCAAAATTCTTGCCTTGAAAATATTCACCTTTTAACCCGTTGATTGGGGTTGAACTGCTGCGATTGAAGACGCTGGCGGTGAGGTCGGTACTCAAGCGATTGGCAGCGCCTTGGGAGGGGTTTGGAAGGGTGGTTGAGAGTGGTGTTGCATTGTTAAGTGGGTTAGTAGTGGTGATCATTTGCGAATTCTCCGAAGTTGTCAGAAGTGCAATCGAGCGATCGCGATCGCCAGTGCACAAAAGCCGAAATTCTGTGTGGGGAAATCTGTAGGAGTTTGATCTGGCGAGGCAGGCCAATCTTGGCCTCAGACACTTTGGCCCCACAGGTGAATGATGGGTGTCATGCTTGCACAACCTTCCTGGAACAAAAAGCGACCTTGATATGGGTGGCAGCCGATGGAGAAGGGCTTCCAGTTAGAGACCCAAACGTTGAGGAGGTGGGGGCGCGGCCCTCAGCCAAGAGTTTTGCCCCTGAACGCCGTCCCCAATCAAGTGGCTATGGCCGTCGTGATCTGAAGGCAACTTGCTGTCAGAAAGGAAATTTTGCTGACTCAAGCTAAAATCAGCCTAAAAATTAGGCAAAACCATGACTTAAAGCGGAGCTTGACGCCATCTACTTGCTTGGTTGAGTAACTCTTGAAAAGACCTCTTAAAAGGCTAAGAGTATGAAAGTTGTTGAGATTGCGAACTTTGCGAATCACTCTGAATCACGACAGAGGCATACATTCCTCTGGGAACAATCAACTCAGAGTTGCAATCAGTTCGCCTATTGATGCTGAAACCTAAAGTCATGATTGATTTCATTACGATGGTCAATCTCAGGCCAATATAAGAAACCATATAGCAAGATGATTCATTTGCTGACTCCTCCGAGATATAACATACAGATTGGGTAGAAGTCCTGAATGAGTTGACTAGTGAGCAGACAGGCCTTGATCTTTGCTCTGGGAGTAGCTTAGAACTCGCTATTTTTATTCTGGCAGAGCGGTTGCCACTTTATTGGGTGTCTACTGGCTTTTCATAGTCCTCAAAAGTGATTTGCGGGTTTACACGGAGTCGGCTGCAAAGACTCAACGGTATGTGAATGCCTCCTGATGGCAAGGCGTTTTTCGCTGTTTGGGCGACAGGCCTCAAACCAGCTTCAACCAATCTTTATCGTTTATTTATCTGTCTTTTGCGCGATCGCCCAACAGGCATCTAATCCGATTTTTTTAATCGAAGTATTCCATCCTATTTCCTAAAAATTTTGTAAATGCAGATGTTTTTTACTTTGTCGATAGCCAGAGGGCCAGTTCTCCTAGTGGTCTTATCGATGGTTTGATATTGGCGACAAACGCTGTCTTATCTTTCCTCAGAGCTAGGAGTTTCACCCTGGCACCCTATCCTCCATCAAGTAGCTGTGGCGATGCTTTGGTCAGACAGCTTAGGCCAAACCCCAGTGCTTAGGCCAATGCTGAGTAGACTGTTTGCCTTGCTGTCACCCTGTTTCTCATAGCAACGGCTAAAGATTCACTCAGTTGTGGATACACTCAGCTAAGAAGCGGCTTCTCTCTCCAACCCAAGTAATGAATAGTTCATCCCTGGCACGCGTCAGGCTGACATAAAGCAGTTGCTTCTCTCTCAGCAGCGTATCTTGCAAGAATTGAGCATCATCGGTATGTGTCACAAGCTCAGAGGGCGGAATTTGGTCATCCGATACATTGATCACAAATACAGCCTTAAACTCTAGCCCCTTTGCTCGGTGCATCGTTCCCAGATTGATTCCGTTTGTCCGTTTTGTTTGCTTGAGATTGTGACACTTCAAACCGGCCTGGTTTAGAGCTTCCTCTAGCTCTGTAATCGCCTGGTTCGTGCGGGCAAAGATTGCAATATCCTCTGGAGTTAGCCCTTCGCCAATCATTGTTTGAATCTGTTGCACCAAAAAAGCTTGCTGTTCTTTTTGGGTAGCAAAGCCCTGCATCACTGGCTCTGGGCCATGGAGCAGGCTAACGGTTCCCTTGCGATTTTCCTGCCCGCCATCCATATCATCACTGCGGTGATCTAGCATGGCATCTGCAAACTGGCGAATCTGCTCGGTTGTGCGGTAGTTAATCCGCAGAACATGGGAACGCCCTCGCACATCGATTCCCAAACTTCTTAGGCTAAAGGGTGTGTTATAGATTCGTTGGCCGCCATCCCCCAATAAAGTAAGAGCATTGTCTCCATCTCCTGCTAAGGCGGCAAGTAGCCGAATTTCTTGGGGACGCAGGTCTTGTAGCTCATCTACAATTACGGCATCAAAGGGGCTAATCACTTCTCCAGAGGTCACTAATACTCTGGCCTGACGGCAAATCGAGGGCCAATCCATGCCCCCCTTTTCATCTAGGGTTGCTAGAATTTGCTCAAATACCTGCCAAACCTGACGACGGCCCTCCATTGTCAGTGCAAATCCCCGTCCGGCTCGATTCGCTTGGCGGTAGTCATCCCAACAGGTGATGCCCTGATCTTGAATGACCTGATCCCACTCGCTTTTGAGTAAATCCGGTGCCAGTGGGCAGACCTCAGGGTGGTAGAACTGTTCAATCAGCTTTCCAATCTCATCACCGGTCACTGGGTAAAGATTTGGGTTGGCTTGTTTGGCGATTGCCAGTGCCTGGCTGTGAAGTGTTGCCACCGTGATGCGCGATCGCTCCTCGGAGGAGCATAAAAGTGCCAGATTCTGCTCAATGTTTTTGCAGAGGGTTGAGACATAACTGGTCAAAAGAACGCGCTTCCCTTGGCGTGCCAGGTGTCGGGCACGATGCATTGCCACCACGGTTTTGCCCGTTCCTGCCGAGCCGGAGATCTTAACTGGGCCATTAAAGTTGCCGGTTGCCAACTTTTGCTGGGAAGGATGTAAAAAGGCAAGCCAAGTCGCCAGAGGGGCCTCTAGCATTTGCAGCAAATCGTTGTTATTTTCCAGAATAAAGAACCGACGCCGAGTATCCTGGCTGGCTGTAACCGGTTGGTCAGGGGCGATCGCCACAGGCGGAGTTACCAATTTACCCTCTGCCAACTGTAACAGGCGATCAACGACCTCCTCCGGGAGCTTGTCAACAAGTTGCCAGAGGTCATCTGAACTTTGAACCCGTCGCAGGGTCGGCAGCCAGTTATGGGGAACCCCCAGACTCTCTAAATAGTCATCTTCGTGACGGTCGAAAAGCCGAGGCTTGTCAGGGGCAACGTGCGGCAGCCCTGAAGACTCCATCACCTCTGGAGACTCTACCACCTGAAGGGCACCCGTTCTCGGATGTCGGGCAATTTGCCGCCGTTCAGCCCAGTGATAAGCCGCATCATGCTGACCCGCGTAGAGGACTGTCCAAACATCGCCATCTTTATGAAGAATCGCTCGCAACCCCTGAGTGATCCGAGCAGACCAAAGATTCTCGTTGTTTGTCCGGGTCACTCGCTCCAGGCTGAGGCTGGCGTGAGCTGGATTGGCAAGAAACTTATCTAGAAACTGCCAGACTCGTCTGGCATCGTTGGCATCCAGTCGCGCAACGGCGGCTGGGAGGGCTTGATCAATTAAAACAGGCATATACTCGAACGGTACAAAACAGGTGGACAATTCCAAAGGTTTTGAGGCTTGAGCATTTTGATAATAAAGAAACCACGTTTCAAAGACCCGCACAACCTTCTCTCTACTATGGCAAAACTATGGCAAATCGATTTACTTTTCTCAAGAAACTGTCGTTGCCTTCGCCCTGTTTCTATCGGCAAACAGTGGAACTGACAAAAACTGGGTGGTAGCCACGGCTTCTCCCTGGGTATTCTGCATGTGTAAGTGATCTGGTTCACAAAGTTGCCTGATTTTTTGCGCCAACCTTTCCTGTCTTACTAATTGTGACTGCCGCTGTTCTGGTTTGCATCCAGTGATTGGCATCTAGCGATCGCCCGACAGTTGACCCAATTCCCCGAAAAGAGCTGTTGCCACGGCTCATTTAGGAAATAGTTATCAGCGGATAACACTAACGGCCCAAGGGGTTAAGGGCAGCGTTGTGCTCAAGTTGACCAACTGCATTCAACCACTTTTTAGCTAGCAACGTTCCTATGCGCTTAAAATCACGAATTTTCACCTGTGTGTTAGCGATCGCCACCCTGGCGATCGCCGTTAGCTGTACTCCTATGCCCTCCCATTCGCCCCATGCTACAGCCCCCCCAACCAAAGCACTAAAAGTTGCCATGATTAGTACCGGGCATCAGGAGGATGGTAGTTGGAGTCAGGCAGGCTATGAAGGACTCAAGCTGATTGAGAAAACCTACAACGCCCAAATCGACTTTAAAGGGCGTGTTGCTGACAAAGATGGCGAAGCTCCCCTGCGCCAATACGCCGAAGCTGGCTATGACCTGATTATTGGCCATAGCGGCGGCTACGTTGAGTCTGCCGAAAAAGTCGCGAACGACTTTCCGCGCACTAAGTTTGCGCTAGTCACAACCTACCCTGGCAATAATCGTAATCTGGGTGCCGTTGCCTTTCGATCAGGAGAAGTCGGCTATCTCACAGGGGTGTTGGCTGCCATGAAAACCAAGACCAACAAAGTTGCCTATATCGTGGGTGACGACTATCCGGTTTATAAAGAAGAGGCGGCACTTTTTCGCAAGGGGGCGGAAGCCACAAAGCCTGGCATTGAGGTAGCAACAGAGTTTTTGAAAACCTGGACAGATGCCGAGAAAGGTAAGACCGTTGCTCTAGCATTGGCAGACAAAGGCTATGACTTTTTTGCCATTAATGCGGATGAAGCTGGTATTGGCGCCCTGAAAGCTGTGACGCAACGGGAGGGGGTAAAAGTTGTCGGCTGGATCACAGATCAGCATAAACTGGCCCCCGATCACGTGATTACCAGCGTCTTGCAGGATATTCCTAAATTGGTGCTCAATGCCGCAGACTTAATGCAGCAAGGGCGCTGGGAAGGCAAACTCTATAAGTTTGGGCTGAAAGAAGGTATTTACAGCTTTGCCTCGTTTCGTGGGTCTCTCAGCGCCTCAGAAGAAAAACAGTTTAGGCAAATTAAGAACAAAGTAATGACGGGCGAAATTGATATTTCTATGCCTCTGAAAAACTAGGGTAAAGTCAAACTCGGGATGATTAAATTGAGGCAAGTCCTGACACCGAACAAAACGAACCCCTGCCAAGTAATCCCTCATTTCATCTAACTTGTACCCCGCTATAACGGTTTGTCGCTAGATCAGCTTTGATTCCTGTTGATGACGCTGCCCCAGGCCATTCCAAACGATTATGCAATTACCCGTTGTCGCTAAAACACCCAATCGCCCTGGGCAGACCCCATGGAAACGCCTAGCTTCTCTGGCCAACCAAGTGCGCTTGGGGTTGCTAACTATGGTTTTGTTGAGTGTATTACCTCTGGGCACGGCTCTGATTTATTGGAGTGCTCGTCAACACTCGCAACAAACCGTGCGTTTGCAAGAAGAACACAGTCGTGTTGTTGCCAGTCAAATTACAAATTACCTGGATGATTTGCAGCGCAAACTCAGTTATCTGGCAAGAACCCGGGGGTTAAGCCAGCTTTCTCCCGCAACCCAGCACAATTTTTTAGAGGCGCTGGCTCGTCATAATGATGCCTATGAGATGGTAGCAATCCTCGATCGCCGGGGTCGGGTGGTCAGTGCGGTCTCTCCCTATGGAGATAAGCCCTTAGAGCATTTTACAGATTCTCCCCTGTTTCAACGGGCCTATGGCCAACAAGAAGAGTTTGTCGGCAATGTTTCGATGGATGTGCAAAATCGTGTCCTCAACGTAACGCTGGCCGTTCCCATTCGCAACAACCTAGATCAAGTAGATGGTGTGTTACTGGCATGCGTTAATCTCTCCTTTCTCTGGTACGTGGTCTCTCAAACCCAGGTGGGGGCAACTGGTTATGTCTATGTGTTGGATGAGCGTAATCATTTGATTGCCCATTCTCGTGGGGCTGCGGAAATTTTTACGCAAGAAAACCTCAATGATCGTCCTTTATTGTTGCAGTTTTTGACCCAAGCCGAGCAGCAAACCATGGCTCAATATCCTGGCTTAGAAGACATGCCAGTGTTGGGAGCCGTTGCACCCGTTCGGAGTGTCAATTGGAAGGTGGTGGTTGAGCTGCCGACGCAGGAAGCCTATGCCCCTTTCTACCGGATGGTGATGATCATGGGTGGAGTGACCATGAGTCTGCTAGCGCTGGCGATCGCCGCAGGTTGGCTCCTTTCCCGACAGTTAGCTCACCCGTTGCAGCAATTAACCGCAGCAGCCGTGCAGTTGAGCCAGGGCAATTTAAAGACGCGGGTGCAGATTGCCGCCCAAAATGAACTCGGCCTGCTGGCCCAAACCTTTAACCACATGGCTGAGCAGGTCGAGGCCTCCGTTCTTACCCTGGAAAATGCCAACGAAGAACTAGAAAAACGAGTTCGCCAGCGTACAGCAGAACTGCAAACTGCGAAAGAAGCCGCCGACATGGCTAATCGGGCCAAAAGTGAGTTTCTGGCGAATATGAACCATGAATTGCGGACACCGCTGAATGGAATTTTAGGGTACGCTCAAATTTTGATTCGCGACACGACCCTTAGCAAGAAACAGCAACAGGGTGTTCGGATTATCCACCAATGCGGCTCTCACCTGTTGACACTGATTAATGACATTTTAGACCTGGCAAAAATTGAAGCCCGTCGGATGGAACTCTATCCTCAAGAGTTTCATTTCCCTAACTTTTTGCTGGAGACTTCTGAAATCTGTGCCATTCGAGCACACCAGAAGGGGATTCAGTTTGACTATGTTGCGGTGGGTAATTTGCCTACGGCGGTTTATGCCGATGATAAGCGACTCCGGCAGGTGCTCCTCAACCTGCTGAGTAATGCCATCAAATTTACTGATTGTGGGCAAGTCACATTTCGAGTCGAGGTGTTAGGCGATCCTTTCCCGATTCATTCACCTACCGACACTGGCACTCCTGCTCTGGGGCAACGCATCCGTTTCACGGTGCAAGATACGGGGATTGGCATCCCTGTTGAAAAGCAGGAGGCTGTGTTTAGTGCCTTTGAGCAGGTAGGTGGCCGCGATCGCAGCGCTGAAGGAACCGGCCTGGGTCTAGCGATTAGTCGCCAGATTACTCAGATGATGGGAAGCGATATTCAGCTCAACAGCACGGTGGGGCAGGGCAGCACCTTTTGGTTTGAGCTAGACCTGCCCTTGGCCCAAAATTGGCAAAACAGCAGCGAGGGCGATCGTCCCCCCGTCATTGTGGGTTATCGAGGGGTACCCTACACCATTCTGGTCGTCGACGACCATCCCGAAAATCGTCTAGTTCTGGTAAATATGCTGGAGCCACTTGGCTTCCGCGTGGAGGCAGCCAATAATGGCAAAGTTGGCTACGAAAAAGCGCTTCAAATCCGTCCTGATTTGATTGTGACAGATGTCATCATGCCAGAGCTAAACGGGTTAGAAATGACCCAAAAGCTGCGGCTTCACCCAGAGTTTACCGATGTGCCGATTATTGTATCGCCAGCTAGTTTGTCTCAGGTTGAGCAGCATGAAAGCTTTGCCGCAGGCTGCAACAGTTTTTTTCCTAAACCGATTCAGTTGGATGCGTTGTTGATTGAGCTAAAAAAGTTCCTAGATTTAGAGTGGGTCTATGAAACCAAAGCTAGCTTCCAATCTAATTCTGGTGCTGTGGCTTGTAACACAACAACGCTAAACACAACAATGCTATCCAATGGCTGGATAATACCGCCCGCTAGCGAACTAGTGGCCCTGCATCGAGCAGCAGCGGGGGGATTTATCCAAGATGTGCAGCAAGAAGCCCGGCGTCTTCGTGACCTTGATCCTGCTTATCAGGAGTTTGCCAATCAGTTGCTGGATCTGGCCCAAAATTTCGATGATGAAGCAATTCTTCGACTCGTTGAGCAATCTATCTCAGGCTTGGAATAAATAAAGTTTGGAATCATGTCATGCAGAGTGAAGTGACGACTCCTCAACAAACAATTTTGGTTGTAGATGATACACCAACGAATATACAAGTACTATTTGATGTACTGAATGCTTCAGGCTATCGTGTGGCGATCGCTAAAAGTGGCGAGAGCGCCCTGAGTCGCCTGGAAAATCATCGACCTGACCTGATCTTATTGGATGTCATGATGCCAGGGATTGATGGGTTTGAAACCTGTCGCCGGATGAAAGCCAGCGAACAGACCCGCGATATTCCCATCATTTTTATGACGGCATTATCGGACACGGTAGATAAAGTCAAAGGGTTAAGGCTGGGTGCAGTCGATTACATTACCAAACCGATTCAGCACGAAGAGGTACTAGCACGGATTAATGTGCATTTGCAACTCCGTTATCTCCACCAAACTTTGGAAGCCAAAGTCGCTGAACGCACTGCCGAACTAACTAAGGCTCTGCAAAGCTTGCAGCAAGCGCAACTGAGCCTAGTGCAGAACGAAAAGATGTCATCTCTGGGCCAACTGGTCGCAGGCGTTGCCCACGAAATTAACAATCCTGTTAATTTTATCTATGGCAACTTGGGGCCAGCAGAGGCCTATGCCCGAGATTTACTCAAGCTCGTTCAGTGCTACCAAACACACGTTCCAGAAACGCCCCAAGCTGTGCGGGAGTTAATCGAAGCCATCGATCTGGAATTTCTCCAGCAAGACATGCCACAACTCCTACGCTCTATGAAAATAGGGGCCGAGCGCATTCGTCAGATTGTGCTGTCGCTACGCAATTTCTCCCGGTTGGATGAGGCCGAGGTGAAAGCGGTTGATTTACATGAAGGATTGGATAGCACACTGCTGATTTTGCAGCATCGGCTCAAACGCCACGAACCCGGTTTCTCCGAAATCCAGGTGATTAAAGACTACGGCTCTCTACCGGTTGTGGAATGCTATGCTAGCCAAGTCAATCAGGTGTTTATGAATCTGCTGACCAATGCGATTGATGCTCTGGAAGATGGCATGACCAGAACCGCAGAAACTCCGGGGGCTTTCAATCGGGTGAAAGCGTCGCCTACTATTCGGATTCAGACGCGATCGCCGGAACCCGACTGGGTGACTATCCACATTAGCGACAATGGGGTTGGCATCCCGCCTCAGCTATTACCGAAGGTTTTTGATCCCTTCTTTACAACCAAGCCGATGGGGCAGGGCACAGGTCTGGGCCTGTCGATTAGCCGTCAAATTATTGCCGAAAAGCATGGCGGATTCATTGATTGCCGCTCACAGACGGGTAGAGGCACCGAATTTATCATCCGACTGCCGGTTAATCAGAAGGTGTCCCTGCGTGAACCACGAGCGGCTGTTGCCACGTCTCAGTAAGACGAGAGCCTGTTACCTTTGCAGGCGCTCATCCCCTTAGCCCCTGCTTCCTAACTTGGGCGAAGGAGCGCCGAGCCATCTCAAAGGCCCTCTCCCAATTTAGGAGAGAGATTCAGGATGAGGGTAAAAGGACATGCACCCAGTAAGACTGACTGCAATCCATATAGCCATCGCCATCGGATTGAGGACAGGAACCCTTATCTACAGGCAACGCCCCTCTTAACCCTGAATGGACTCGGTAATCTGGCGATCGCGACAGTCACAAGAACGATTTCTAACCGCATCGTCCGGCTTGCTGCCTAACCAAAAGCTGTAATAATTGAAAGGTGGCTACTTTACAATACAATGCGCTCACGAGCTTTTCATGACTGTTGCAACTGAAACTTTTCCTAATGTGGCGGCTCGCCTAGTCAACGGTATTCTTTCGATTCCACCGGTCTATCGTTTGGCCAAACGGCAAGCGCGCGACATGATGATTAAGCGGGCCAATTCAATCGGGGTAGATTGGATGGAGGAAGTTGCCCAGCTCAAAACTCGCGATTGGGCAGGGGATCTGGCCGCTGTTCAAAATCCAGCGATCGCCTATCCTGACTACTATGTCACCTCTTTTCATGCCTACAGTGAAGGCAATCTAGGTTGGGAGCCAGCCCTAGAGGTGGAAGTTGCGGCCCATGCGGTACATGCTCGGGTCTGGCCAGCCGGAACCGCCGATGGTGATGCCCGTTTGCGCCAGAGTTATCATGATATTCTCAAAGCGACCATTCCCACCCCGGCAGATATTCTGGATATTGGCTGTAGCGTTGGCATGAGTACCTTTGCCTTGCAAACCACTTTCCCCACCGCCCAAGTGACCGGTTTGGATCTTTCCCCCTACTTTCTGGCCGTCGCCCATTATCGTACCCACAAACGACAACAAGGCAGAGACTATGGAGTCCAGGCGCGGTTTCTGCCTGGTGAGGTTGAGTTGTCTCCACCAACGTGGGTGCATGCCCCCGCTGAAGCAACGGGATTACCTGCGGAATCGTTTGATTTGGTTTCTGCTTTCTTGATATTTCATGAACTCCCCCAAACTGCTGCGATCGCGATTTTGCAAGAGGCCCGGCGCTTGCTGCGGTATGGGGGTTACCTGGCCATTATGGAAATGAATCCGCGCTCGCCCGTCTATGCCCAAATGCCCCCCTATATTTTGACCTTGCTCAAGAGTACAGAACCCTATCTAGACCAATATTTTACGCTAGATATTGAGGGCGCAATTCGGGAAGCCGGGTTTGAGGCTCCCACGATCACCTGTAATAGCCCCCGTCATCGGACGATTTTGGCAAAGGCCCGGTAACAGCCAGGTTAGAGCAATGTTCCCTGTTGCTTAAATCTTTTCTTGCTGCTGAAGCAAGGAAACTAGGCGATCAGGAAAATCTGTGATCAGGCCATTCACTCCTAGGCGGATGAGTCGTTCCATATCGGCCACCTCGTTCACCGTCCAGGGAATCACCTGAAACCCCATCTCCTGAAAAATCCAGCAGGGCTGCAAAAATGCTTCCGACTCTGGTAAGAGCGCTTCAAAGTTGGGCGAATAAATGTCTACAAATCCGGTCGCCTGAAGCAAAGCAGCAAGATTTCCGGCAAATTCGCGCCAATCCCAGCCTGCGAGAAATGGTGAAGGAGCCTGTTCATGGCAAAGAGTGCTGGCGACAGGTGAGTGGAGCACTAATGCCCCTGTTTGAATCAGGGGGCACAGCTCGCGCACGAATCGGAGCACCCGCCAATCAAAGGACTGAATCCGCGATCGCACTAGGAGTTGATGCCGCTCTAGACAAGTGACCAATGCCTCTGCAAAGCGTGCTGGACTGACCGTTTGGTGGGGGTAAAGTGGGCTGACCTTCGGTTCAATGTTGTAACAAATACTTGGATTCATTGCCTCGGCAAGAGCAAACACCTGCTCCAGGGTCGGCATGATGCTGGGCACGCACTGCTGTGCTGGAAAGCGCTGGGGATCAGGGTTGCGCAGACCACAGCGAAAGCTTTGTAGCTCTGCTTGAGTCAGATCCTTGAGCCACAGGCGCGGAATATCTGGAAGTGGTTGACCCTTGGCGTCAAACCACAATTCTGGGTCGAGGTAGGTGTCGTGGCACACCATCAGCACCCCGTCGGCAGAGAGGCCAACATCTAGTTCCAAGGTGGTAGCTCCTAGGGCGATCGCGGCCTCAAAACCCACCAGAGTATTCTCTGGAAACAACCCCCGGGCACCCCGGTGCCCCTGCACATCAAAGGGGTTCGCCATGGTTTTTAATCCTTATCGGGTTCATCAGTTGCCGTTGCAATAGAGCTGGAGAGCAATAGTTTAGGGTAAACCAACAAGAAATAGCTCATCCACAGTAAAACAGGAACAGCTACAACCATTGTCAGCCAGAGGCGCTGAAACCCGAACCAACTGCCGCCAATCAGGCCTAGCCCAGTTAAGACAATTGACCAAGGCTGGCACCACCAAGGCTTGTGTTGCCAGATACTAGAAGGTTTTGCAGCGGTCATAGAAGAACTCATGAATTGTATGGAGCTTTTCGTCAAGTTACCCCTAAAATGAAGACAGAGGGAATGAGTAGATATACACATCTGCAGGTAAAGCCATGGCCGGGAGCGAATCGCAAACGCAAGCCACCTTATCAGAGCGTGAGCTTCAGGTGCTGGACCTAGTTGCAGCCGGTTTGACTAATGAGCAAATTGCCAAGCAACTAGAGATTAGCAAGCGCACGGTGGATAATCATATCAGCAATATCCTCACCAAAACGGAGACGGATAATCGGGTAGCACTAGTGCGGTGGGCACTGCAATGGGGCAAGGTTTGTATTAACGATGTCAATTGCTGCCCCCTACCTCAGCCTGGTCAGGCTTCTCCTCAACCCGGTCAGTCGAGTACGTTTAATGGGCCTGGTACAGAGAGCTGAAGGGTAACCCGCCTGCTGATATTCTTGAGCTAATCTCAATCAACATCCCCAGCCGTTCAGGTACAGAGAGTCAGGCGGTTGATATGCAGCCCAAAGTTTTTTGCATCCCAAAATTTTGGATAGGTCATAGACCCTTGAAGATTGAGTCCTAACCAGCTTTTGGTGCCTGAGCTACCCGTAAAACCCAACCTTGATGGTGAGCCGTTTAGGTGAGTCATTGAAGCGTTCAATCACTCGGATTATCCAGTTTGGAGAGTATCTTGTCGCAAAGAGTGCGCTTAAAACAATTGCCCTTGGCTGTCTACCGTGAGGTGGCCGCCCATCTCCAGTTGTTGGATGGTGTGCGGGTTGTTCTTCATCCTCAACGATCGCAGGAGTTTGACTACTCGCTGAGCCAAATTGATAGTCTAGAAGTTGACTATGACCTCCCTGTTTCTGAGGGTGTGGAACAGCAGGTACAGAAGATTTTGGCGTATTATGGCGATCGCTATGGGGCATGGGAAATCGTCGATTAACGACGGTGTCTGTGGCACCCAGTGAGTTTTTAGGGTTAGGAGTCGATGGGGTTAATTGAGGCATTACGGGGAACACGGGATATATTGCCCGATGAAGTCCGCTATTGGCAGCGGGTAGAAGCGATCGCCGCCGCTGTGTTAACACGGGCAGCTTTTACCGAAATTCGTACTCCGATTTTTGAGCAAACGGGGCTGTTTGAACGCAGTATTGGCGAAGCGACCGACGTTGTCGGCAAGGAGATGTATACCTTTAAGGATCGCGGCGATCGCTCGGTGACCCTTCGTCCAGAGGGTACAGCAGGAGTCGTAAGGGCTTACATCGAGCAGGGGTTACATGCTCAGGGTAGTATTCAACGGCTCTGGTATCTAGGCCCTATGTTTCGCTACGAGCGCCCCCAGGCCGGTCGGCAGCGCCAGTTTCACCAGCTTGGGGTGGAGATATTAGGAACAGCGGCGGCCCGGGCCGATGTAGAGGCGATCGCCGTTGCAACCGATATCCTGCGGCAATTGGGCCTGCAAAACTTGACACTACAATTGAACTCGATTGGTGATAAGGGCGATCGGCAAAAGTACCGCGAAGCCTTAGTGGCTTACTTGACCCCCTATCGGTTAGAACTGGATCCCGACTCTCAGGATCGCTTGGCTCGGAATCCCCTGCGGATTCTAGATAGCAAAGACGCACGTACCCAGGAGATTCTCAAAGGGGCTCCCAGTATGCTGGATTTTCTCAATCCAGAAGCTCAAGTTCGCTTTGAGCGAGTTCAGAGCTTGCTTACGGATCTCGCCATTCCTTATCAGATTAACCCCCTCCTGGTGAGAGGCTTAGACTACTACAGCCACACTGTATTTGAGATTCAGTCTGCTGATTTGGGTGCCCAGGCAACAGTGATCGGGGGTGGTCGCTACGACCACCTAGTGGCCGAGCTAGGCGGCCCAGAAACTCCGGCGATTGGTTGGGCGATGGGGCTGGAGCGCTTGATTCTGCTACTCAAGCAACTCCAACCTTTACCACCCGCTACCGTCGATTTTTATGTAGTTTCTAGGGGGGAGTTTGCCGAAGCTCAAGCGATGCTGCTGTCCCAACAGCTACGACAGCAGGGGTTTACCGTTGAAATGGATGTAAGCGGTTCGGCGTTTGGTAAGCAATTTAAGCGGGCTGATCGTAGTGGAGCGGTTGCCTGTCTCATTCTGGGAGACACAGAGGCAGAAACCAGAACCGTTCAGGTAAAGTGGATGGCAACAGGAGAACAGGCCGCTATCGCCCAATCAGAATTATCAGCCTACCTGCATCAGCAGCAACCAGCACTTAAAGCTACCCAGACCGCAGATAAGGGATAACCCGTGGGCAAGTTCACCAGCGATTTTTATCCGCCTCGCCGTCAACTTCCCTTAGTTAGGCTGGCACAAATGCTCGCTCCCGTTTGGGCAATTCTAGTCCAGCAAATCTGGCTAGAGGTCGATACTGAAACTAAAAAGCTGTTGACTGAGCTACGGGGCCAGCGCTTGCTGATATTGCCCAACCACCCGACCTTTCAGGATCCAGTCATCACGTTTTTACTTTCTGGGGTCATGGGCCAAGCCTATTACTATCTCTCAGCCCTAGAGTTGTTTGAAAGCCCCCTGGCGAGTTTCTTTCAGGGTTTAGGTGTTTATTCAATTCGGCGGGGTCTCTCCGATCGCCCCAGCATTGCTCAAACCATTGACCTCTTAACCCAACCCGGGTGCCACCTGGTTATTTTTCCCGAAGGCGGCTGCTCCTTTCAAAATGATACAGTGATGCCCTTTCGCTCTGGGGCCGTGCAACTGGCGATGCAAGTCTTAAATCGCTTTGCGAAACAGGGAGAGGCCCTGCCCGATCTCTACTGTGTCCCGATTGCGATTAAGTATCGCTATCAAAATGAAATGAAGCCCGTGATTCGACGAACGCTGACCCGCCTAGAGCAAGGGTTGAAATTACCAGTCAAGCCGATGGCTAACGAATATCAGCGCCTACGGACGATCTCGCAACGGGTACTGAGCCAAATCGAGCAGGACTATAATCTGCATACCCCAGATGTCCAACAACAACCCTGGAATCAACGAATTGCTCAACTCAGAGAAAAAGTACTCAGCCGTTGTGAACAATCCTTAGGCTTATCAGCCAGCCCCCATGAGCCGTTGCGCGAACGCACCTATCGCATTCAAGATATGCTCAAACAACGGCAAGAAGCGCTGGAATCAGAGGACGCCTTGCCTGCAACCGGGTTAATGGACTACCAACTGCTAGAAAAATCGGTGAAGCGATTGCTCAATTTTGAAGCCATCTACGATGGCTATGTAGCGGAAAAGCCAACCTCAGAACGTTTTCTCGATACCCTAGTACGGCTAGAGCGTGAGGTGTTTGATATCGATCAACCCGCTCCCAAAAGCCTTCGCAAAGCTTTATTAAAGGCAGGAGAACCCCTTAACCTGAAGGACTGGTTTGAACTATATCGTCGCGATCGCTCAGCCACCGTCAATCAGCTGACCCTTCAGATTCAACAAGAGGTACAAACAAATCTTGATCTGCTAAACGAAAGGTAACAGGATCTGCCACTACCCTCAAAGACACTCCCTACAGTCAGCAGCATGGAGCGGGCACTAGTCAGGCAACTTTTCCAGACTGAGGGCCAGTCTTTACTTCACCAGTCTCTACTTCATAAATAATCAGAAGCGCAAGACATCTCCAAGAACACAGGCAAAGCTCAGGGTACCCTACTACCCTAAGAAATAATAGTTCTATTACCTAAATAGTTCTATTGCCTAAAACCTAATTACAAAGGCACAGAGAACAAAGAACCCCTCCCTCAGTGCCGTTCGTGTCTCTGTGGTAAATCATCAAGGGTTTCAGTGGTCTGCTTAAAGCCCCTATTGCCTGACAGTAAAACGGTCAGATTCAATGCTTTTCATCTTTCATCAGGGATTCAAGCCCAGAAAGCCATATGGCGTCTCTTTATGCCAAAACGCTCGATCCGAGCAGAAAAAATTGAATTACCAGCTTGACTTAACAACCCCAGGTAACAACCCTTGGTGGGCCATCTCCCGTAGAGAATGGCGGCACAGACCAAAGTCGCGATAGTAACCGCGAGGGCGACCCGTTGCCCAGCAGCGGTTGCGATGACGTGTCGGATTGCTATTACGTGGTAACTGCTGCAACTTGCGATGGATGTCTAGTTTTTCCTGTTGGTTGGTCGCCGCCGCAAAGGCCGCTTTCAACTCTTCCCGTTTTTTAGCGTACTTTTCGATCAGCTTATCGCGCTTAAGATCGCGTTCCACCATGCTCTTCTTTGCCATGAATAATCTCGCTGCTCTCCTGTAAAAGTTAAAGACATAATTGCTAATTGTACTAAATGGGCCGCCCATTTGGGAAGTTCTTTGAGAGAAATCAAGGGGGGCTGACCGGTCGGTTGCCTTGGCTGGGATCGCCGCAGACTTTTGAGATTTGGTTGCTGACTTTTTAGCCGGAGTCGCCGCCACCTGCCCTGCGGAAGGGCAGAGATCGGCCAATTGGCAGCGATCGCACTGCGGGTTGCGAGCCATACAAACTGCTCGCCCATGGTAAATCAGCCGAATGGACCAATTTTCCCATTCTGTCTGGGGCAATAGGGGCATCAAATCCCGCTCAATCCGAATCGGGTCAGTCTGTTGCGTTAACCCCAGGCGGTAGCTTAGCCGCTTTACATGGGTATCCACCGTTACACCCATGTTAATTCCAAAGGCATTTGCCAGCACCACATTCGCGGTCTTACGGGCTACCCCTGGCAAAGCAAGCAAATCCTCCATCAACTGAGGCACCTCACCACCATGCCGCTCCATAATTTGGCGGCAAGCCCCCTGGATATTTTTCGCCTTATTACGATAAAAACCGGTTGAATGCACCAGTTGCTCAATCTCAGTAATGTCCGCCTTAGCAAAAGCCGCTGCATCGGGAAAGCGAGCAAACAGAGCCGGTGTCACTAGGTTAACCCGTTCATCGGTACACTGAGCGGAGAGAATGGTAGCCACCAGCAGTTGCAGGGGCGTTGCATAATCCAGCGAACATTTAGCATCGGGATACAGTTGATGGAGCCGTTGCAAAATTTCAAGCGCCCGCTGCTTCTTGCTGGCGCGCTTACGGGGAGTACTCACTGGGGAATTAAATTGGCCGTATCACGAATAATTAAGAAAATACCCAAACCAAGGAGCAGCATTAGTCCTGTTTGCATCACGCCTTCTTGAACCCGGTTGGGTAGGGGCTTGCCCCGCAGAGCCTCAATCAGCAAAAAGGCTAGGTGCCCTCCATCCAGAGCGGGTAAGGGCAGGATGTTAATAATAGCCAAGTTAATGCTAATCAGTGCCCCAAAGGTAAAAAGGTTCGAGGCATCGGAATTAGCCAGCTTTGCGCCCTCTGCCACAATCTTGACAGGGCCTGCTACTTGGTTGGCCACCTGCCCAAAATTTGTCAGCAGTTGCCCAAACCCTTGCACCGTTAATACCGCAATCCGCTGAAACTCTGTTGCAGCCGTAGTCAAAATATCGAACGGGTTGCTCAAACGGCGACGCTCAATCGTGCCATTGGGAGACAATTGCACCCCAATTCGGCCCTTGCCATCTTCGGATAGCTGAGGAATGACAGTCAAAGGCTGAGCCAGTCGCTGACCATCTCGTTGCACCGTCAGTTGTAGTGGCTGATTAGGGCTACCCTGAATTTCTACCATCAACTTTTGAATGGCATCGCGAGTTGCCCCTAATTCTGTGCCATTCACTGCCAAAATTACATCCCCTGGTTGGATGCCTGCTTTTGCAGCTGCCGAGCTTAGCTCGGTACGCACATCAGGTACCAAAACCCCCGGCTCTGGCTGAAACTCTTGTACCCCTGATAGACCAACTTGGGTCACGAGTAACAAGTAGGCAAAAATCAAGTTGGCCACCACTCCAGCACTAATTACAATCACCCGATCCATTACGGGCCGATTTTTCAGCAGGTTGGGGTCGCGAGGATCCACTCCATAGGATTCTGGATCGTCATCGGGAAAACCAACAAACCCACCCAGGGGAAAGGCCCGCACAGCATATTCTGTATCCCGGCCCTGATATTTCCATAGGATCGGGCCAAACCCAATTGAGAAGCGGTTTGCATAAATCCCCTGTAAACGCGCTGCCGCAAAGTGACCTAGCTCGTGGACAACAATGAGGATAGCAAGAACGGCGATCGCAGCCAGAACAGACATAGGAAACTCAAAAACGACGTTCACTTATTGTAACGGAGTCATCTCAATTGACGCTTGGTTCCTTGAAATCTTGTGCGCGAAGTGCAGCTTTGGTCAGAAAGCAAGCAGAAGGGTTGAAAGATAAATCCAGCCACTGCAAAAAGGGCAAAATGCAAGATTCTATCCCCAATCAATGAATAAAAATGATGACCGGCGCTAGCCTCTCTTTTTTCCTCATCCCTAAATCCCCTCTGCTGCTACCGGAGAAGAGACTTCAATTCGAGAAGCTGAGTGCAAAGCCCCGCGCCCGTTGTGGGAGAGAGGGCGTTCAAATTTTGTTAGTCAATCAGGTTTTGGCATCCACCTTGTCTACAACCACTCAGCAAGTCGCTATTCTTCGGTTAACCGTATACGGTTTTATCGGGTGGTGGATACGAAAAAAGCAGGGGTTTTCTACACCCGACAAACCGAACTGTAACTGCGATGATAGGTTTGTAACTGGAGGGCACATTAAATGAAAAAGTACATCAAGAAGTTTCTGCCGATGTCTGTTTTGTATCAGTGGTATCGCAACATTTTGCGCCACCCCAAATATCGCTGGTTTGTGGTTCTTGGTACTTTGCTCTACATTCTTAGCCCAGCTGATTTTTCCCCTGATTTTTTACCGGTTTTGGGTTGGGTTGATGATGGCATGATTGCCACTCTATTTGTGACTGAAATGTCACAGGTCTTGCTAACAGAAATCAAGAATCAGAAAGCTAAAAGAATGGCTGCAACTGCTAATCAAGAATCGTCTAAAGTTGTCGATGTTGAAGCGATTTTGATGAGCTAAACCTGGCTTAGAGTCAGCGCTAAAGTTTTGGCTCTCCTGATGTGCATGGTGAGAAAAGGAGTGCAAGCGACTTTTTACTTTTCTCATTCTCAAAACAGCCTAGCAGGCTCGGTTTTTTAGAGAATGGGCGTTTCTGCTCGCCAGAAATGCAGCAGATCTGAGGTTTTGACCGTGGAGACACTGCTGGTTTCGCGCAGATCGTAGCACAGCACCAGGATGCGCAAGGGATTGGAGCAGCAACAAGAAGAATGTCGCAGTTGAGTGCTTCCTTAACCGATTGACTGGTGGCCTCCTGGCCTCTGTTTGATCAACACTCGCAGGAACGAACTATATTTCATTTTCATCGGAGGAAACCATGGCAAACTCTTTTAAGGAACGGCTTGCCAATGACTTAGAAAAAGCCAAGCAAGAAGGGGAGCTGCGAGTTGATCGCATTCGTGAGATTGTGAAAACGGCAGTGACTGAGGCGATCGCCGAGTTCAAAGCGGGGTCAGGTGAGATTCGAGACATTGCCAAAGATGCTGTTACAGGGGTGACGGAGGTCGTGAAAGCGAAAGGCAGTGAAGCTAAGGATGAAATCATCGCTTCAATTGAAGGCGTGATTGAAGGTGTCACCAGGCTGAGCCGAGAGCAACTGGCCCAAAAACAAGCGCAAGTGGAAATGCTACAGGCTGAAATTGAGGTGCAGGAACAGGCCCTAGATGCTGAGGTTAATGGCGCACTCGTGGCGATCGCGGAGGTTGAAACAACGACACCGGTCACCTTGAAGTCACTGATTCAGGCCGCCATTGCCACTTTGCGCGATCGCCAATTCAGCCATCTCCAGGCCCAATATCTGCGATTGAAGCAGCAGTTAGCCCAGGTTGATACGAAACTCTCTGAGCGCTACGGCGATCGCTATGAGCAAGTCAAAAGCCAGTTAGACACGGCTAAAACCTGGTATCAAGAAACCAAAGCCAAGGTCGAAGCGGGTGAACCCAATCCCATTGACCAAAAGCAAGCTGAATGGGCAGGGAAGGCCGCCGAAGTCGGAGCTAGTGCGGCCCAGTTTGAGCAAACCGTGAAGCAAAAGGTTAAAACTTGGTTGCACCAGACCGCTGACAGACTGTAGGCTCGCAGAGTGGCTAATTAGAAAGCCTACCCGGCATTGGCGGGGGAGCACCTGGTTTTGTCCCAGGCTTTCTGACCGAAGCTAATGGGATGTTGTCCGGATGGTCTGTCAATTGTTGACTTGTGAGCCAGGTCAAAACCTGAAGTGCTTAGAGGGTGGCAACGTTAGCCCACGGGCAACCTTTTTTGCGAAGGGGGAACGGGGACTTCATCCTCTAGCGGAAGCAGCGGCCCCCCCTGCGGATTGAGTCAGAATAGGTGCCATGGCGTAAACCTGTTAACGGGGTCTGCGATCGCGCTGGATGGGACTGAAAATACCCTCACAAAAGTAAAACTGATACCCTCCTAGGGGGAAGTGCAGGTTGTGTCGATAGAAGGCCGCGGCACTATACGACCGCCAACTTCAAAAGAGCAGTGTTTTCCTGGAAAGGTTTGAATTGAGCCAGATTTGATTGAGTGCGTTAACAGAACAGAGGCGATCGTCCGTTCTGCGATCGCCTTTTTGTTTGTCTAAATGTTGGGAGATTGACGCACGTCTCCGTGGTGCAAGCGCTAGGATGGGCAAAGAAGGGCTATCATTATCGCTGAAGGCCCCTCGTACTGCTGCTGTCAAACCAAGTCCAACGTGAAACCTGTCGGCTCTTTACAGGCAATGCTTTAAGTCTGGACTTGGACAAGGTTTAATCACGGCCTATGTTTTTAGTTACCGGTGCTACAGGTGGGTTAGGTCGTCGCATTGTGCGACGTTTACGAGAGCAGGCTACGCCCGTGCGGGCTTTTGTGCGATTGGCTGCGGCTTATCAAGAATTGGAAGATCGGGGAGCTGAAATCTTTATCGGCAACCTCCAGTGCGATCGAGACATTCGAAAAGCGTGTCAAGGAGTGCAGTATGTGATTAGCGCCCACGGCTCAGGTGACAATGCCGAAGCCCTAGACTATCGCGCCAATATTGACCTGATTGACTGCGCCAAAGCTGCGAATGTTCAGCATTTTGTCTTTATCTCCGTACTGGGAGCAGAGCGTCACTACGAAGATGCGCCTACCTTTAAAGCCAAGCGGGCCGTGGAGCGCTATCTGCAACAGTCCGGTTTAGCTTACACCATCCTGCGGCCCTCTGGCTTTGCCTCAAATCTGCTACCCATAGCAGAGCAGTTTCGACGCACGGGTATTTACCTTCTGATTGGTGACCCCGAAAGTCGCAGTTCTATCATTAGTACAGATGATCTCGCTAAAATTGCTGTTGACTCCGTATCCATAGCAGATGCCCATAATCAGATTCTGCCGGTGGGTGGGCCTGAAATTTTGAAACGAGGCGATATCCCCAAAATCTTTGGCCACTTATTTAATCGTGAACCTTTCTTGATTAACCCACCTGTCTTAGCGCTGGATGGACTCCGCACAGTGCTTGGCCTGGTGAATCCACATTTGCAAGCCAGTTTAGGTACACTGCGAACCTTATTGGCGGACGAGTTTTATTGCACACCCGAAGAAATTCAGCGGGTAGAAGCCATCTACCAATTTCGGCTTGAAACCCTGGAGCATTTTTTGCGGCGTTATCTAGCCATCTAGCGGTTTGTCAAATTAGCGGTTTGTCAAATTAAATTTGAAGGGTAACGGTGCGACAGAGGATCAGCTGTTGAAAGTTATTTCTCCCGGTCTTCTGGATCTCTGCGGTAAACGTTCAAGTCACAAAATCTTCATTCTTAGATTCCTTCCGTCCCTCTATCCATCCATGTCAAGTCAACGAATTACGATCGCTCTTCCCAATGTGTTCAGCATTTTGCTGCTGATTGTTTTGGGGCTGCTGTTATGGCAGTTGAAGGATTTATTAGTCCTGGTGATGACCGCTGTTGTCTTAGCCGTTACTTTGGCTCCTGCAGTCGGTGTTTTAGAGCGGTTACGACTGCCCCGCTGGTTATCCGTGCTGACGGTTTACCTGGGTTTGACTACCGTTCTCGTAGGCCTTGCGTTGTTGATTGGCCCATCGGTTGTACAACAGACTGAGCGTCTGATTAACCAAGTGCCTATTTATTCAGAAAGCCTTTACCGTTGGGTACGGGATTTGGCATCGCGGGTCAATGCTGCGCGGCCCGACCTGATTGCCCAGTTTTTCAACCCGCAGGCGATCACAAATTGGGTGATTCGCTCCAGTCAGCAGGTGCTGCTGCGCTCCGTTGGCCTAACGCGGGGGTTACTAGGGGGGGCATTGAGCGTTGTTTTAGTGCTGCTGCTGTCGGCCTACATGGTGGCCGGTAGTAAGACGCTGCTTCCAGGAATTGTGCAATTATTCCCCCATCCGTGGAATCATCGCCTACAGGAACAGTTGCCGCCCGTTGGCGATCGCATGGCGGGGTTTATTCAAGGACGGGTTCTGGTTTCTGCCATCTTAGCTATTGTCATCAACATTGGCCTTAACTTGCTGGGGATGACAGAAGTTTCCCTGGCTTTGGGCGTCATTGCTGGTGTCACAAACCTAATTCCGTTTGTTGGCCCGATTTTAGGGGCTATTCCAGCCGTGGTGGTTGCGGTGGCCGAAGGCGGGCTAGTTTGGCTTTGGGTGCTCCTATTATTCGTGATTGTACAGAACCTAGAAGGCAATATTCTAACCCCTCTGGTGGTGGGTTCCTCTGTAAAGTTGCACCCCCTCTACATGCTGCTGGCAGTGCTGGCAGGCACTCAACTGTTGGGGGTGCTAGGGGCGATTATTTTTCCTTCCTGGGTGGCAGGGGCTGCCGTAATTGTGGAGAACCTTTATCTCAAACCAAAGGTAATGACCGAAGCCCAATTAGCCAATGGTGCCTTGGTTCCGCCTGGTGCTGTCGAGGCCAGCCAAAAACAACACACCTGAGCAATTAAAAAACATGTTTCAATTGCTCTAGCTGTCGAGGCCAGCCAAAAACAACAAGAGCTTATCCCTTAATGCGTACATTTTGTACCTGTAAGCTAGGGTAATTGTAGTTGTAGCCCTCTATTTCAATAATCATTCCCTGCTTAATTTTGTTATTGCCGAGAATGGGGCCATCTTCTGTAATGCGGGCATCTCCAGCTAGCGTCACATAAAAATCTTGCCCATATTGAGCTTCTGGGCGCGGATCCGGTAGGGATTTCACGCTCCCATCGGGTTGAGGCACCACTACATTGCGGGGCATTGGTTGCACGGCCACTACCTGCACTTGGCCAAAGGGTTGATTACGAATGACAATGCTAGTGCGATCGCCCGGCTTCACCGGACTAGTGGGGCCACTGAGGGAGACATTCCGCACGATGACATCAATTTCAACGGGCTTGACGTCAGAGCCTAGCTGAGCAACCCCAGTAGTACTGGGCAACACAACGCCTACAATTACCGCCAAAATCACCAATGCCGCCCCCAGATCGAGGATATTTACCTTGCCGAATAAGCGCCCTTTAGAGTCCAGAATTGCCATTGCCAGAGCCTCAACACGCCAAAAAGAGTTGCTTGAAAAGTTTACCCTAAATGGGCGAGTAGTCTGGCCAAAATTTGGACGCCTTTCTTTCATCCTCTCCTGCGCCTTTCCCCACCAGTCCCCCAAAAACTGTAGGGATTTCCCACGTTAAGGGCGAAAAGCAGCGTGACGCTCAAAGTCCCAAAGGGCGGAAGACCCGCCATATTTGAACAGCGTCGATTGAGCAATCTTAGATAAGATTGAACCTGATTGAATGACAAAAACTGGGCACCGGGAGGTCGAAACCGTTGCGACATCAACGCAGTCGGCCTGCGCTAGCTCTCCACCCTTACCGAAAACCTGCGTAGGCAGGCTTTGCCTCTGTAGGTGCGGCTTCGAGCCACCAGCACAAACAGTTTTGTCAGTCAGCAAGAGGTTGAACTATTCAACCAGAACCGCTAGATTGCTGTTGCCGTAGCGGGCATAAAACTCCAAGTGATCTGAAAAAATTTCAAACACTTTTTCCATGTCGGTAATTTCGAGCAAACAGCGAGCTTGGTCATTGGGCGAACTAAGGTGGATACTACCACCTGCTAGGCGCATCTTAGCGTGCATTGAAACTAGCAAACCCAAGCCATAACTGTCGATGAAGTTAATCTTACTCAAGTCAATTAAGACATGCTTCACCCGCTCTTCCAGACATTGGTTAAATTCTTCTAGAAACTCTTGTATCGCGCCTGCTGTTAATACCCCGACCGGTTGCAGAACTTTAATTGTTGAAGGTGTGGACATAGTATGAAAAAAACAGAGAGAGCAGTGAACGTGAAATCGGGAAATGACCGAAAGATTTCAGCAAAAGTGCTGATTATACTGGTCACAATCATGTTTTCTTACGGAGTAAGTCTAAGAGTTCATTCCTTGAAAAAATGAATGGAATGCTTTTCAACGTCTAATAGGCTTAGCCTTGAGCCAACTAAAAACTTTTGCTTAAGCCTAGTCTGCCTGACAAAATTAATCGTCAAAAACCCTTTTTAACTTATCTCCTCCTTTATTCTTATCATGACTGTCTGCTATCGCAAAGACAAATTTTTTGAAGTTTATTTATGGAAAACCAACTATTTGTCAGCCTCTATAAAATCGCAGTAAGGTTAGATGCAATCATTTCCTAGTAATCACGGAATTTTCAAACTAATTCGTAGATCTCACCGTATATTTTCTGACCATTATGGCAAGTATTCGTCTCGCTCAAATTGCGCGCAAAATTGATAACGCTTTTATTTTGAAAGACATTACATTTATGGTGCCTGATGGTGCTTTTTGGGTGCTGGTAGGCCCATCAGGGTGTGGTAAATCGACGATTTTGCGGATGATTGCTGGTTTAGAGAGCGTCACATCCGGTGAAATTTATCTGGGTGATCGCCCGATCAACCAAGTGCCTGCGCGACAGCGCGATGTGGCCATGGTGTTCCAGAATTATGCCCTTTATCCCCACATGACTGTTGCTGAAAATCTCGCCTTTGGGTTGCGAATGCGACAGGTCGATCCGGTAAGGCGGCAGGCAAGGGTGACGGCGGTTGCCCAACAGCTTGGCATCGAGCACTTGCTCAATCGCAAACCTAGCCAGTTATCTGGTGGGCAGCAGCAACGAGTGGCTTTGGGGCGGGCGATCGCCCGGCAACCCCAAGCTTTTTTATTAGACGAACCGCTGTCTAACCTGGATGCTCAATTGCGTGAGCAGACCCGAGCCGAGTTAAAACAACTGCATCAGCAAGTAGGCATTACAACCCTTTATGTCACCCATGATCAAACAGAAGCGATGACCTTGGCCGACCAGATCGTCGTATTACATCAGGGGGAAGTTCAGCAAATCGGGGAACCCCAAGCCATCTACCAGCGACCGGCTAACCGCATGGTTGCTAGTTTTCTGGGCAATCCCGCGATGAATCTGCTAGCCGCGCGCTACCACGCTGGGAAGCTGATGATTGGTGATCACGTTCTCCCCTGTCCAGTTTCTCTTGAGGGGGTGCTTCACGCCGACCAAGCGGTGGAAGTGGGAATCCGCCCAGAAGCGTTGCATCTGAGACCCATTGAGCCGCCCTTACCAGATGCCTGCTTACAGGTGGTCTGCGAAGTTGTAGAGCCTCTAGGGCGAGAGACTTTAGTTCGTGCAGTTCTTCTAGGTCAAGAACGATCTACCGCCCTTTACTTTTTAGCTGCCGTTGCCCAACGGATAACGGTCGGAGATCGCCTGGCACTGAGTTTAGATCGCAATGATTTGTTTGTTTTTGACGGTACTACCGGTCTGCGGCTCTACCCGCCCCTTGAGACGGATTGATTCATTTTCCAGCCGACTAGTTCCAGCGACCCACTACGAGTCGGATCGTACCATCTGCTAAAACTTCCTGCTGTTCTAGTGTAAAGCCTTGTTCTGCCGCTGTTTGCAAGAGTTGATGATAACCATATCGTTGGGTCAGGGTATTGAGCCAATCCCCATTAAAGCGATGCTGATCATATTCGGAAATAATTGCTTCAAAACGGCCATCATCCTGACGTTGAAAGCCAATATCATTACTGGCTCCGCCAATGTAATGCCGACGAATGACGACTTCGGCAACTTGGGGGCGCAGGTCTCCTTCAAAGCCGTACAAATGTTGGGGTTGATCATGGACTTCGATGTGATCAAAACCCAGATCACTGAGGGCTTTTACTAAAGCATGGCGATCGCGGATCTGGGTACGAATGGTCGTGAAGTGGGACATGATAGAAGCCCTATTTAGATAAGACAGATTTTCCCAGGCTAGCACCTTTAAAGAGAGGCTTCTTGCGGCTTGCCAGTCAAAGCGTGGGCTACGCGACTCTTTAATTGCCACTCTAATGGGCTATGGCAATTCTGCATGAATGGTGAAAATCTGTAGGGCGAATATCTGGTGCATGGGC
Organism: uncultured Leptolyngbyaceae cyanobacterium; assembly: GCA_938023035.1. Classification (GTDB taxonomy): domain Bacteria; phylum Cyanobacteriota; class Cyanobacteriia; order Leptolyngbyales; family Leptolyngbyaceae; genus DSRU01. Next base: position 64,056 of record CALIDI010000026.1, on the reverse strand, counting down.
GAGATGACTATCCTACTGGCGGCAATCAAGTCGAATTGCCGCATCCCCAAACCTCAGCAATTGAACTGCTTAGATATTTGGGAATCCTACCGGCAGCAATCAAGTCGAATTGCCGCATCGGCGGTGTTTTAATGAAGTCATGGTTGAAGCCATCCTCAGAGACCTTCCAATCGTTCTTTGATTTCGGTTTGGCGCTTGTCTAAATCAGCCCTTAGAAAAACGATGATTCTGCCCGCTTCTGAAAAGTCAGGACGACTGGGAAACAGCTCAATTTGATAAGCAAAAAAGTCTCCTTCCCGCAGTTCCCCATTAGGGAAAGTTTGAACCGTGGGTGCACGATTGTAGTCATGATAAATGTTGGCACCATAAATCGTGCGCAACGATTCACTCAGGCGATCGCGGCTGACACCGTTGACTAGATCCACCAGCAAAATTTCTTCACTCCGAATCACTCTCGTACTCGCACCAGGGGCAAGGCGACCCACCGGTAAGGGCAAGGCTTGAAAGGTAAAGCGTTTGGCAGGGGTATCAAATTTTCGCACTAGTAGGCGCTCTCCCGGAGCTGGCTTCAGGGTGGGATGGGCTTGAATCCAGGCGATCGCTTCTTCAATCGTCTGCCCAGGAATCGCTGCTCCCGGCTGACCCGAAGTGGCGATCGCCAGCGTTACCATACCGATTCCAATCACCCAGTTTTTAGCCATTGCTGATAACCCTTGCCCTCATCGTTGTTACAGGCAGCCATTCTGTGTTGGATGTAGCTATCTTGCCATCAGTTTGCCCGTTTGCCCATTTTGTTACCAGGCCATCTCTGATCCTGCTAAACCGGGGGTATCGGTGAAGTGGTAAGGACAAGATTAACGGGATTTTTCAATCGTTGCCCTTGGAAATGTAAACCTGAACGCTTTACAACAGAGGCGGAAGGCACAGAAATCTGGCGCTGTGTGCTCTGTAGTCAGGGTTCAGATGATAGAATCCTTATCTCTTAGAATTACCAGAATCAGCAATGCCAGAGCGTTGCGCTAGGGGCATGGGCGATCGCTCTAAGAGTTGCGAGTTTTGTTAAGAAAGATTGCAGGAATGGCCTAATTTTATTGAGTTTTAGCAGTTTTGCTCATGTTAGGATAAACGGTAATTCTGATGTTTTATTAGAGAGGTTGTTGGTTCATGCAAGCTGCACTGTTGCTGGCAAAGCTGCCTGAGGCGTATCAGATTTTCGACCCCTTGGTGGATGTTCTGCCAATTATTCCTGTGTTTTTCTTGCTGCTAGCGTTTGTTTGGCAAGCGGCTGTTGGTTTTAGATAAGTTTGAAACGTGTCACTACTTCATTAATCTGGTTTTTAATCAAACAAACAAAAAGGGCTTGGTTTTAGTAACCTGCCCTTTTTAGTTGTTTAGATCCAATTCACTTGCAGATTATGGCTTGAATTAAGCTGCCATGAGGGCAAGTTTTCTGCATCAACTCCCAGTCCAGCTTAAAATCTTCAATTTCTCCACCAGCAAAACGACTCGCCTAGGCTGAGACAAGGTTTAACAAGATAGATTGTATCCGAATGTCGTTTAAACCCATCCTGACTTTGTCCCCGTTTAAGACTCACTTTGTTTCTGCAAGCTTGATTTTAGTGGCCAACCCTAACATCTGTAACACGCGAATCATCATCCAGGTCATATCAATTTCCCACCACTTCAAGCCATGGCGGGCAGAGTATTGAAAGGCGTGGTGGTTGTTATGCCAGCCTTCACCGTAGGCTAGAAGCGCCACCCACCAGCAATTGGTTGATTTATCACTAGATTCATAGGTGCGGTAACCAAATTTGTGGGTGGCACTGTTAACTAACCAGGTGCAATGATAAACAGCCACCAGACGCACAAAAATGCCCCATACCACGAATGGCCAGCTACCGATTAAGTAGAGCGCGATCGCCAACCCCACTTGTAGCCATAAGAAATAGTTATCAAAGAATTGATAAATCGGGTCATTCTCAATGTCTTTGGTGAACTTACCGACTTCTTTTTCCGCGGGTACATCCCGCAACATCCAGCCCATATGGCTCCACCAAAAGCCCTTATTCGAATCGTGGTGGTCATTATCTTGATCGGAGTAGAGGTGATGGTGACGGTGTAACCCAACCCACCAAATTGGCCCCCCTTGCATGGATAAAGTGCCACAAAAGACCAGCACATATTCTAGCCACTTAGGGGTTTGAAAGCTGCGGTGAGTCACCAGACGATGCCAACCCAGGGTAATCCCAAGGCCGCCGGTAACCCAGTGCAGAAAAAGGGCCAGGGCCACGGCCGTCCAATTAAAGTTACTAGGCAGAAAAGCAAACAGGGCACCGATGTGAATTGCCGTCATGAAAATCACAACGGCCCAGTCGATTGGAAGATTTTTGTAGGTCGCAGTAGTCATTCATTCATCTCAAAGTGGATCACGATGCTCGATCTGCGCGACAATACATTTTCGTCACTTAGCCGGGCAACCGTGGTGGCTGTTGTCAGCCCTAACCAACCAGCATACGCGCTTGGCGTCACCCAGGAAAGCGGAAAAAATGAACAGTATTTCCCTTTTACAGGAAGCAGAACAGGCACTATCTCAAATTTTTTCTGGGATCGATTCTCAGGTCAAGAAAAACTTGCGGCGGGTTTTAGCGGCTTTTCGCCGTCACCGGGTAGGTGCCCATCACTTTGCGAGTGTTTCTGGTTATGGGCACAGCGATTTAGGCAGACAAACGCTGGACGCTGTTTTTGCTGAGGTGATGGGGGCAGAAGCGGCGGCTGTTCGGGTGCAGTTTGTCTCAGGTACCCATGCGATCGCCTGTGCCCTTTACGGGGTATTACGTCCCGGTGATGAGCTGTTATCAGTAGTCGGTTCCCCTTACGACACATTAGAAGAAGTGATTGGTACGCGAGGTCATAACCAAGGCTCCCTGTTGGATTATGACATCAATTACCGAGAATTGCCCCTCGCCCCATCAGGTGAAATAAATTGGCAGGGGCTGGCTAAGGCGGTACAGCCCCAAACCCGGATGGTACTGATTCAGCGCTCCTGTGGCTATTCCTGGCGACCGAGTTTGAGTCTTGAGGAGATTGAAAAAATCATTGCCCTGGTGAAACAGCAAAATCCTCAGACGATTTGTTTTGTTGATAACTGTTATGGGGAATTTGTTGCAGATCGAGAGCCGACAGCAGTAGGGGCTGATCTCATGGCTGGCTCGCTGATTAAAAACCCAGGAGGAACCATTGTCACTGCCGGAGGCTATGTGGCTGGACGGGCCGATTTGGTTGAGCAGGCCACCTGTCGGCTCACGGCGCCTGGTATTGGCAGTAGTGGAGGCGCAACCTTTGAACAAAATCGCCTGTTGTTTCAGGGCTTGTTCCTGGCTCCCCAGATGGTGGGCGAAGCCATGAAGGGCAATCACCTGGTTGCCTATGTGTTTGAGCGGTTGGGCTATGCGGTAAATCCGCTGCCGTTTGCTCCCCGACGTGATGTGATTCAGGCGATTAAGCTGGGCAGCGCCGAGAGAGTGATTGCCTTTTGTCGCGCGATTCAACAACATTCGCCGATTGGTTCTTATCTGGAACCGGTACCGGCGGAGATGCCAGGCTATGAGAGTCAGCTAGTCATGGCCGGGGGCACATTTATTGATGGCAGTACAGCAGAATTTTCTGCGGATGGGCCATTGCGAGAACCCTATGTGGTGTTTTGTCAGGGAGGCACCCACTGGAGCCATGTGGCGATCGCCCTGGAAGCTGCCATTGAAGCCGTCGGGCCGTTGCTTGGTTCAGTGCCGTTAAGAAAAACTTGAATCGGTCGCAACCCCTCCAATGCGGGCTGCAATTGACCTTGCGGTACTCTATTAGGCGTCAAATTTCATTTGACCGATGGATTTAGGATAGACAACAATGCCAACAATGCAGAGACGAAAGTATGCCATTTTAGGCGTCGGTGGATTGGGTGGTTTTTACGGGGCACGACTGCAACGGGCGGGTCTGGAGGTTCATTATTTGCTGCATCGTGACTACGACCACGTCAAACAGTATGGCCTCAAAATTGAATCGGTGGATGGGGATTTTGTTCTGCCTCAGGTCAATGCGTATCAATCCGTGCAACAAATGCCAACCTGTGATGTGGTGGCGATCGCCCTCAAAACCACACAAAATGGCCTCTTGCCCGACCTGTTGCCCCCGCTCATTCAGCCCGGTGGAGTGGTGTTAGTGCTGCAAAATGGCTTAGGAATTGAGCCTGAAATTGCTGCCATCGTTCCCCAAGCCCGGATCCTCGGCGGTCTCTGTTTTCTTTGTGCCAACAAGGTGGGGCCAGGCCACATTCGGCATCTGGACTATGGACAAATTGTTCTAGGTGCCTATCAACCGGGAGACGTACCCGCAGGGATTACGCCAGAGATGGAGCAGGTGGCTGCGGACTTTCGGCAAGCAGGAATCGCCCTACGCCTCGAACCGGATTTGCTCTTGGCGCGCTGGCAAAAACTGGTATGGAACATTCCCTTTAACGGGTTGTCTGTGGTGCTAAATGCCCAGACCGATGCGCTGATGGCTAACCCGGCGGCGAGATCGCTCGCATTTTCGCTCATGCAAGAAGTGGCCGCCGCCGCAGCGGCTGTGGGGCGTACCATTCCTCCCGATTTTTTGGAGACGATGCTGACCCATACTGAAAATATGTGCCCCTATCGCACCAGTATGAAGCTCGATTACGATGCCCACAGACCGATGGAAATTGAAACGATGTTTGGCAACCCCCTGCGGGTCGCTCAGGCCAAAGCAGTCGCTACTCCAAAAATAGAAATGTTGTATCAGCAGTTATTATTTCTGAGTGCTTCCTTGCGGGGGACTTGAGCTTTTCTTGGGAGCACTGGCAGCGGCGGGCTGCTGAGGGAGAATTTTGACCCTAGCGTATTTTAAGCCACTCACCCCCTGCAAGGGTTGAACCATCCCCTGTTCAATAGGTGGTTCAATCCAGCCTTCGCGCATCAGGTAACGAAAATACCGTTGATACTCGACCCACTCCTCCTCGGTGGAGTAAACCAGCGTTAACATGCCCGGTTGGGTGATTCGAGCCTGGGTGTCCTCATCGATCGCCTTATCGATGCGCTTTTTAACGATTTCGTAGCGGGTATCGCGGGTACCTCGAACATCAAATAAGCGCTCAGTCGTTTCGTCATGAAAAATATCAACCGTCGAATCTTGTACTAAGACCAGATGGGTTACTTGCATCTGGGTATCGTATTCTTGCTGAATCCGGAAAGCGGTACGGGCACAATCGCAAACGGCCCGTAGCTGTTCGTAGCGCAAACTGCGCAACTGAAAATCCCCAAAATTGGGATCAATCGACTTGCCCACGTACATCATGTGGTCGATGCCATCGGTAGCTTCAATATCACAATAGTGAGGAGAAAGGCGTTGCATCCGACTTTGCCAGCGCTCCCAGGTGTCTCGCAAGAGGGAATTGATTTTACCGACTGTGTTATCGTAGCTGGCGCGGGCGCGATATACGCAGTTGTGTTCGTTGGCGCAAGCGGCCTGATAGGTGGCGATCGCCTGAGCCGTTGCAGGACTAATTTTGGCAAAGTAGTCGAAATAGCTTTCAACATGGTCGCGCAGGTACCGAATCAGGCTCACCTCCACATCCACGGTCACCCGTTCTTCAAGACCCCGAATGTGATCGAGCAGATCCAGGCGAAGCTGGCTGATCAGAGCCGCATCAGGATTGGCGGCGGCGGCTGTTTCGACAACCTCTAACCCCAACCGGAACTGTTCCAGGAGGTCGGATTGAATCGCCCGGTTGCGTTCATCAGAGGAGCCGCGAATATCTGAAATGCCATAGAGAGGGAAGACATCGTTAAACACAATCGGTTCAGGAGGAAGGCCCAAGCTGCGCCGCTCGGCCTCCTGCAAAAAGCGCCACTCGACTGAGGGGTGAATATTAGTGATAAAGCGGCGTTGCACCAATTGCCGCTGAGCCGCTGTCATAGCAGCGGTAAATGCTGGAATCAGTTGTTCAGCTTGGCGACAGTGGAGGGCATCAAAGTGATTTGGGCGATGGCTCATTACCCCGACCAAACCAATAGACTTTAAGGAGGCGACAGTGGCGGTGGGTTGATGAGCCTCTACTTGATGCACCAAGGGAATGAGTAAGAGCGATCGCACACCCAACTCTAACAGCTTGCGCCCATAGGCATTGCGATGGTCGCAAGCCAGATCGGGAACAATTAATACACGGTTTTCTTGCAGTGCTCGGAAAAAGTGGGAGGTTTGTAAATCGTTGAGGGAATAGGTCACACTGTCCAGCTCTTGGCTGATAGAGCCAGTGAACAATCGAACTTGGTCGCCATCAATGCTGGCAACTGCCGTATTTTGCGCACCAAACAGCCGACATATCTGTTGGTTGACCTCAGAAAACTTATTCGGTTGCAAAATCGAGTCCTGATCAATCAAAAGCTGAGTAATACGGCGAATAATTTCCGTGGCAGTAACATCCACCCCTTCCAGTAGCAATCGCCCTTCTACCTGGTAGTTATCTAGCCGTAGCTGCTCCACAAGCTGGCGCAAATAGTCAACATCGGCTAACCGCAGGGCTAAGGTTTCTGGTGCTAAATTATGCCAGCCAAACTCAGCAAACTCATCAATGGTCGGATCCACTCGACGAATTTTGAGTTGTTCAGAACGCAGGCCAAACTCGACATAACGGGGTTGCTCATAGAGAGGGCTGGCGATCGCGACTAAAATCGGTTCATCTAAGAGCCGATAGCCGGCTGGGTCAATCTGGTAAAAGTCTTGCAAAACCTGGTATAAAAGGTGCTTGCGATAAAGCCTGAGAACGCATTCATAGTCAGCGGGTGAGAGTAATTGCTCTAGGCGAATTTCTGGGTTTGGGGAATCCGCTTGAGTCGGATTAAGGCCCGTCGGCGTAACCCCCACCAATTGGCAGAAAAAGGCATTGGCATAGCGCAGTTGCAGGGTGCCAGGTTCTAGAACAGCGACCAAAAGGCGACTACAGCGATGAAAATAGCGCAACCAGTCAATTTGCTCTACCAGCAAATGACGTCGTTGCCCTAGCTCAGAAGCAGGAGCCTGAGCTTTCTCCCCAATTGTGCGCGGTTCTGACAACTCTGACCGATCATTGCCTTTTTGGGAAGCGGGGGCATGGCGAGAAATCGACTCAGAGCTATGCATAGTAACCTCATTCTAAAAGCAACGACTCAGGATGAGCCTAGTGTGCCGCAATCCTATCCAGAAATCGCTCTACTTGATGCAATTAAGTTGATGAAATCAAGCCTCACAAGGAACTTAAGCGTTGTCCAAAGTCAGCGAAGCACCCTACCTGTGGGAAAGCAGTTCTGATTGGGCAGAGATCAAGGAAACAACACCAACCTGCTTGAGAGTCCGCTTGATTCAGGCATCCTGCCATCGCTCACGTTTACGACCTCCCTGAAGCTACGCCCCTTTAAGGGATCTTCCAACCATTTCCCCCTTTTAGCGCTAGCAGTACGGAGGAGCGGGGAGTTACGTGAGTGTTGAGCTTTACAGCCCTGAGCTTTGCAGCTACTCTCTAGCAACTAGAAATCAGCCTCACAATTGAAACCGTTGGCTTCAGAGTAGATGCCCACTGCTGATTAAAAGTGGCTTTTCCGGCTGGTCGGCGAAAGATTCGCTTGCGCTACTAGACTCTAAAAGCTATAGACAAAGAAAGCCTACCTATTTCCGGCTGGTCGGCGAAAGATTCGCTTGCGCTACCCCTTCATTTCCAACCAGATTCCCGGAATGCAGAAGTAGTGCAATCATAATACCGACCGATTACCCTGCTCTCAGGAGCGCCTGAAAAGTTCAGATTATCAAAAGCTTAGCATTGCTGATTCGTTCCGGGGAATCACCCTACCTCCCCTTACAGAAACCTTACATAGTGCGACAGATTGCGGTGGGCATCCACTCACACGAATTACCCCATCTGGTATCCACCTGTTCTTCCTGATAGAAACCTCCCATATCACTACAGTTACCCACACTGGAAGGGAAACGCGCTGCGGCGGCGTTCAAACGCAGGGCTAGTCAGTCAGAAATCTGCTTGAGCGTGGTGGAGACAACTTGTAACAGGTATGTTTTGGATGAATTACCATCCCTTTTGGGCTTGCATCATAACATAGCTGGCAACGTCCTCAATCTGACTGGGGCTGAGCCGCCCAACAAAGGCAGGCATGGCGTTTTTGCCCTTCGTCACTTGGTTTTTAATGGCCTCCAGCGAGTACATACCATATTTTTCCAGAGCTTCTTTTTTCAAGGTTTTGCTAACAATGACAACATTACCGCCCCGCACATGACAGGCGACACAATTAGCATTAAAGATTTTTGCCCCACTGGTTAAGTCAGCCGCTTGGGCGATCGCACTGGCTCCGCCAAACCAGAAGGCAATCATTAAACAAGTTACCATCATCAGCTTTTTCAAAGAGGCTCTCCCGGCGTTCAAACGAATCTTCTCTAAAGTGTAAAGTAGATTTACTCAATTAATTATCTTTGCGACCGAAGAAAAAGGGGCTAAGCCACACTAGCAAATAGCTCGGCCACTTCTGTGAAAGGGCGATTGGACTTGGCCACAATTTCCACCACCTTATTTTTAGCCGCCGGTTGATAGAGGGCCTCTACGCAGACTTGTGCCACCTGAGTGCGAGGAATACTGCCCTCAAACAGGGTATCTGCACTGGACATGACCACTGCATCGGTTGTGTCATCATTTCTTAAGCCGCCAGGGCGCACAATCGTATAAGTTAAGCCACTGCGCTGCAAGTACTCTTCTGCTTTTTTCTTCCACACCAGAATCAAAAAGAACAGATTGAGAGGATGGAAGAATCGCGAAACACAGAGAGAAGAAACGAAGACAAAGTGCTCAATTCCCTTGGCTTTGGCGACATCGACCAGATTCCGGGTGCCCTCAAAATCGACCCGGTAGGGAGCCGTGGGGTCAAAACCTGGTCTGGCCCCAGTGGCACACAAGAGCACTGTGCAATCGGCGATCGCGGCCTCAATCGTCGCCGGTTGCAAGATATCTCCTACCACCAGTTCTGCCTCTGGCGGCAATACTGCTCTGGCCGCCTCCAAATTGCGCACCATCGCCCGCACTGACACACCGCGTTTGACCAGTTCCTTCACAATCCGGCGACCGGTTTCACCCGTCGCCCCTGCCACAAAAGCTTTCATTTCTGAACTCTGAGTATGGTTCGACTTATCCTTTTATCCTTAGTCTAAACCGAGAGCGCTTGGGTAATTCGGGAGCATGACTTTTTCTGGGTAGACAGTCACGCATCGCCTACCCAATATCGCGATGCTGACAAGCGAGTAAAGCCTTGTGGTTGGATTGAGCCTGACCACCCAACAGTTGGCCTCTGGACTATTTGTGCCGCTTGAGGGTGGTTTCGCAGCATAGCAGCAAACCCAACGGGTGCAGGTCACTTTTGCCCTCACCTTAAATTGCTCTCGCTACCCCCCGTTTGCAGGGGAGTGGCGAGAAGAACCTTGAGATGGCTCAGTTCCCCTTCTGCTAACCTGGAAAAGGGGCTGGGGGATGAAGGCCTGCAAAGGTAACATGCTCTCAACCCCACCTCATCTCTCACTGAAAGGAGAAGCGCTCTCTGGGAAATCGCCCTAGCGGAGCACTAGGCAGGGAGCAGGTTCACTGCGGTCAAAATGCTCGTCAGGATAGAGTTAACAATGGCCAGGGCGATCGCGCCTAGAAATGCACTTAAAATGCCCCAGCGGAGTCGAAACCCTTCTACCAGCCAAGCGGCTAGACCAAACACAATCACCGCACCAACTAAGGGAATCAACCCCAGACTTAACCAACCAGTCGCTGCTCGAAAGCCACTGGGTAAAAAGTGATAGATCCCACTGAGCGCGCCAATAATGGCACCGCCCAATAGGGCTGCACCGGGGCTATCGATATCCACCCCTAGGGGCAACTTAGAAACGACAAAAAGGCTAATAGCTAAAACCACAACAGTAATCAAAAAGGGAACAATGGCCATGGGTTGAATCCTCAACTATAAAAACACTGTTTGAAAGTGGGCTGGCAACCTCAATCGACAAGATTGCCTGAACTAAACAGATACTCCTAATGCTGTCTCTAAGTCCGCTAATATCACTCGTTCACTGCCAAAGATGCACGCTCCCCCAATCCCAAGAAACCTATCTTCTTTGAAGGCTTCGGCCACTTTTTGGGCTAGGGACATCAGCCATACCTTAAAATCTTGAGCTTCCGCGACCCCATTGACTAGTGCCGCCGCAACCTGACGGCACTGCTCCAGAGCCAATTGGCGACCTTCAGAAGCCATTTTGAGCGATCGCAACTGGGTAATCAGACTCAACTCTTTACGCCACAAGCAATCGTCGCCCTGGAGACCCATTAGGGTATCTGCCTTCTTTAGAGCGGTACTCACCGCATTAATCAAAGGATTAGAAATGTCAGTACGGCTTTGCTCATTTAGCAAAATTTCGGCGGCAGCACGCAATTCCTTTAAAGAACTGACAGGATCCGTCTTATCCGCAAGGACAACGTCTAGCACGGCTTGGGTTGGTGCTTGCAGAAGGGCCATCCACTCAGTATCGCTAAATTTTTGCCGCTGCATCGCAACAGTACATGAGAAAGATAGGTCACGGGGATATACTACACTTGAAAGATTTTTCTTTCTAGCCAAATTCCTCAGTTTTTCAAGGAATAAGCGCAAGGATTCTAAGTTTTGGTGTCTTTAGCTACGGATCTCTAGGTGATTTTACTGTTCTAGCGCTGTCTCATTGATCCACGATAGACTGACCAATAAAGCTAGCCCCCAGAAATAGAACAATTCCCCCATCTGATCTTTCTAGAACTGAGTCGGCTGTTAAATTCGATTGACTGCGTTATTGAAGCACCCAAAGGCGGATAGAGTTCAATCTTTAAGATTGGCAACCCATCAAAATATTTTTCTGACGAAACACTCTTAACACCATGGCGGCCATCAGCCTGCTGTCCGCAAAGCTGGAAACAAAGTCTATCGCCATAACCGCTAACAGACGCAGCAATCGGGCGATCGCGATAAACCATCGACGCATTGAGGAGTGTTTTCGTTATACCTGGGATGGGAAGGTTCAGGGATAGGGGTTTAGAGTTCAGGACTGAAAGACTGCTTAATCAAGGTTTTCAAGACTTTCGATTGGCCTAACACAAGTGTATCGACGGCGATCACTGCGGTGCGGCAAGACTGGCCTGAATTCACCGAACGGTACTGAAAATTTCCCTACATTTGGGTTTCCTGGCCTATGATGTGCCCGTTAGTCATTAAAGGAAGACTATGGCAGTTGAGTCTGGAATCAGTGAGGTGGCGATCGAGGCCAGCCTTAAGCCATTTTTGATTGTGTTAGCGGTTTCTTTGAGTGTGGCCGCGCTCTCAAAGCTTGTGCCTTTTCTTAGGCGTATTCCTTACACGCTGTTATTGGTGATTGTGGGGTTATGTTTGGCCTTTGTGGATGTCAGACTAGCTAATTTATCGCCAGAGTTAATTCTGACCATTTTTCTGCCGCCTCTGTTATTTGAGGCAGCCTGGAATTTAAATTGGGAGAAACTCAAGCAAAATGCAGTGCCTGTGGCCTTCTATGCGGTTTTTGGGGTCATTATTGTTGTGGTTGGTATTGCGATTGCCCTTGACCAATTAACTGATGTTGCCCTTTCGACAGCCTTACTGATTGGGGCTTGCCTGTCTGCTACCGACCCAGTTTCTGTGACAGCCCTATTTCGTGAGTTAGGGGTGGGTCGTCGCCTCAGCACGGTTATGGAAGGGGAGAGCCTCTGCAATGATGGCATGGCCGTAGTGGCCTTTGGTTTTTTACTGGCAGCAGCCATGGGCACAGCGGATCTGGCAGTCAAGCCAGTTTTGGTGGAGTTTTTTGTGGTTGTGGGGGTTGGAGTTGGTACAGGCTTGGTTACGGGTTTTGGCATTTCTTACCTGACCCAGCGCTTTGATCTGCCTTTGGTGGAGCAATCCCTTACCCTTGTTTCGGCCTATGCGGTTTACCTGGTTGCAGAAGATCTCGGTGGCTCCGGGGTCATCGCCGTTGTGACGACGGCCTTAATTTTAGGAAATTTTGGTTCTCGGATTGGCATGAGTCCGCGCACGCGGCTGATTGTGACTGAGTTTTGGGAATTTCTGGCGTTCTTTGTAAACTCTATTGTCTTTTTGCTCATTGGTGACCAAATCCAGTTTGAGAATTTAGATATCAACTTGGGGGCGATCGCCATTACAGTGGCGGCTCTAGTCACGGCTCGTGCGATCGCCATTTACTTGTTTGGGGCAATTAGCAATCAAATCACTCAGGTGGATTTGTCCCTCAAGGAGCAGACAGTGTTGTGGTGGGGTGGATTACGTGGAGCGGTTTCTATTGCCCTGGCCTTAAGTCTGCCTAATACCTTTCCTGAGCGCGAAACGGTGATTTCAGTGGTGTTTGGGGTGGTGCTGTTTACACTGCTGGTACAGGGTTTAACGGTAGAGCCACTATTGAGCCGCCTTAACCTAATTGGGGATCAACCCCTGCGGCAAAAGCTGGCAGAGCAATTAGCTCGCCGCACAGCCCTCAAGCGCGTTCTCCAGTATCTGTTAAAGGTCGAAGATCGCCCTGGCATTGATTTAGAGTTTTACCGCTATCAAGAGTCTTTGATTAAGGGAGAAATTAGCCAGATTGAGAGTGAAATGGAAAAATTGCAGGAAGAGCATCCCAATTTGCGGAAATTTGCAACAGAGCAACTCAAGGAAGAATTATTGGCTGTGGAGGCCGAAGCCTATGCGGAAATGGTCAGGGTCGGTCGCTTGAACCAGGAGCTTTCACCGTTGCTTGAGACGGCTCTATTGGGCGAAGAGTAGGGATGAGCTGAGAATAGGAGCGAGCCATTTCTAGGGAATGTCTGAATACTGCCGGCATTAATCATTGCGGCTACTCGTTTTCTAGCAAGTCTCTGGCTTTGAGCAACTCTTGTTTGTGCGCAGCGCTAACGGTGGGATAGCGCAGGTTGAGTGCTTTCAGGCGATCGCAGATGATGTGAGCAACGGCCAACCGGGTAAACCACTTGCGATCAGCAGGAATCACATACCAGGGTGCCCAAGGAGTGCTGGTATGGGTCAATGTCTCTTCGTAGGCATGCATATAATTATCCCAGTGTCTCCGTTCTCGAACATCTCCTAGTTCGAATTTCCAGTTTTTTTCTGGTCGATCAATCCGCTCTAAAAAACGTTTTTTCTGTTCTTCTTTTGAGACATTTAGAAAAAACTTGAGAATCACAATCCCATTATTTACCAGATATTTTTCAAAGTTATTAATTTCTTCAAATCGTTGTTGCCAGATGCGATCGCCCTTGGGAATTTTAGGCAACTGCTGCCGTGCCAAAATTTCGGGATGTACCCGCACAACCAGCACCTCTTCGTAGTAAGAGCGGTTAAAAATACCGATGCGTCCCCGTTCGGGCAAGGCCTTCATATTGCGCCAGAGATAGTCGTGATCTAGCTCTTCTACTGACGGAGCCTTAAAACTAAATACCTGACAGCCCTGGGGGTTTACCCCCGACATCACATGCTTAATCGTGCTGTCTTTCCCAGCAGCATCCATTGCCTGAAAGATAATCAACAAAGCATAGGTATTTTGGGCATACAACACATCTTGATATTCGCCTAGCTTTTGCACCCCAATCTGGAGCTTGTTATGGGCCTCAGCTTTATCATGAAAATCACCTGTGTAGCGTGGGTTAAAGTCCTTGAGCGAAACCTTAACACCAGGTCTGACAAGAAAGGGCGAGTCATCCATAGTCAGCCAACCAATGATTCTTGTTGCCACTTTAGTCGAAATTTTTAGAAGGGGGGCGTGATTTTTAAGAAAGCTGTACGGGTTGGGCCAAAACTGGGCAAGCTAGATAGGGGATTTCTCTCAGGATCTGGGTCACCTATTTATTACGGCTTATTCAGAAAATGAGACAAACGAAACAACTGGTAGGTGAAGGTAGCCGTCGCTGTGTTTCCTGATGGCGATAGCGCATCAGAAAGCGTACCCAGCCTTGGCGGCTAAGCCCTGGGTTTGTCCTAGGCTTTCTACCCAGAGCGATAGTTTGCCTGCGGGCGCGGGGCACACCCGCTAGCGTACCCTAAAAGCAGGCGTACCCGACTATCACTCGCTTGAACAATACTGAGCTGAAATGAAAATTCTGGAACAAACGGAGCAGCGCCTGACGCTGCAACATCGCCCAATTAAGAGTTGGCTATTGGGAGTGCTGCTGACTTTGATGGGAGGTGTGCCGGGTATTAGTATGACCCTGCTGTTTACAGCCCATGCTCGTTTAACTTGTGAGCGATCGCCGCAACAACTTCCTCGTTGCTGGTTGCGCCGTAGTAACTTAATTGGTTTTGGCAAAACCGAAGCTATTGGTGAGATTGTCGCTGTCAACCAAGTATCGCATCGGGGCAGTCGTGGTAGCGCTACTTACACGGTTTACCTTTCAACCCGCGATCGCGGCTATCTTCCCCTGTTGCCTCAGGGCAGTGGTCGCTACAATGAGAGTCGTAAAGTGACCGAGCAGGTTGCAAACTTTATCGCCAGCGATCGCCGTCGGTTGACCGTGCAGCAAAATGCTCGCCTAGAGCGATTGTTCCTAGCTTTGATGGGGGGCGGGCTAGGAGTAGCCGGTTTGTTTTTAGCGGCAGCCCCTGTCACTGTTTGCGTGATTGACAAGGGGCAACCACAAAGAATTCGGCTGATTGCAAGAGGTGTGCGTAACGCCCGCACCAGTGAGTACGCCCTGCAAACGATTAAACATCTGGATATGCAAGAACAGCGCACACGCCATGGCAAAACCTATCGAGCCATCTTAGTATTGCAGGGAGGGGCGCATATCCCAATTCATCAGGAGTATGTTGGTCAAGCCGAGGTAAAACGAGCGATCGCGCAAATCGAAGCGTTTATTACCCCTTCTTGAGTCACCAAGCCCCACTAATTGCGCCCGCTTATCGAAGAGAGCACCAATGTCTTAAAAGAGCGGCTACCTCATTAAGGTGATTCTGGCGAATGGAGATTAAACCCGTTCTAATTCTGGCATATCGCTGACTTTTTCTTCCTGCCGCTGCATCTCAAGTATCTTTTGTCCAGACTTGGCATAGGGACTTTCAGCACGCTGCTGAGTCATGGAATCCATTAACTCATTCAAGCAATCAGTAAATACATCAAAAACCAGTTCAACTAGTTCATAGGCTTGCGATCGCTGAGTTTCATTCAGCTCAATAGTCTCTAGAAGATCTTCAACATCATCTGTGCCCATGGCATGCCCCGTTTCCACACAAAAGTGATGTTGCCCGAAGTAACGATAATTTTGCTGCGTGATCCTTCTCAGTTCCTCAGCAGCTTTTGCTGTGCGAGAAAGTACCACGTTACCAGTAGCCTCGATCGCCTCAATCGCTGCTAAGACGACAATTGGCTCCTTACCGTAGGTAGCCATTGCAATCTGCTGACAGACCTGACGCGTTTTGTAAGTTTGGTTTCCCCAGAAAAAGCGCATCGCGTCACTAAATTTCAGAGATAGATCCAGACCTAGTTTTTCCAAATCTTCTAGAAACCAGACCCAGTGATGATCATCCTCATAGGTATGGCGATTAATTAACTGCTGAATAGGATCATCTGTTGGCTCATGACGCAACGCATATTTATTTAGATCACCAAACCCCAGAGCAAAGGGTGCCAGGCAAGGTGCCCAGGCAAGCCGCTGGCGCGGGTCAATCGTTTCATCTTCGAGAAACTGGCATAGTGGTAACCGCGCAAACTCTTGCTTTCTGCGCTCAACAAGTTGCATCACGTCTTTCACTTTAAGACCCTCCTAAAACCTAAAAGTTGATATTGTTCACTGTTACTCACATCACCCTCACTCACAACGGACTCTCGCCGTCCCGCTAATGCCCTGCTGACAGCAACGCTCTCAGCAGCATAGAAAAAACCGGATGGAAAAAACCAAAATGTCTGGTAATCGTTATGCGGCTCCATTTATCCTGACGACCGCTACCGGTCGCTGATCTTGCGGATATCCGGAGATGTCGTATGTACAGCTTCCGAATAGCCGCCGCGATCGCCAAGCAGACTCAAAGCATTCAATCAAACTCAAGCAGAAGTGCTTTGCTCAAAGAACAAAAAGGGCTTTGAGCGAAACCTGATTGACAGATTGGCAAAACCGATGATTCAGCACCATGCCGGCCAAAGGATGGGGCAAAACTCAACCTGAAGATGACTCAGATTGATGGTAATTTATGCCATCCTGAGACTCGGAAAGGAACAGAGAACAGAAATTCATGAGAAACCCAAACAGGTTTTAAAGATCCAAGTTAATGAGATTTCAGCCATCAATAATGGATCTGAAAGAGCACATTCATCAATCGACCTTTAGATAGATCATAGGAACACAGAAGACCATCTGTATAGAAAATCGAGCCTAATTATTCAGATTCACACTAGCTAAAGGTAAGGTGCCTGAGTTGCGAGCTATCATCTGAAGGGTAGCTTCACCTTAATGAAAACTTCCCTAATGAGAACTTAATGAGGAGCACACGGTGAGGTAAACCAAGGTTTACACATCCGACATCCTGATCAGGAGCAGAATCAAATATTCACAGAATTTGCAGAAAATACTGCCTGTGTTTTCTACAGATGTTTTTCATGACAAAGTTTTACCCCGAAAGATCTTGTAAATAAATCCGTATAATTACTGATTTAGCTTGCAATGCTATTTGATTGGATCTATGTTTTCGTGACTTAAAAATTGTAATTATACTGAACCATTGAAGAGATATTAAAAAATCTGAGAGGTATGAAGCCAAAAGCTTAATTCTCAGAGATTCAAGAAGATGGGTGAACAAGGGAATGGCGGAAATGGGTGAGATCTGCGTTGCTGCACTTTAGAAGCTATGCTGCTAGCGTGGTCTTCAAGCCAGCAGGGCAGAAATTTCTGGACAAGCTTAAACAACCCTTATTCCTTAGCGCTCCCATCGAGGGAGAAGGGGAGCTGGCTCTTTCCCACTCTGGAAAAGGGGTATAGCCCTAGCGGGCATTCAAGAAAGGGTGTGAGGGTAGATAGACTGATGCTTTAGCCTTCAGTTCCGCTGGAGCGGATGCGGTCTAACCGCGAGTGGGGGTGGGGGCAACAGACTGATGCCATAGTCCCCAGCCGAGAAGGCACTACGCATCTTGACGGTGACAGGTACAAAACTTATCTGGCCAACACTGGTTTTTCACAAAATGTTTGTTGTAGAGGAACTGAAATGATAAATTCACTTCCTACCCCGACCTCAGACACAACCTGGATATGACCTTTGTGTTTTTCGATAATGGAGTAGCTAATCGATAGCCCTAACCCTGTACCTCGGCCAATGGGTTTGGTTGTGAAGAATGGATCAAATAATCGTTGCTTGACATCTTCAGGAATGCCAGGCCCATTATCGGCAATAGTAATGAAAGCGAATCCCTCATCGTTAAGCCCTGTGGTAATCCGAATTTGCGGTTTCCAGGTGTTTGCCTTTGTTGTGGTGGGGGCTAAATAACTACTCTGAATTTCCAGTGCGTCGATCGCGTTGCTGAGAATATTCATAAAGACCTGGTTTAACTGGCTGGCGTAGCAGACGACCTCTGGTAAGGCCGCATAGTTTTTAATCACCTCAATTGTTGCGTGCTGATTTTTCTCCTTGAGACGGTGCTGCAAAATGAGCAGGGTACTGTCTAGCCCTTCGTGGATATCGACTGGTTTCATTTCGGCCTCATCTAGACGCGAGAAGTTGCGCAGAGAGAGCACAATCTGACGAATGCGATCGGCTCCGATTTGCATGGACTTCATTAGCTTTTCTAAATCTTCTTTTAAGAAGTCAAAGTCCATTTCTTCTAGCTTTTGTTGAATTGCTGAAACCTCTTGAGGATAGTGACTTTGATAGGTTTCAATTAGTTCTAGTAGATTGTGACAATAGCTATAGGCATGGCTCAAGTTACCGTAGATGAAGTTAATGGGGTTATTAATTTCATGGGCAATCCCTGCGACCATTTGTCCCAGGGATGACATTTTTTCTGTTTGGATAAGCTGGGTTTGCGCTTTTTTTAATTCCTGTAGGGCTAGCGAAAGTGATTGGTTTTTTTCGTTTAGCTCCTGGGTGCGCTGGCTGACTTTCTGCTCTAAAGAGTCGTAAAGCATCGCATTTTGCAGAGAAATGCCGGCTTGAGCGGTCAGCAGTTGGATGACTTCTAGGCGATCGCGGGTAAACACTCCATTGGCCAGGTTATTTTCCAGATACAAAATTCCAATCAGGCTCCCCTGTTGCCGAATCGGTGCACACAAGACACTTTTGGGCCTGTGACTGAGCATGTAGGCATCCATTGCAAAGGTTGCTTCTGCTGCCGCATCATTCAGCACTAGCGTCTCCAGGGTGCGTGAAACATAGTTAATCACTGATTGGGGTACGACCTGCCCCGGAGCCATTGAAACGAGAGGAGCTAGGTTTGATTCGGTTGGATAAGTTGATTGGAACGTGACAACAAGATGCTTATTGGTGTTTGGGTCAGACTTTGCCGCAACGCGCCAATCTCCCTCGTGGGGTAATAGCAGTAATCCTTTTTCGGCTCCAGAGTTTTCGATCACGATTTCCATTAAAGTGGTCAGCAACTTCTCTAGCTGGATTTCTCCTGATAAGACCTGTGAGGCTTTCATCACCGAAGCAAAATCCAGCATTTGTGCAATCCGGGCACTGCTACTAAGAGGGGTACTGGAGGCTGTTGTCTCCCTCGTTTGTAATTTTGGCTCCTGGCTCAATATGGCACTGAGCAATTGGGAATGATGCTTTTCTAGATCCTTGGTTTTTGCGGTTGCTCCCCAGCGTGCATAGCTGTAATAGGCATCAGCGAGGTATACCTGAGCTAGCTTAGGCTTGCCCCAGTTTAAATAAAACCGAGCCGCTAATTCATGGGCTAATGCCTTATCTTGAATGTAGTTATTTTTTTCGGCGATCGCGATCGCTTGGTCATAGGCTTCAATCGCTTCTAGAGGTTGGTTTAATATCCGATATTTTTCTGCCTCAATCAGATGGAGCTTGTGTAAATAATTCATCGGCGCAAAGGTTGCCCATTGAGCAAACTTTGCCTGAGTTGTCGCAATTTTTTCGAGACAAGTTTGCTGATCTTTCAGTTCTAGCCAGGGATAAACAGCAAGATAAGTTAACGCTTCATAGAAATAGAAGAGAGGAATATCGGTTTTAGAAGTGACTGCATCTAAATACTGTACAGCTTTTTCTAAAGCTTCTAAAGCTTGCGCGTAGTTTTGAAATAGATAATGGAGATGGGCTTTTTGGATATAAACTATACAGCAAGTACTGCGGTCATTTGCCTGCTGGTGTACCGGTAGCATGGTTTGCTTGTCATAGATTGGGCCCACCAATAAGTAAGGGGTTTCACCAGGGTTGGTGAGATTATTCACCACCTGCCAGTACAGTTGATGCTGATAAAGGGGGGTTTCTTGTCGCAGTTTCACCAACACATCCCCATAGGTAGCCATTTCGCGTGCTAACCCATGCAATTCTCGTCCGCTCAGATAGGCGTGGTAACAATACATGGCGGCGGCAAAGGCGGCATGTTCTAAATCACCCGTATCGAGGCCACTTTGGTAAGCGCTGAGCAACGGTGCAATGGTTTGACTGATTGGGCTTTGCCAGTGTTGAATCAGGACATTGACTACATAGGTGGTGACCGATCGCACGGCTTCGGCATTAAACTGATCGACCAACTCCAGGGCAACCTGCCCAAACTGATAGCCAGTCGCAATGTCTCCGACCACTCCACATAGACTGATGCCATAGCAAGCGTAAGCAAACGCAGACTCAACCGCGTTGCCATACTGGATCGATAGACTCACTTGCTTAAACACCAAAAGGGGGAATAGGCTGGGTTTAGCAAAGTAGGCGGCAGCCGTCATGCTGGCTAAAATTCGCATAATCGCCTGAGCCTGGGCATCACGCATTTCTGGTAAGTGCAAGAGATCCTGTACAGCTCGCCCATTCAAATGGGTCTGAACGTCGGCCATGGCCTGTTGAATATCTGCACTAGTTGGACATTCAGGGAACTCAACCTGCAACAACTTGAGCACGTAAAGCCCCGTTTGCACGGCTTCAAGGCGTTGATTTTGGGCTTTATAGGCTTCAATTTTGATTTGATAGCTCTTGAGGCGATCGCTCAAACCGTTAGCATGGCGCAAAATTTGCTCAATCCATCGATCCATTTGAGCCAAGTCACCGCTTAGATAGGCTGCTTCTGCTGCTCTTTCAGATAATGCCAATGCTAGAGGATATTGACTCTGCCAACAGTCGTCTGCAAGCAGCTCTAGCCCTATTGCCGCATACTGATAGGCATCTGTATAGGCTGTAGCTGCCTGAGCTTTATCGGCGGCCTTTAGGTTGAGTTGAGCCAATTGCTCGCGCTGATTGCCATGGGTAATCAGTGTCAGACCTGCATTTAGTTGATTGACAATCGCAAAAATAGATTCCTGCTGCGCCTCAACAGGGGTATGCTGCTGCAATAACTGGCCGATTCGCCAATGAGTTTGGGGCTTCTCGGCTTCTGGGATCAGACAATAGGCGGCTTGCTGCACCCGGTCATGGAGAAACTGATAAGTGATTTGCACCGCGCCCGACGCAGTGAAGTGAAGGGGCGATTTGTTTGCTATCGCCTCTCCTTGACTGACGGCTTGAATCAGAGGATCTGACTCGATCTCCCCCGTCTGAAATAGCTTGTAGGTTTCTCCGGTCGGCAGCACTACCCCTTCTTGCAGAGCCGGCCATAGATCTGCGGCCACTTCTGCTGGTGATTTCTCAGCGACTACGGCCAATAGCAGCAAGCTAAACGGATTCCCAATACAAGCGGCTAGTTTGAGCAGTTCTTGGGTTGCTGAAGGTAACTGGCGTAGTTGTTGCCCTATAAACTCTAGTAAATCCCCTTGGTGGGCCAACAACTGAATTTGGCTTAGGGCATATTGCCATTTGCCCTTTTCATAGTCAAAGGTGAGGTACCCTTGTTCATAAAGCGACTTGAGAAACTGACTGCTAAAAAAGGGATTGCCCTGAGTTTTTTGATACACCTGTTGAGTTAACGGTAGGGCCTCTTCTAAAGAGATGTGGAGAGTATCTGCTACCAGATGATTTAAGTCAGCTAGGGATAAAGGGGCAAGAGCGATCGCATTCACAGTTGTTCCCGCTTGCCGAATGGCATCCACAGTCAGCATTAGCGGATGAGCCGGATTCACCTCATTGTCACGATAGGCTCCAATCATGAACAAATAGGGATTGTTTGCCTCGCCCATTAGCAGTTGCATTAACTTCAATGAGGCTGAATCAGCCCATTGTAAATCATCCAAGAAAATCACCAGGGGATGGTCGGCAGAGATAAACACCTGGATAAATTTTTGGAACACCAGGTTAAAGCGATGTTGCGCTGCCACACCGGATAACTCTGGCACAACAGGCTGCTTCCCAATAATCGCTTCCAGCCCTGGCATCACATCCAGCATGACCTGGGCATTTTCTCCCAAGGCATTGAGAATCTTTCGCTTCCAACGCTCAATCTGAGCATCACTCTTTGTCAGTAGCTGCTCTAACAAATCCCGAAAAGCCTGAACAAAGCCCGAAAAGGGAATATTGCGCTGAAACTGATCAAATTTGCCACGAATGAAATAACCTCGCTGCTGGGCAATGGGCTTATGAATCTCGTTGACAATTGCGGTCTTACCAATACCAGAAAACCCAGTAATGAGCATCAACTCGCTCGAGGCAAGGGGCGTTGCGTGCTGTTGTTTCGCTGTTGCCTCCAAGCTAACAGTGTCCGGGGCAATCCCAGCGACTCGTTGAAAGGCACTTAGCAGCGACGCAACTTCTGCGGCTCGGCCATAGAGTTTTTCAGGGATTGTAAACCGGTCAGAAACATCCCGTTGACCTAGGGAAAAGTCTGGGATTTCCCCTAGCGTTTGCCAAGCTTGCTGACATTGCCACAAGTCATGCTTTAGCCCCAGAGCACTTTGATAGCGGTCTTCCGCATTTTTTGCCATCAACTTATGGAGCAGGTGAGAGAGCATTGGCGGAATCGTTGGATTGACTTGGTGGGCCATTTCCGGCTGCTTTGCGATGTGGCAGTGCACCCACTCCAGGGGATCATTTGCTTGAAAGGGAAGTTGCCCGGTGAGCAATTGGTAAAACGTGACTCCTAACGAGTAAAAATCGGTGCGGTAGTCAACGCCCCGGTTCATGCGGCCTGTTTGCTCTGGCGACAGGTAGGCCAGGGTTCCCTCTAAAACGCTAGGGTTGAGCAGGGTTTGGGTTTCTCGCGGCAACAGTGAAGCAATACTAAAGTCAATCAGCTTCACCTGCCCCGTTTGGGGGTTGATGAGGATATTGTCCGGTTTAATATCTTTATGAATAATGCAATGACGACATAACCCATCTAGGATATCGGCCAGTTGTAGCGCGATCGGGAAGAACTCCTGCATGGTCAGTGCCTTAGCTTGGTAATGGCTTTGCAGGGACACTCCGCCATAGTCTTCCATGATTAAGGCATAGCCATTGCCGTAATTTTCCAGCTTGTAGGGTTGCACTACCCCCGGTAAATTCAAATCTTTAGTCAGTGTATATTGGTTGCGAAACTGGATCAGTTCACTGGCGGTGGGGTACTCCTGCCGCAAGATTTTAACAATAACCGCCTGCTGGGACTCCTGATGAAGCGCTCGGTACACAAAGGTTCTAGAACTGGAATACAGCAGCTGCGTCAATTGGTATCCAGCAATTGCCTCGGGCGAATGAGCGATATTCATGGCTAGGAAACTTCCTTTGCGACTAGGCATGGCCAACCTAAGATGCCCAGCTTGCCAAGAGATGTAACGAAATTTTGGTCTGTCTTTTGACAGATTTTTCAGTCTGTTAGCCGGGTTAAAAGGGGTTGGTTTCAGGGCCGGAAAGCCTGATCAAACGGCTGAATCAGTTGATTCTGCTAACAAAGTCTGATTATCTGGAAAGAATACTTCGGACAATTTTTGTGAAAATGCTGAAAATCCTTGCCACGGGGTTAGCTCTAGCCTCCACCCGAAACTCCTCTCCCAAACAGGGAGAAGGGGTATAGCCCTGACAGGCATTCAAGCAAGGGGGATGAGGCTGGTTCGGCGCAAAAGTGCCTTGACTATTGTAGAAATGAATTGATCTCTTGAGACCATTATAACTTTACAAGTTTATGGAATTCCCAACTGCGGCACTTGCAAAAAAGCCTTGCAGTGGCTAGAAGATAATGGGATTCGCTACGAATTTATCAACACGAAGGAGCAGCCTCCAACGAAAGCCATGATCGCGGCTTGGGCACAGACACTAACGACTAAACCAATGCGGAACACGTCTGGCCAATCTTACCGGGCACTGGGAGCCATAAAGGAGACTTGGAGTGATGCAGACTGGATCGATGCCTTTGCCCGGGATGCTATGCTGCTCAAGCGTCCTCTCTTTGTAAAAGATGGGGAGGCTGTGTTCGTCGGTTTTCGAGCAACAGATGCCATGTTGCGCCAAACGTTAGGATAATAGGCTAAATCAGCTTGAGCTAGGGAGATCGCACCATGAGTGGAGCAAAGAATGTGTTAGGTAGCCAACTAGAAACCTGCTGCACGAACCCTATGACAGGCTTTTATCGAGATGGCATGTGCAATACTGGGGCGGGCGATGTCGGGATGCATGTGGTGTGTGCCCAAATGACAGAGGAGTTTTTAACTTATACCAAAGCTCAGGGCAATGACCTATCGACGCCAGTGCCAGCCTTTGCTTTCCCAGGTTTGAAGCCGGGCGATCGCTGGTGTTTGTGTGCTCTACGCTGGAAGGAGGCCTTCGATGATGGAGTTGCCCCACCGGTCATTTTAGCGGCAACCCATGCGGCTGCGCTGGAATACGTTTCTCTGGCCGATCTCAAGCAGCACGCGCTGGATGCTTGATGGGTGCTGTGCAGACATAAGGAGAACCTGACAACCTCGGTGCTGGGAAGGGGATTCAGAGGGTTCTGGAAAAGTGTTGGGCAATTAAACCCAGGATGATAGGAGTCCAAATCTGCTGCTGCGAACATCACCTCATCGGAGCCTGCTGTAACTTGTGGCGTTGGGGTTCCGGCTGGATCGCTGCAACTGGAGTCGTCAGGGCTGCTGGGTGACGGGCTTTAAGATGGGCCTCAAATAGGCTCCTAGGGCGCGATGCGTATCGGCAAACGGAGGGTAAAGCGGGTTAGCTGATTGAAACTAGTCACTTCAATGCTTCCCTGCAAATGCTCAGCAAGCTTTTTGACTAGCGCTAACCCTAGTCCTGTGCCGCCATGCTTCCAGGGATCACGACTGGGGATGCGGTAGAACTTGTCAAAAACGCGGGGGAGTTCTTCCACGGGGATTTCTACCCCAGAGTTCATGACACAAATGACAATTTCAGATTTTGGGTGGATTGACCTGTTGGGTTGTTCAGGGAAGCCTTGATTTGTTGGAGCTTTTGCACCCTCCGCTGGCTGATTACTCGTTTCTTTGACTTCTGTTAAATGAGCTTCGACCCAGATGCCTTCTCCTGGTGGAGTGTATTTACAGGCGTTATCAAGTAGTTCAGTGAGAATTCGAGTGAGACTATGGGGGTCTGTTTCTAGCAAGGGAAGGTTGGGCGCTAGATGCATCCTGAGGGTTTGCTGGTGAGTTTGGGTACGAGTTTCAAAGGGTTCTAGAACATGAGGAACCCAGTCGTACAGGTTGATGGGGATGGGCTGTAGTAAAGCAACATCTGCTCTCAATTGTTGTAAATCTAGTAGGTCTTGAACGAGACGCAGTTCGCGATCGCACTCCTGTTGCAAAATGGTGAGATACTGCGTAATTTTATGGCCAGAGATGATAGGTGTCTCTGTGGTAGCGTTAGCCTCAACATCAGGTCGATTTTGGAAGAAATCATGATCTTGGGTGGCCGCAACCAGTAATTGCACCACCATCCGAATGTTCGCCAGGGGCGTGCGTAGCTCGTGGGAGATGGTACTGAGGAAGTCATCTTTGAGCTGATTCAGCCGCTGGATCTTTTCTAGGGCCTGTTGCAATTCGTGGGTACGAGCTTGAACTTGCTCTTCTAGATGGGCATTGAACTGCTGTACCTGTCGATAGAGCGTCACTAGTTCTTGCTGTTGCTGCTGAATGGTTAATTGGTACTGCACTCGCGCTAGCACTTCGCGCGCACTAAAAGGTTTGGTAATGTAGTCAGAGCCACCAATTTCAAAAGCTTTGACCTTATCATCAATTGCATCTGACGCACTAATAAACAGAATTGGAATTTCCCGGGCTAGGGGCAGTTGTCTCAAGGCCTGACAAACAGCAAACCCATCCATGACAGGCATGCGAATATCTAGCAGAATTAAGTCTGGTACTTGAAATGAGACCGTTTCGAGGGCCATCGCACCACTCATTGCCTGCCTGACTCGATAGCCTTCGGTTTGTAGAATCGTAGACAGTAAGCGCAAGTTATCAGGCTGGTCATCTACGATGAGGACATTTGCTTTTTGACCAGATTCAGTACTTACCATAGGCTGGTGATGATAGGGCTGCCAAACCATGTAAATAGCGGTCAGGAAAGGAGCACGGCCGCTTGATCAAATTGTTGCTGAGCAGTGCATTGGTCAAGGGTCGCTTAAACCCCTGAGGAAAAGAATTTAATGCCCGGCTCCTAGGTAAACAGATACCCCCAGGATAAGAACATCCCCAAACTATATCTTCAATTGAGGAGGATTGACTACTGAGAATTGGGGGTAGTGTTCGGATGACTCCGTTGCTCGGTCAGTTGCACAATCACCTCAAAGCAATAATTGTGGAGCAAATCGCTCAGGCTGTTAGCGAGTGGGCCTTGGGCCGCAGGAATTTGCTGAATGAGGATGGCTGTTTCAAACTCGTCACAATGCAACGCCGCTTGGCGCAGAGCTGCAACCCATTCCAAGGGCATCTCCTGGATGGCTGCTCCAAGCGCATCCAGTGCAGCAGAAGTGACCTTCTGACCGGCCCGAGCCGCAACCGGAGGTGACTGATCTGGCTCCCTGTCCTGATAGAGATAGGACAGGCCCAGGTGCTTTGCCATTTTTGCCCATATTTTTTCGATTTGGAGGGGCTTGATCACAAAGTCATCACAACCTGCGGCAAAGGCACGGCTCTGCTCATCGCTCAATGCCTGGGCGGTCAGGGCAATGATTTTAGTGACAGGATAGATCGATTCTTCACTTTGCTGCTCCTCGACTCGAATCTGACGGGCTGCTTCACAGCCATCTATGTCAGGCATGCATATGTCCATCCAGATCAAGTGAGGATGCCACTGTTGCCACTGGGCGATCGCCTCTCTACCATTCGCAGCTTCCCGTACTTGGAGACCCATCTGCATTAATAACTTCACCAAAAGATAGCGGTTATCAGGTTGATCATCTACCACCAAAATGCGGTAAACAGGCTGCCCTGGAGCTAGCCCAATAACGGCTTCTTTTCGGCCTTTGGTGGGGACATTCTCAGTATTGGCTAAACGCAATGGGAGCGTAAATCGAAAGGTGCTACCTTGCCCCAAAGTGCTGTCAACGGTGAGTTCTCCCCCTAGCAGGTGCACCAGTCGAGAACTAATGGCCAAGCCTAGGCCAGTTCCTTCTAGAGAGAGGCGGCCCGCTCTGGCCTGGGTGAAGGCATCGAAGATGGCCGTCTGTTCTTCAGGGGCAATACCAACCCCCGTGTCTTCAACCTCAAAACAAAGATGACTGGGAGCAGCAGCGGTTGATAAACAGGGGGTGACTCGCAGAGTGACACTCCCTTGAGTCGTGAATTTAATGGCATTACTAATCAAATTAATCAAAATCTGACGGAGTTTATTGGGATCTATTTTTATATAGGTCGGCAAATCGGGTGAAAGCTCGAGATTAAATATAAGGCCTTTATCATGGGCAATCTCTCTAAACATTGTCTGCAAGTCATTCAGAAATTCTAAAAAATCAAGACTAGTATCTTCTAAAATACTTTGCCCCGCTTCAATTTTAGATAAATCGAGAATATCATTAATTAGACGGAGTAGATGATCTCCACTCCGCTGCATAATATGGATGTATTCTCGCTGCTCAGCACTGAGGGAAAGATCAGTACGGAGTAATTGGGTAAAGCCAAGGATAACATTAAGGGGGGTACGCAGTTCATGGCTCATACTGGCCAGGAATAGACTTTTGGTCTGATTGGCAACTTCGGCAGCTTGCAGCGCTTTTTGTAAGTCACAGGTGCGATCGCGGATGCGTTGTTCTAGCTCTAGGTTGAGCTGATGCAGAGCCGCTTCGGCCCGTTTGCGATCGCGAATGTCTCGTACTCCAGCTAAAATTACCGGACGATTGCCTAGAGTGACAGCACATAGAGAGACCTCAACATCAAAGATTTCTCCTGTATCTAGGCGGCGGCTGCACCATTCCAGTTGCATAATCCTCTCTCGTTGCACCCGTTGCATTAACTTGGGAAACTGGTTGACCGGTGCATTTGGCCCAGAGATAATCGCTATCCCTCCGGTTAAGATTTGCTCGCGAGTTGCGCCATGGAGGGTGAGGGCGCGGTCATTCACAGCCAAAATTGTGCCATCTAAGTCGTGAATGAAGATAGCGTCGTAGACATGATTAAAGATGGTGCGCAGATCTTGCTCCGATCTCGCTAGTTCCTGGGTGCGTTGCTGTACCCGTTGCTCCAGTTCTTCATTTAGATGTTGTAGGGCGGCTTCAGCGCGTTTGCGATCGGTAATATCCGTCGCGATCCCCCAAAAGGTGGTGGCTTGGCCATTCTCATCTGGCACCGGAAACAGCGTAGACTGAAAAGTCCGACGGGTGCCATTGATAAGCAACTCGTCTTCAATTTCCAAGGAACTCCCATGCTCAATCAGCCAGGCAATTCGGGCCTGAAAAGTCTGAACCACGGTGGGTGGGAAAAAGTCTGCAAAGGTACGCCCAACAATCTCGGCCTCAGGTTTTCCTATGAGAGCGGCAAAAGCTGGGTTGACCTGTAAGTAGCAGCCCTCAGCATTAAACAAACTAATCACCAGCGGTGCATTTTCTAAAAACGCCCGTAATTGTTGATTAATGCGTTGCAAGGCCAATTCGGATTGCTTGCGGTCAGTAATATTCCAGCCTTCGGCTAAAACAGCATCGATTTGGCCTGCCCCATTGAAGAGGGGCTTAAAAGTGATCTCAATCCAGAAATAGGTATCAGCCCCCCTGCGTGCCACCACCTCAAATCGGGGGGTGGTGCCTGCTAACGCCATTTGAAAGTGGGTTTGCAGGCGTTGCTGGCTGTCGAGCAGGCCACTAAACCAGCACCCCTGCCAGAGGTATTGACCCACAACTGCGTCGATCGCGACATCTGCGACCTGTAATGCCGCCTCGTTGATATCCAATATCTTTCCTTCTGGCGAGAGCAACCCAATGAAGAGAACAGTGGAGTTGAAAATACTCCGAAATTTTTGTTCACTGGCACTTAAGGCAGCTTCGGCCTGTTTACGCACAGTGATATTGCGCACAACAGCAATTACAGTGGTTTCATCCATCGGGGCAATTCTCGCATCGAAAAAGGCATCGCCCTCTGGCAGGGATAGAGTGTATTCCACGGTCACCAACGTGTTGGTGGCTAAACTCTGTTGCACCGCTTCGTGTAAGGATTGGCCCACCTCAAGTGGCAGCACCGTCGTCAAGGGTTGGTTTAAAAACTGAGCCGGATGAATGAAGAGGTCACGGGGATCTTTTGCCTGAAAGTTGCGGATCTGACCATCAGCCGTGATGTAAAAAATCAGATCTGGAAAGGCGGTAAAAATGGCGGCCATCTCCTGATTGGTTTGGAGCAGGGCGGTTTCGGCGCGTTTGCGATCGCTAATATCAATCACTGCCCCGTACCAGGCCACTTCTCCATTGTCACGGGGTTGGGGTTGCGAGTAGCCCTGAAGCCACTTCACCTTGCCAGAAGGGGTAATCACACGCCACTCATGGCGAAAGGGTTGCAGGGTTGCTAGGCTCTGTTGCACAGCCGCAGCATAACCGGGCTGATCCTCTGGATGGATCCGCTCCAGCAGAATACTAGAATCGGCCAGTATGTCTTCGACCTTGAGTTCGTGGATGGCTTCGATCGCCTGACTGATGTGCTCAAAATAAAAGGAGCCATCTGAACGCCTGACCAGAATGTAGATATTAGCCGGAGAAATATCAGAAATTTTGCGGAAGCGGGCCTCACTTTGCTGCAATGCGATTTCCGCGGCTTTGTGATCGCTAATATCTGTTTGCACAATCGTCAGCGCCCAACACCCTGCCGTTGCTTGCCACTGGGCCCAAACCTTTTCAATCACCCAGTAAAGAGACCCATCCAGCCGCTGAAGCCGGTACTCCATGCTAAAGGTGGCGCTGCCCTGCTGGTTGAGCAGGCTTTGCACTGTTGGAAAAACGACATCGCGCCAATCATCTGGGTGAATGCGCGATCGCCAGACATCAAAACTAAGCTCCCACTCCTGATCTGTACAGCCAAAGAGGGTACGGTAATGGGGCGAAACATAGTCGTACTGAAAAGATAAATCTGGGTAGAGGCGTAAGCGAATAATGCCAGCGATCGCCGTATCCAGCACTTCTGAGAGTTTGGCTTGAGAGGCTTGCAGTGCTCGCTCTAGCCGTTTGCGATCAGTAATATCTTTAATGGCCGCAATTACACAGGTTTGCCCATCCAGGGCACAAGTCTCTGCAGATAACAGCACCGTTTTGATTTGCCCCGACGACAGCCGGAAGGTTGCCTCCCGGTTGTGGATTTGTCCTGCCATTTGGAGTTGCTGCCGAAGCTGCCTGCGTTCCTCCAGATCCACCCATAACCCCAATTCCATCGGGGTTTTACCGATCAAATCGGCGCGGCTGTAGCCTAAGAAATCAACAAGCTGATCATTCGCCGCTAGAATGTGACCTTCTGCAAAGGCCAGAATAGCTAGCGGATCGGGGCTGGTGCGAAACACGGTGGCAAATTTTGCTTCTGACTCGGCTAGGGCCACGTGCGCCTGCTCAAAGGATTGGTGCACCTGGGCTACCATCTGATTAAAGGATTGAGCCACGTCGGCTAGTTCACCCATACTCGTTTGGGTCGAAAGTTGTTGCTGTAGATCACCCGCAGCGATGGCTTGACTGGCTCGGCTAATCTGGTTAAGGTGCTGGGTCACCCGTTTCCCTGTCCATACCCCCAGGCCAAGCGCCAGCCCCAGCGTGCCCAGGCAAATTACCAGGGTCGTGCGACGATGGTTTTGAATTTCGGCCATAAAGGCAGATTCTGGCACCACCACCGCAATTGTCCAGCGGGTTTGGTCGTCTAACTGAAACGGCAGCGTGCGCACAAAGTAAGGTTGCCCCCTCTGCCATAACCGCACGCGCTGCACCTCGGTTTGATGGCGCTGGGGGTTTTGTTGTAACCAGGTCGCTAAAGCTTGTGTTAAAGGATTCTGGCTGGCCTCAGCCCGCAGGCGCAGCAAAGCGGGTTCCGAAGACGGCAGTGGCGAGGTTGACAAATCTTGCCGAAAAGGAATTTCTGAAGTTGAGCTCGCAATCAAGAAGCCCTGCTCATCTAGCAGAAACGCTTGCCCATCGCCCATCTGTAACTGCCGTAAAAATGCCCCGATCGGCTCAGTGGGGGCGCTGGCACTCAACATCCCCTGCACTCGACCCTTGGTGTCAACTAGGGGCAAAAAATAGGCCATCATTAGCAGTGGCAGCTTTGCCCCCTGCCCCCGCAGGTGAGAAACAACGGGTCGCCAGTGTCCCTCTGGTTTCTGTTTGGTTGCCTGGTACCAAGGGGCAGAGTGGGGCACAGTCGGAGGGGCGTCATCTGGAATGGTCTCCTTCAACTCTAGGCGTTTTCCCTGTAAATTCGCGGAATAACTTTCCAGGCGACCGGTTTGAAGGTTGTGGCGGCGAATTGAAAGTTGCTTAGGAGCAGCCCGACGAACGTCTGAAAACGCTTGAGTTTCTGTGCTAAGCATTAACCCACTGAGATTTTTGCGAACCCTCAGTTGCTGGATGAAATAAGACTCGACTAAAGGAAGATTGCGCCAGTCTAAAATTCCCGACTGCGCTGCCACCTGAGTTTCTTCAACAACCTGCTGAGGTCCTTCAAAGTAGGTTTCCAAGTGTTGGACGATGCGATCGCCCGCTTGATCGAGCAATCGGGTCGCCAGATCCGTTACGGTTTTCTGCCCACTGCGGTCAGAGGTGTAGCCCACTAGTGCCACAGACCCGACCGTCTGCACCACAAAAGGCAAAGCCAAAGTCAACCACAGAGGAATTCGTTTTTGAGAGTGTTGCCACGGGCGAGATTGAACCATGCATCTATTTAGATCCGTCGTAGATTTATCATAAGTTAGGAACTCTCAGCAGTCGCGACTTCATCCATCTCAAAACCGCTTGTTCTCCTCAACCAAAACCCTCAATCTCGATTTGAGTCACGATTAAGAAGCACTCCTGCATATCACACCACGCCAAGAAATCAGACGACCGATGAGAGAAGTCACGCAAGTCTCAAAATCATCCAAAAGGTTCGATTTTTGACATTGCTGAATCTGGATAGGAATTACCCAATTCGCCTTCTCCCTAACCCCAGTCTTTTGTGAGAGAGAACCGGATTGCTCACTCCCTGGATTGCATCTCACTTTTGCTAGTTCCCCACCCTGTGGGAAGAGCAGAGCACTACATCCCGCAACCCCTTCTCTCCAAACGAGCGAAGGGAAGCCAGATTCAAAGTCCCTTTCCCTCCTTGGGAGAGAGCTTTAGGGTGGGGTTAGGAAACTAGGATGCACTTGCTCCTTGTTCCTCAACAGGCGCGGGGTATCGCTTTAGCAAGCATTCAAGAAAGGGGGTGAGGGCCATTTATCCCTGCGCTCAGCAATGCCCGATTTTCTTGAGACTCAGCACTATGAATCTCCCAGAGTGGGAAAGACCCGATTGAGATAAGGGCGGGCTAGCATAAAGCTAGAAATCGATTTCGCATCGGCTAATTCGCCTCGATAAATCGCTTGCTCGACTTCCTGAGCGGTTAACTCCACCACCTCAATATCTTCATCTTCATCCTGGCTGGGGGGCTGCGCCAGTCGTTCTAACTCCTGAGCGAGAAAGGCGTAAATGATCTCATCCGAGTAGCCAGGGGCAACAAAGAACTCCCCTAGTTTTTGCCACTGGTGCGCCCGGTAGCCGGTTTCTTCTTCAATTTCTCGCTGAATGGTGGATTCTGGGGTTTCATCTGGCTCAACCGTGCCAGCAGGAAATTCTAGTAATCGCCCCTGCACGGTAAAGCGATATTGGTTCACCAAAACAAACTTTCCCTGGGACGTTACTGGTACGGCCAGTGCCCCTCCCGGATGCCGAATGCATTGCCAAGTTCCCTCTTGCTGGTTGGGTAAGCGCAATTGCAGCGACTCAAAGGCAAACTTACGCCCTTGAAAAACGAGTTGTTGGGACAAAATCTGAGCTGGTTCAGAACCGTAGGGCATAGAGGCAAGGTGCTCACAATGGCAGAACAGCCACAGTATAACCGTTGCCATCCTTTGGAAGGGAAAAGAGAAAAAAGAAATGAGGAGATTTCCGATCAAGCCGATATCAAAGTCATCAACAGGCGATGACTACATGAGGAGGCTGCTAAAGAATAAACGACCGGCTGACTAGTCCAGCAAGGCGGAAATTTCTGAACTCGTCTCAGCCACCCGCATCCCTTCGCCCCTGCTGCTATCGAGGGAGAAGGGAAGATCGAAGCCCCGCTGCTGTTTTGGGAGAGACGGTTCCGGGTTCTGTGGTACAACGTAAGACGTCTTGAACCGGATCAAAGCCCTGCTGCTGCTTTGGGAGAGGGGTGGGGGCGAGGGCAGACAGACGGATACCTTTGTCTACTTAGGGTGGCGCTGAAGCCAGCTTGTGCTTTGAGGGTCGTCGCAGCGCAATACTGAGGTGCCAATCCTTGTCTGGAATTTGCCCTATCTTTACCCTGGTGTGCCAGGTTTTGACTAGGTCGGTTCAATAATGCGCTGTAACTCAACTAAAACGGTTGTTTGTCGTTCTGGAATACTCCGAATTTCCAGTCGGCCCCCATGGAGTTCCACAAGCCGCTTGGCGATCGCTAGCCCCAGCCCTGCCCCCTGCTGCTCATAAAAGTGCCGGTCAAATTGCATATAGGCCCCTAACTGGGCAATTTGCTGAGCCGTCATCCCCCGCCCCTGATCCGTAATTTTGAGCTGGAGCGTTGTGTCAGTGATATTGCTGCTGAGGCTGACTAGTGTGCCCGGCTGGGAGAACTTAAAGGCGTTATCGACCAATTCCTCTATTACTTTTTTTAAGTGGATATCACTAAATCGAACCGGCAGATTTTTGAGATCGAGGCGGAGGTCGCCCGACCGCTCTACACGGGTGGCAATTTTGGTGGCACTATTGGCAATCAGCACCTGAGGATAATGAGTTTCGCTCCCATGGTACGCAGCTAAACGTTGCGGGTCTTGGAGGGTCATTTCTAACTCAGCGTACAGTAAGAAGTTTTGAATCAGCCGATACAGGCGGTCTGCCGACTGATGAATGCCCTGGGCAATCTCAAAAATTTCAGTACGGGGAATGCGGGCGTAATCGTCCATCAGCACTTCTGCTAACCCCAAAATGCCGTGGAGGGGGGTGCGCAATTCATGGGGAAGAGAGAGGGCAATACTGTTTCGCAGTTCTTTCAACTGCTGTTCTGATTGGCTCTGAAGCATCGCCTGTTTGGCAAATCGGCTGGCGATCGCCCCCACTAATTCTTCCCTGGAGTAGGGCTTTGTGAGGTAGTCATCCGCCCCCAATTCCATTCCTTGGCGTATATCCGCTTTAGCTGTCCGGGCTGTCAAGAAAATAAAAGGAATGGTTGCCGTCTGGGGATTGCGCCGCAACCGCTCTAAGACCCCATAGCCATCCATTTCTGGCATCATCACATCGCACAGGATCATGTCTGGCTGGTAAGTTTGCGCCATCTGGATACCTTGCTTACCATTCTCGGCGGCGATCGCTTCAAACCCCTCCTCTTGAAGGATCTCCAACGTAGATGCTCGAATTGAGAGCGTATCTTCAATGACTAAAATTTTTTTCATTCGATTCAGTCACTTGCCTTAACCTATTTCTATCATTGTTGACCACCTGAACCAGCTAGAGCGGGTCGATCTGGTAAACTCAGCCAGATGGTTTGGCTGTTACCCTGGCGACACGGCTGGATACTAACGATGGATGAGAAAGCACAACTTGTTCTAGCATCTCAGGTTTCGCCCGTAGTGTTCGTTTCTTGCTCAGATCTCTCCTCAACCATCTGAGCAGCCCAACGGCTTTTCCAGGGGGGTGAAACTATCCACCCCTAGTTTTTACCTCAAAGGAACTTGACGCCAGAGGAAGGAAACCCTAAACGATCTTTCCCCAAAATGGCATGAACGGCAAAGGTTTTGAGCAGGGGCGAGTCAGAAAGCCTAGTCAGCATTAGCCGTTGAGCGCCTGGTTTTGTCTTAATACCGATTGAACCAGAGAATCCGACAGATATTCAACTGAACATTTGGCGCTGCGGGGCTTCTGCTAGCTAAAGTCACTCATCCAACATTCAAAAGGGTCTCAATTTCTGACCAAGGCGAATACTTTAACTTTTAGCATCCATTGGCTGGGTCGCACTCTTCTCACCCAGGCGATGGTATTGTGGCTACGATGGCACTTTTTGGCAGGTGGAAACAAATCCTTCACCTGGAGTCTTCTATAACCGGCGGAGGCAGGGTTGGGCCTGTATAGTGGCGATTTTAGGCGTCAGGGCTACCAGGAGATAGGCTTTGAAAACATCCTCGAATGGCCTGATTATTCGGATGGCCTGATTATGTAGAAATGGTGGAACTCGGTGAGAAACTCGGTGAACTTGTCAGCGCTTGAGGCCCTGGTTGGCTCAACGAATCTTCAGTCTTGGGAGCGGCTTGATCACGGCTGGCAGGGGGCGATCGCGGCAGCATTGGAAGCCAATCATCCCTCTGTGGCGATGGTCACGCCCCCTAACCCTGAAGCCCTGGCGGCAGTGATGGCCCTGGCTCAGCAGCAGAACTGGCGGGTTTTGCCCTGCGGGGCAGGCAGCAAGTTAGCCTGGGGTGGACTCGGTAGGGCCGATTTCGTCCTCTGCACGCGCCACCTTAACCAATTGATTGAGCATGCAGTGGGTGATTTAACCATCACCGTTGAAGCTGGAATCTGCTTGCAGGCGGTGCAGCAGACCCTAGCTCAAGCTGGCCAGTTTCTTCCGGTTGATCCGGCTTTCCCTGAACGCGCTACCGTGGGTGGCCTGATTGCCACTGGGGATACGGGATCTCTGCGGCAACGCTATGGCAGTGTACGCGACATGGTGCTGGGAGTCAGCTTTGTCCGAGCCGATGGGCAGATGGCCAAAGCCGGTGGGCGTGTTGTTAAGAATGTCGCTGGCTACGACCTGATGAAGCTACTGACTGGCTCTTACGGTACGCTGGGTATTCTTACCCAAGTCACGTTGCGAGTCTATCCCTTGCCAGAAGCGTCCCAAACTGTGATCGTACAGGGAGATCCTGAGGCTCTGGGGCAACTGGGGCGATCGCTGGCACGTTCCTACTTAACCCCCACTCGTTG
Source organism: uncultured Leptolyngbyaceae cyanobacterium (assembly GCA_938023035.1). Taxonomy (GTDB): domain Bacteria; phylum Cyanobacteriota; class Cyanobacteriia; order Leptolyngbyales; family Leptolyngbyaceae; genus DSRU01. Next base: position 28,314 of record CALIDI010000026.1, on the reverse strand, counting down.
GGATTGGCTATCAGCGTCAACTGCAATGGCGCTGGGGCTGGCTGCCACTCCTGGGATGGCCACGCAATACCAAAGCCTGGCCGCGAGTGTGCAGGCTCAGGTTGCCCATCTGACAGAGATGGCTACGGCCTTAAAGTTGGCAATTGTGGCCCTCCCTGATCAGGAGGGTAACGCTTTCTGGCAACGGTTGACCACCTGTTTGACCCAGCCAGACTCACAAACGGGCCTGGTCTGCAAAATAGGAGTCAAACCTGCCACAGCCTTATCGGTGTTGCAGGCGATCAGGGCGATCGCCCCCACTGGATTGGGCCAAATTCACGCTGCCAGCGGGTTGGGCCGACTGACCTGGCAAGCAGCCCCCGACGCAGCGACCCTGCTGCAACTGCGCCAACTTTGCCAGAGCCAGGCAGGTTTTCTCACCCTTCTCCAAGCCCCTGCGGCCCTCAAGCAGTCGCTCGACCTCTGGGGCATCCCTGGCAATGTCCTGAGTCTCATGCAACGCCTGAAACAGCAATTTGATCCTCAGGGAATTTTGAGTCCTGGTCGCTTGATCAAGGAGCAGGCAGACAACAGCAAGCCCTGACATGACGGGCCAGCAGCGAATAGCGGTTTACTCCATCTTCAACACTCAACCCCTTGCCCCATGGCTCTGCGGAAACCTGATATTGGCTTTATTCCTACGGCGCTGCCGATTGTGGAGGCGATTTTAGCCCTGGCCCAAGTCACAGCGGCTGATAGAGTCTACGACCTAGGCTGTGGCGACGGCAGAATTGTGATTGCCGCAGCCCAGCGCTTTGGCTGCCGAGGTTGTGGCATCGATATTGACCCAGTACGCATTCGTGAGGCACGACAGGCGGCTCAGCAAGCAGGTGTCGATACCCAGGTGCAGTTTATCCAGGGAGATTTGTATGCGGCTGAGTTTTCAGCGGCAACGGTGGTGATTCTATATCTTTTGCCTCACCTGAATGCAAAGCTACTGCCTCAACTCCAGCAGCAATTGCAGCCAGGTACACGGGTGATCTCGCGGGACTTTACCATGGGCGATTGGCCACCTGAGCGATCGCAGCTCATCCTAGCCGGGGAAGAAGAAACAACCCTTTACCGCTGGACCATGCCTTTTACATCCTCTACTAAACTAGAGTCGCGATCGCTAGGTTGCTGAATCCATTGCCGTTTTTTTCCCCTGCACCCCCTTTTCTCCCTTTAGGCAGACAGAAGACTAGAGCAAATGATTCATGCGGGGATCCGCTTTCAATTCATTCAACACTTTTTTAATATCTTGAGTGCGATCTTTGCGTGCAATCAGCGTGGCCTTCCCATCCCGCACAATCACCATATCCTCAAGACCAATTGTCACAATCACTTCCTCTGGATTGCTGTTATAGATCAACGCATTTTGGGTGTCTAGGCCGATATGTCGCCCGATCTCTACGTTTGCTTGGTCACCCTTAAAGAGCCGATCAATCGCATTCCAATCGCCCAAGTCATCCCAGCCAAACTGAGCTGGAATCACATAAGCCTGACCCGTTTTCTCCATCAAGGCATAGTCAATACTGATTTTAGGAACCTCGGCATAGCCAGCTATCCCCTTTTGTTCCAAGATCTGAATGATTTCTGGGGCATGGGTATGCAACTCTACCAGAGCAACCTCGGCCCGAAAGATGAACATCCCACTGTTCCAGCTAAACTCCCCTGTGGCTAAAAATTGCTGCGCCGTTTCTAGGTCGGGTTTTTCTGTAAATCGTTTAACCCGATAGGCTGGGTGCTGGCCAAAGTGCCCGACCTCCTCACCCTGGTGAATATAGCCATAGCCCGTTGCCGGGTAAGTGGGAGTAATGCCTAGAGTGACGATCGCCGGGGCCTGAGCAGCTAGTTCTGCCGCAGCTTGCAGCGTTGACAAAAACGCGGCCTCATCTCCAATCCAGGGGTCAGCCGGGAAAAAACCCACAGCGGCCTCTTTACCGTAACGTTTGACCACTTCTAGCGTACCCCACGCTACCGCTGGCGCAGTATCTCGCCCTTCCGGTTCGATCAGTAGATTCGCTGTGGGTAAGTCGGGCAATTGCTCTCGTACGCCCTCGGCCAAATGAGCAGAGGTAATCACCCAGAGATCATCCCAGGCACCAACAAGCGGAAATAAGCGCGCCGCAGTCGCTTGTAATAGACTTCTACCGCTACCGTCGAGACTGAGGAACTGTTTGGGGCGTTGCCGCCGACTCAGGGGCCAAAACCGCTCACCTTTGCCACCTGCTAAAATCATCGGTACCAGAGGAGAGATTGTCATTGTCAAAGTTGCTCCGTAACGTGGGGGATATTTGGAAGGGATACTTGGAGGAAAGAAAAATCATCAGGTTTACCATAGCTTCACTGAGGATAGTCAGACAAGCAACGGTTGCTAGAACTTATCCAAAACATTAAGTTGAGCGACTGGAATCGGGGTGCCGTTTTAGATTCTGGTGCCATTTGTAGATTCTAAAGAGGCGAACCCATGCATTTTGTGGCTAACAGCCAGCTTTTTGATTGTCCTGAGAGCGGGCAAAGTGCATGATTTAGTATTCCCCTGAAGCAGGCAGTAAAAATCAGGCCACTGCATCCCTTTGGGAGAGGGCTAGAGTGAGGGCGAAGGGGGTAATTCATATTTGGAGCCAGCGGCGGCGTATATTCTTCGTGTTTATCCCTGTTGCTAACGGCTGTCTTCGATCGCTTTTCTGAATCTGAACCGGTTGCATACTGATTTCAAGGTTCGTAAACGCACGCATCCGAAGCTTGAGACGGTACAATCGTTAAGAACTGTTTCTTCCTGCCCCTATGTCCCAACGTGCCAAAGGTTCGGAGCGCTCAGCCGCAGCAAGCCCCCCCAATGGCCACGGGGCGCAGGTGCCTGTGAGCTTAAATTGCATCCGCATCTGCGGCGCACGGCAGCATAATCTTAAGAATGTTGATTTAGAAATTCCCCGCGATCGTCTCATTGTTTTTACTGGTGTGTCGGGTTCGGGCAAATCTTCCCTGGCCTTTGACACCATCTTTGCTGAAGGGCAGCGTCGTTATGTTGAGTCCCTCAGTGCCTATGCTCGCCAGTTTTTAGGCCAGGTGGATAAACCCGATGTCGATGCGATTGAGGGACTGAGTCCGGCGATTTCGATTGACCAAAAGTCGACTTCCCATAACCCCCGTTCAACGGTGGGCACGGTAACGGAGATATACGACTATTTGCGACTGCTCTACGGGCGGGCGGGTGAACCCCACTGCCCCCATTGCGATCGCTCAATTGCACCTCAAACCATCGACCAGATGGTAGATCGGGTGATGGAACTGCCGGAACGCACCCGCTTCCAAGTGCTTGCGCCTGTCGTGCGGGGTAAAAAAGGAACCCACAAGAAAACCCTGGCGAGTCTGGCTGCTGATGGCTTTGTCCGGGTCAGGATTGATGGGGAAGTTCGAGAGTTAGGCGATGCGATCGACCTCGACAAAAACCAACAGCACACGATTGAGATTGTGGTAGATCGGCTGATCAAAAAAGAGGGGATTGAAGAACGGTTGGCCGACTCCCTACTAACCTGCCTCAAACACTCCGGTGGCATTGCTGTAATCGATATTGTGCCAGAAGAAAAAGCCAGCACCGCTGACAAGGTGGTGGAGTTGCCCACTGGCTCAGCCCTTAAGGCCGCAGAACCAGGGGCAGCCTATGGAGCGGTAGAACCAGCCCCTGTCCCCTCACCCCTCGTGTTCTCAGAAAATTTTGCCTGTCCAGAGCATGGGGCTGTGATGGAAGAGTTATCGCCCCGGCTGTTTTCCTTTAACTCCCCCTATGGGGCCTGCCCCAACTGCCACGGCCTGGGGAGTCACCGCAAGTTTTCGCCAGAGTTGGTGATACCCAATCCAGATTTGCCCGTCTATGCGGCGATCGCCCCCTGGTCTGATAAGGACAACACCTACTATCTTTCTCTGCTTTGCAGCGTCGCCACAGCCTTTGACTTTGATATCCAAACTCCGTGGAAAAAGCTCACTCCAGAGCAGCAAACAGTGCTACTCCATGGCTCTGAGAACCCCATTTGGATTGAAGTGGATTCTCGCTATCGTGAAAGTAAGGGCTATCAACGCCGCTATGAAGGGGTTTTACCCATGTTGGAGCGACAATATAACGAGTCTGGCTCGGACACCTATAAGCAAAAGCTAGAACAGTATCTGGTCGAACAACCCTGCGAAGTGTGTGGTGGCAAGCGCCTCAAGCCAGAAGCGTTGGCGGTGCGGTTGGGGCAGTATGCAATCACCGACTTGTTGAGCGTATCCATTCGCGAATGTTTGCACCGGGTGAATCAGATGAAGCTGACACCACGACAGGCCCAAATCGCCGACCTAGCTCTCCGCGAAATCAAAGCCCGTTTGCAATTCTTGCTAGACGTCGGGCTAGATTACCTGACACTGGATCGTACTGCCATGACTCTATCGGGAGGGGAGGCCCAGCGAATTCGACTGGCGACCCAGATTGGGGCAGGTCTGACAGGAGTGCTCTACGTCTTGGATGAACCCAGTATTGGTTTGCACCAGCGGGATAATACACGTCTGCTGAATACCTTGTTTAAGCTGCGCAATCTCGGTAACACGCTGATTGTGGTCGAACACGATGAAGAAACAATTCGAGCCGCCGATCACCTGGTAGATATTGGGCCAGGGGCGGGAGTCCATGGGGGCCAAATTGTTGCCCAAGGCCAGTTGGAGGATATTCTCAATGCCACCGAATCGCTCACGGGTGCCTATCTCTCCCGCCGTCGGGTGATTGAGACTCCAGCTCAGCGTCGCCCTGGCAATGGTCGATCGCTGAAGATTCGAGATGCTCACCGTAATAACTTGAAGCATGTGGATGTTGAGATTCCCCTAGGGAAGCTGGTGTGTGTTACGGGGGTTTCTGGGTCGGGAAAATCCACACTGATCAATGAATTGCTCTATCCTGCGATTCAACACCATTTTGGGCACAAAATTCCCCAACCGAAGGAAGTGAAGGAAGTGACTGGCCTCAATGCTCTGGATAAGGCGATCGTGATTGATCAATCCCCGATTGGACGCACTCCCCGATCAAACCCGGCCACCTATACGGGTGTATTTGACATTATTCGGGATGTTTTTGCTGGCACGATTGAGGCCAAGGCACGGGGCTATAAGCCAGGGCAGTTCTCTTTTAATGTCAAGGGTGGACGTTGCGAAGCCTGTGCTGGTCAGGGGGTGAACGTCATTGAGATGAATTTCCTGCCCGATGTTTATGTGCAATGCGAGGTTTGCAAGGGCGCGCGCTACAACCGGGAAACGTTGCAAGTGAAGTTTAAGGGCAAGTCGATCGCCGATGTCCTCTCAATGACGGTGGATGAAGCCCTGGAATTTTTTAGAAATATTCCTCAGGCAGCGGCGAAGTTGCAAACCCTATCGGATGTAGGATTGGGCTACATTCGTCTGGGACAGTCGGCTCCGACCCTCTCTGGCGGGGAGGCCCAACGGGTAAAGTTAGCGACTGAACTCTCTCGGCGGGCAACTGGTAAAACCCTTTACCTGATTGATGAACCAACGACGGGGCTGTCTTTTTATGATGTTCACAAACTCCTGGATGTGATGCAGCGGCTGGTGGATAAGGGCAACTCGATTCTCGTGATTGAGCATAATTTAGATGTAATTCGCTGCGCTGATTGGCTTATTGACCTGGGGCCAGAGGGGGGCGATCGCGGCGGCGAAATTGTGGCGATCGGCACCCCAGAGGAAGTAGCGCAGAATGAGCGCTCCTACACGGGGCAATACTTGAAGCATGTGCTGGAGGAGTATCCGCCCGTTGCGCAGCGCTCAGCTTAGGGGCGTGTCGAAGCTTGAGCGGTTTGTCAAAGATGGAATAACGTCGCTACTCTCGCCAGAGAGCGATGCCTCCCAGTAAGCCCGCCACGTTGGGAACGGTCTTCACCTGTTGGGGTAATGCCAGTTCTACCTTTTTAGCATTGCCTCCCCCCAAGTAGAGCGTATCAAAGTTAAAAATCGCGCTCAAGGTTGCGATCGCTCGCTCAAGGCGTTCGTTCCAGCGCTTTTTGCCAACCTTATCGTAGGCATCGCGCCCCAGTTGCTGCTCATAGGTTTCGCCCTTGCGAAAGGGATGATGCCCCAACTCTAGGTTGGGCACCAGTCGGCCATCGACAAACAGGGCCGAACCCACCCCCGTTCCTAGGGTAATCATCAGCTCTACCCCTGCGCCTGAGATCGCTCCTAACCCCTGCATATCGGCATCATTGATTACCCGCACGGGCTTCATAAACTTTTCGGTAAGAACCGACTCCAACTCAAAGCCAATCCAACCCGGATCCAGATTCGCTGCTGTTTGGATAACCCCACTGCGCACTACTCCCGGATACCCCACAGAAACCCGATCAAATTCTTTACCCGCCGCCAGTTGAAATAGGGTCTCAAGCACTGCCGCCGGGGTAGCGGGAGTTGGAGTTTCCAGGCGATCGCGCGGCGTCAGCGGATTGCCCTCTACATCCAGTACCATCACCTTCGTTCCAGTGCCGCCAATATCCACTGCCAGTGTCTTCATATCTTTGCTCTAGAAACCCATTCACTTTGCAATGTCCACATCCACTTTGTTCCTTAAGTGCACCCCATTTTCATAACTGCAAAAGTGGGATGCACCCCGCCCATTGCTCACTCACTATGAGTACTCAGCATAAGTACTCAGCGGCGGCGTGCCTGTAGCTTGTGATAGACATCGCGGAGATCGACCTGATGGTGGGCCAAAGCCACCAGCGTGTGGTAGAACAAATCGGCCACCTCACCTACAATCGCTGCTTTGTCATCATCCTTACAAGCCATGACGACTTCTGCCCCTTCTTCTCCGATCTTTTTCAAAATTAGGTTGTCGCCCCCGGCAAACAACTTACAGGTATATGAATCTGGTTGGGGATGATCGCGGCGATCGCAAATCACACCATAGACCTGAGACAGTATATCCGCTGGGGGTGGAGCAATTTGCCCTTCCACTCGGTGAAAGCAACTGCGCTCCCCCGTATGACAGGCAATCTCTCCGATTTGCTCTACTACCACGAGCAGACAATCACTATCACAGTCATAGCGGAGCGATTGCACCTTTTGCAGATGCCCCGAAGTCGCGCCCTTATGCCACAGTTCCTGCCGTGAGCGGCTCCAAAACCAGGTTTCACCTGTTTCTAGGGTTTTTTGCAGTGATTCCCGGTTCATCCAGGCCATCATCAACACCGTGCCATCCAGAAAATCTTGCACAATTGCAGGAACCAGACCCTGCGCATCGTAACGAATGCCATCTAGAGGAATGGCGGTTTGAAATGACATGATTACGAATCTCTCCTGCTGCTCAAGGTCTTAATCTCAAGGTCTTGATTGTATCGAAGGAAGGAGGTAACGGAACCACTCTTCCAGGCGATCGCCCATGGCCGTCAGGGAATACTTGGCTTCTGCTTCAGCCCGGCAGGTAAAGCGGTTGATTTCCGACCGGCGATGCACCGCCTCCACCAAGCCCTCGATCGATCCCGGCTCCACCAGCCAACCTGTTTTACCATGGCTGACAATCTCCGCTGGCCCACCCCGGCGGTAGGCAATCACCGGCACGCCACAGGCTAGCGCCTCGATGGCCACATTGCCAAAGGCCTCTACCCAGTGAGGAGTCATTAACAGGGCCTGACAGCGCCCTAATGCCCGTTGCAATTCGGCAGTGGGCAAAAACCCTTCATAGGCGATCGGGGCATCGGGGTACTGGTCACAGATATCGTGCCAGTAGGGAACATCTGGCATCACCCCCCAAATCTTTAACGGTATCCCCGTTTTTTCTGCCACGATGACGGCATCTTCTAAGCCTTTTTCTGGGGCAAGGCGACCGACCCAGCCCAGGTAAGGCTCTGGAGTCGAACAAAATTCATAGAGAGATAAATCCAGGCCATTCCCTAAAACCCGGCAGTGCTCAGCAAAGGTAAAGGTCGCTGCCTGGGCAGCGCTATGCACCCCAATTGTTCCAGGAAATTGCCGCGCGACCCGGTCAATGATTTCATCCATGGCATCGGTTAGAGACCCCATGCTGACCAGATGGGCAACCACGGTCTGAAAAAATGGCGTCAAGTAAAAGGGTAACCAGTCATAGGCAAAGTTCAACAGCAAATCGTAGTCTGCCTGCACGCGCCAGGCATATTCCCAAAGGTTACCTAGTACCGAGTTCTCTGGCAGGGTTATGAGAGCATCCCGCCCTGCACTCTGGGCCGTGGGTTGAGGGTGGCCGGGAATTTCGACCACAGCAAACCCGGGATAAATGGATCCGGCTGGAGCGGCGATCGCAATCTGGTGCCCCTGCGCCTGGAGAATCTTTGCAATATTTTGTAATGTCAGTTCAACACCCCCACCCAATCCTGAACCTAGTGGGCCGACAGGGGTCGAGAGCAATAAAATTCGGAGCGATCGCAAACCCACCATAATCCACCGTGAAACATCCTCAAGCTTTTTGAAAATCGACTTGAACGCGTCTCAGCCCAAAGCTTTAGGGACACCTTCCAAGAACGATTCTCAGGGGAGCCTTCCTGCTGCTGCACTTATTTAAGCTTTCTCACATTACCCGATTAACCCCTTTCGCAGCGTCCCCCAGAGTCGCTACACTACAGAATTATATCCGCAAGACAGCCATAATTATGAGTGTAGTTAGCCAAGTCATCCTTAAAGCCGACGACGAACTGCGTTATCCCACCTCTGGTGAATTGCAGAGCATTCAAGCCTTTTTGAAAACCGGTGAACAGCGTACTCGCATTGCTGAAACGCTAGGCACAAACGAGCGAAAAATCGTTCAAGAAGCCACGAAAGAACTGTGGAAGCGTCGCCCTGATTTTATTTCCCCCGGTGGTAATGCCTATGGTCAGCGGGAACGTGCTCAGTGTATTCGTGACTTTGGTTGGTATCTGCGCCTCGTTACCTATGGGGTGATTGCAGGTGAAACCGAGCCAATTGAGAAAATTGGCATTATCGGGGCACGGGAAATGTACAATGCCCTGGGCGTGCCGATGCCCGGTATGGTAGAAGCCATGCGCTGCCTCAAGGCTGCTGCTCTTGCCCTGTTGTCTGAGCCAGATGCTGCTGAAGCAGCTCCCTACTTTGACTATGTTATCCAAGCGATGGCTCAGAGCTAAGGCAACTTCTGCTTACGGTTGATCCATTCCATCAGTTGAATCAATTCCCCACGGGTATTGGTTAATGGCGTTGAAGGCGTCGTTGAATCAACACTCGTGGGGAATTTTTTGCAATGAGCCATCACTCGATTGAGTGAAAAATCCCTGTTTTTTCCTTAGGGAATCTGGCTAGCCACAGTTGTAGATTGGAGGGAACGATACAACGCTCACCCTCTAATCCCCCAGAATGCAAGACCCAATGGTGTTGGTTGCAACAAGATGATGCCAATTTCAACAAAGACTGCGGCAGATACCCGATTGCAGACTTGGCCCTGCTGGGCAGCGGCTACCAAAATCGCTAATCGTTCGACAAACTGACCCACGCCCCAGATCCAAACTGGCCAGGTAGACCACCATGATGGATTTCAGGTATCCCTCATATTGAGGAAGCAGCACTTCTCAGGCTGAAGGATGGATGGCAAAGGTGCCCCCCAGAAAATCTGAGAGTTTGGTGTGCCTGCCCTTCTGGTGAGGTTGGTACAGGGTCACATTAAGCCAAGTCTAAGTAAACCCTCAAAGCTGAGACCGTCAACACCCTTCCCTCTCCCATCTATCGACTATTTAGGAGCGAGTACCATGCCTCAGGTTACCCCCACAAGGGATCACATCGAGCAGACAAGGCAGCAGATTGATCGTTACATTTACCAGATTGACCGGCATCCAGAACGGCGGGTTGGGGCCTATCCCTATTACCTGTTTCATGAGCCGGGGCAACCCATTCGGGGAACGGTGATGATCTTCCATGGGTTTAGTGCCAAACCTCACCAAATGTGGCGGCTGGCTGATTATTTGTTTCTCAATGGGTTTAATGTCTATCAACCGGCGATCGCTGGCCATGTTTATATCAACCCTGCCAAAAACTGGCCCCAGGTGGATCTAAAGCCAGAAATTGCGGAACCACTCAAGGCAAAAGTGCAACGAGACCCGGTGTTGCAAACCTATTTAACCAATATTGCCAACAGTCCCACGGGGTTTACCCATCCCAACCTGAATGAGCAAATTGCATTAACCACCCGCTTGCTCAAAATTGAACCGCGCCTGCTAGACATTGCCAAAGCGATTCAAAGTCCCGATGACCCTGATTTCGACACCTATTTCATCTCCTCCCACCGGGAGTTTTTAACCGATGCAGAGGCCCGGCTGAATGAATTGGCGGCGATGCCTGGCGAGATTTATACAGTGGGCCTCTCAGTAGGCGGCTCTGTGGCGTTGGGTTTGGCGGCTGCCCGCCCAGATCGAATTAAACGAGTTGTGGCCTATGCCCCATTGCTGCGCATTTACGGAGACGATAATTTGAAGTATGTCAATTTGGCGGGGCCTCTAGATATTAAGGAATCGGGCTGGGATCCTGACTTACAGTTTCCAGTGGGTTGTCTAACTGCCGCCAACCGTTTTGGCAGTAGTGAGGTGATGAGTCCAGCATCGCTGCAATCCCTCCGCAATACTCCCACGTTCATGGTGTTAACCGCGAATGAAGATGCAGCCGATATTCCTACTAATCGGCGCTTCTTTGACCTGATTGGGGGCACCAGTCGAGGGCACCAGTTCTTTTTCTATGAACAGGATATGTTTGTGCCACACCCGATGGTTGATCCTACTGAAGTTAGCCAAAATATGAGCAACCGGTATTGGAAAAGTCTGTATCAAGAAACGTTCCGATTTTTGACCCTGGGAACGATTGATCCGGGGAACTTAGGTAGCTATGACGAAAGTCAGCAGTTACCGGCTGTGCCGTCAGTTTAAGGGGTTGGTGTGAAAATCAACCCTCGCTTATCCATGGCCGTCGATGAGCTGGTGAGGACAATCGAACGGTTTGAAGGCTTTGCTTGGGCTGTTTTTTGTTTTGATTCTTGAATCTTGAGCCCTGATATTCGTTGCTTGCCTTAGAGCGCATTTGAGAGCGTGTGCTAGATCCAGTGGGCGATCGCTAAGGCAACTGCGATCGCGACGCTGGCTCCAATCAAGGTGTTGATGCCATTCACGACTTCATTGGTCAGCCAGGCGAACCGCGTTTGGAGGGTAGCCCCGATCACACTTTCTAGATGAGTGGCGATAAAAGCTGCCAGCACACAGATAGCAATACCCAACGGAGAAATGAAACCCACGGCCCACCCTGCGATCGCGATCGCAAAAGAGGCCACCATCCCTGCTAGAGTTCCCTCCAGGCTAATGGCTCCCTCAGTTCCGGGGGGGACGGGCTGTAGGGTGGTAATTAAAAAAGTCCGCTTGCCGTAGGCTTTGCCGATTTCGCTGGCGCAGGTATCCGATAACTTGGTGCTAAAGCTCGCCACATACCCTAACAGCAGTAATGGTACCAGCCAGAGGGCGATTGCTGGTGCCACAGCCCGTACCACCCCCACCCCTAACGCACAAAGGGCCGCTGTCAGGGCTGACCCCCAGACATTCTCCGGCCCCCTTGCCCCAGAGCGCTTTTCAGCAATGCCAGCCGCTTCTTTGGTGGCAATGCCAACGCGCGTGACCGCAGAACCCACGAGAAAATACATGATCACGACCAGGTAGCCCTGCCAGCCGAGGCTTCCCCAAATTAAGACTCCCAGAAACCAGCCGTGTAAAATTCCAGTGAGGGTTAACAGCTTTTTGGGCGCAGCCAGAGCGATCGCCGCTAAGATTGTGTTGATGATTCCAGCAACTGCCCATGGTAGCAGGGCTTCAGTGCTGATAGATGCAAGGCCCAAAGCCGCTATTAGCGACAGAGTCAGTACAGCAAAGTTCATGAGCCTTTTGTCCTGGTATCGCTATATGCCGTCTACTTAGGAGAACCTGAAACAGGAGAAAGTTGGGGTTACAGTGTTTGGCGAAGCTAGAGACAAACTGCCCCGCTAGGGGCCAAGTTATCGGTGCTGTCGGGCAATGACTCTGTTACACCTCGCTGTGTTATACCTCGCTTTGACCAGGCTGACGATAACAACACATTTTATAATTTTGCCACTCTACCTTCGATTTTTACCTATGAGTCAAGTTCTATTCCATTTGGCATTTCCGGTTAACAATATCCCTCAAACAAAAGCGTTTTACAGTGCTGGCTTGGGTTGCGAGATTGGGCGAGAAAGCCCTGTCTCCGTGATCTTGAATCTTTATGGGCATCAGCTAGTAGCCCATGTTACCCCTGAGCCTTTAACCCCCCAAAAAGGTATTTACCCACGGCACTTTGGCCTAGTTTTTCCAGTAGAAGCAGATTGGGAAGCTTTGTTAGCAAGGGCGCAGCAGCACAATTTGACCTTTGCGGTTGAGCCAAAGCACCGCTTTCCTGGAATGCCTCTGGAGCACCGTACCTTCTTTCTTGAAGATCCCTTCTACAATTTGCTGGAGTTTAAGTTCTACCGTAATGCCGCTGCCATTTTTGGAGAGCGGGAGTTTTCTGAAGTTGGTGAGAACTTGGTTATGGCATAGAGATGCCTGGCGATCGCGGATTCATGATGGCAAAAGCTGTTTGTGTCGCTTCTTCCATTGTTGCAGGGCATTTGTCAACTAGGCTTCCATCTCTATCACAGTTGAAGTTGGGGCATCAATCAAGTAGCGGTTCTTTCCTTGCCCTTTGGCCTGGTACATGGCATTGTCAGCAGCTTTAACTAGCGTTTCAACATCCCTTCCAGAGTGGGGGTAAAGGCTAACACCAATGCTAGAGGTTACGTAGATGACATGACCGCCAATCGTAAGGGCTTGAGTGATTGTGTGCAGAATTTTTTCGGCAACTCTGGCTGCATCGGCAACGGAGGGAATCGCTGGTAAGATTACTGTAAATTCGTCACCGCCTAGACGGGCAACGGTGTCACTGCCACGCAAACAGCGGGTTAATCGTTGAGCAACGGCTTTGAGCAATAAATCGCCGATATCATGTCCCCATGTATCATTGATTAACTTAAACCCATCCAGGTCAAGGAAGAGCAGTGCAACCTTTTGATTGTTTTCAGCGGCCCAGATTAGGGATTGGGTGAGCCGTTCTTCAAACAAATGGCGGTTGGGTAGCCCTGTGAGGGGATCATGGGTGGCTTGGTACTGTAACCGGTTGGCAGACTGTTGTAACTCTTGATTTGATCGCACCAATTCAGCGGCTGTCCGTTTCAATTCTTCTTCCATTCGTTTACGTTCGGTGATGTCGTGCATCACTCCCACTAGAAAGGTATTGCCCGCCGCATCTTGATGCAGCGATCGCTTGATCGCAACTTGGCGCATGACCCCAGCTGAGTTTAGCAAACTTGCCTCGGTTTCCGATGCTTGTCGGGTAGTAAAAACGAGCTGATCTTGGGAGGCGTTAAATGCATTAGTGAGTAAGTCTTGAATGGAAGGATTGGAGTTTTGATCAATGTCAGTTGTCTTGAAACCGAGGAGTTGGCAAAAGGCTTGATTGATGACAATCAGGCGATGCTGTTGGTCTTTAACATAGATGGGATCAGGAATCGTGTTGATAATGCTATGGAGAAACTCCTTAGAACGTTTTAACTCTTCTTCTAAGTAGGCAAAATGGGCAATGATGACGATTGCAGCCGCAACCAGACCAATGGCCGCAGGCATTAGCGGAATCCACCAGCCCAAGAGAAACGTGCTGTAGGTGACTCCCCCTAAGCAGAGGGTTGCCAAAACAATCATGGCTGCCGTTTTCAGCGGCGATCGCAACCGCCAAGCAACCGCTGCACCTAGCCAGATCCAGGCAAAGATCCAGAGCCACTCAGCCGGTTCGGGCCAAACCTGAATCATGGGCCGTCCATCCAAGGCTGCGCTAATAATTTGACTAATCAGGTTTGCCTGCAATTCAACTCCTGACATGGGTTCTAGCTCGTGGGAGCCAGGCGCGCTGCTGCTGTACGAGGTGTAGAAGTAGTCTTTCAGGCTAATGGCGGTTGAGCCAATTAAGACAATGCGATCGCGAAACAAGTCTGGCTTGACCTTTCCTTCTAACACCTGCGATAAAGAAACCCGAGGAAATCGGTTTGCAGGCCCCCGCAGATTTGCTAAGAACTGATAGCCGCCATCATCCGCATTGGCATAGCCGCCACTATTAGCCGTAAAGATGGGGAATACGGCTTTACCCAACTGTAGTTGATTTAACCCATCTGCGCTGCTTGCTGGGTCTATTGCTTCAGCTTTGAGGTAGATCAGCGCTAACTTCAACGCAAAACTTTGGTAACTTTTGCCATCCACTTCCCAGTAGAGTAAGCCGCGTCGCACTTTACTATCAGGATCGTGAACCAAATTGTTAAACCCAACCCGATTATGAGCCGCTAAAATGGGTGGTGGCAGCACCCCTTGACTGCGCGAATCTTTAATTTGTTGAATACCAATCAAATGCGGGGTCGTTCGATAAATTTGGAGTAACTCCTGATGCCCTGGTTCAACAGGTAAGTCGCGATAAATATCCAGACCAATGGCTCTAGGTTGGTAGGTTTTCAGCTTCCGAAGCAGGTCAGCCATCACTCCATCAGGAATCGGAAACCGCTGCAGCTTTCTTAAATCGGACTCTTCAATCCCAACCAGCACAATGCGTTCATCCACAGGCTCTAGTGGACGTAAGCGAAAGCTCTGATCTAAAATCGCTAATTCCCAGACTTCAAGCCAACCAAAGCTACGCAATAGAAAAATGCAACCCGTGACCCCAAATGCCGTAAACAGGGAACGCTGTCTTTGATGCAGTTGATGCCATACATTCCTGAATAACGAGAAGCGCTTACTTAGCATGGCTATTGTGAAATAGGAAAGATAAGATCGGTGGTTTGCTGCTGAAGATCTGACTCAGTAACCAGTCGAAATTGAGTGATTTTGCTGGGACTTCTGCCCCCTACATAACACGATGCAAAAGTGTCAGTACGGTTTGACAAAAAGGAGAGATGAAACATCAGCCCCGACTGGGAGTTCAGGGGTTTCATCGTTGCATCTCATCCTGACCTTCGTTTGTACTGCGCGCTCATCCACCATACACAAAGGTGGGAGGGATGAAGCTCAGAATGCCAGACGATGGTAACAAGCTGACCGCCTCGAAAAGCGGCTGGACAGAGTCGATCTTTCCCAGAACTGACAAACGAAAACAATAGGTTTAGATTTCCCAAATTTCAAAAAAAACACAGCCCAGTGCCCACTATCCGGAGGAATACTAGGAACTTCGGGCAATCTTGCTGAGCATTTGAGGCTGTTTCTCAGGTACGGCTATCGCCAGGTTGCTGGGTTTATTGGCGGTGAGGAGATTGGGGGCATTGGCCCCAGCCAGGGGTGAAACTCCTGGACCCCGTCCTCAATCAGGTGGCTATGGTGACAAGACGTTGCTTTAACTGTCTTACCTGTTTTACTTAGGGTCTGCCGATTTAGGGTCTGCTGCCGATGAGGATTGTAGCCGCCAACCCGGCTTGATCACCTGGCGTGAGCGAGCAATGATTAAGCAATCATCTGGTGCATTTTCTGTCACTGCTGAACCAGCGGCGATCGTCACGTCGGAGCCGATGGTCAAGGGGGCAACTAGAACTGTATTTGCACCGGTCTTAACACGATCGCCCAAAATTGTGGGATGTTTGTTGACCCCATCGTAGTTTGCCGTAATGGTACCGGCACCAATGTTGACTTGATTTCCTGTGGTTGTATCTCCCAGGTAGGAAAGGTGGGCAACATTGGTGCGATCGCCCAATTTTGTATTCTTCAATTCGACAAAGTTGCCAATGCGGCAGCCGGTGCCGGTCTCTACCCCACCGCGTAAATGGGCATAGGGACCAACTCGGGTGCCATCGGCAACCCGGCTATTCAGCACAACCGAAAACATCACAGTAACATTCTTGCCGATTTGGCTATTTTCGATTAAGCTGCCGGGGCCAATTCGGCTACCAGCCTGAATCAAGGTCTGGCCACGCAGGTGGGTTTGGGGTTCAACAACCACATCCGTTTCCAGTTGAACCGTATCATCAATTGTGGTGCTGTCTGGATCGATGAATGTTACCCCCCGCTGCATCCAATCGTCTTTAATGCGGGTTTGCAGAATGGTGTAAGCTGTCGCGAGTTGTTTGCGATCGTTGACGCCTAAAATTTCCCGATAGTCTTCGACATCGACCACATTTACAGGGCTAAGAAAATTGACAGCATCTGTTAAGTAATACTCTTTTTGGTCATTTTCGGACTTGAGTTGGGGCAAAACTGCGGCCAGATCTGGCCAGTGAAAACAATAGACCCCAGCATTAATTCGCCGATTTTGTTTCTGGGCATCGGTACAATCCCGATCTTCAACAATCTGCTGTAATAGATTTTGGCTATCGCAAAACACCCGCCCATAGCCCTTTGGGACGGGTACATGGGCCGTCAAAATTGTAGCTGGATTGCCCCTATCCCGGTGGATTTGGAGCAAATGACTGAGAGTTGCCGTGCGTAATAGCGGCACGTCCCCATTTAATATCAGCAAATCACCCGTGAAACCCTGCAAGTGGGGAAGGAGTTGTTGTACCGCGTGACCGGTTCCCAGTTGTTCTGTTTGCTCAACAAACTCCAGGGGAGGATGACCGGCGGCCGTCACAGAATGGGCCAGGGCTTCGCATACGAGATCGCTGCGATAGCCAACAATGACGAGTCGCCGTGCTAGCTGAATGTCAGCCAGACTTGTCAAGACCCACTCTAACAGAGATTTGCCCCCCAGACGATGCAGCACTTTGGGGAGATCAGACCGCATCCTTGTTCCCTTACCAGCCGCCAGGATTGCTACCGCTACCATGTACTTAGTATCCGTTGATTTTCCCCTCGAAAGTATATAGCAGAAGCGTCAGCCAAAGCGCAGCGACCCGCAGTGGTCAACCCAGGCGACTACCAGGAGGACTGGTCACAATCCACTCGCAGCGGACTCAATGAAACCCTATCCTAGTTTCTCAACGCAGGGTTCTCTATCACTTTGGGCAGAAAGCTGAGGATAAAACCCGGTGCTCAACCACTAACACTGGGTAAGCTTTCTAGCTTGCTATCGCCCTGTTTTTCAGAGACACGATCTATCCAGACACGATCTATCCAGAAGGGTAGCTGGTTTAAGCTAGGCTTGGTTTCGCCACTTTTGCTCTACTCTCGTTATACTGGCGTAAAGAGTTTATTAACGGCGATCGCCCCATGTCGATTCCTAAGACCCTATTGCTGGGCTTGCGCTCTGATCATTTTCGCCACCCTCTAGATTTGCAAGCGACGGCTAATCTGAAGCGTGTACCGGGGCTTGATCTGGCTATCCGCGGTCTGTTAGGTTCCGTTGCCGAGCAGTTTTTTTACCTAGAGAATATTGCGGCTAGTGTGCGCGTGGGGGAGCAGCAACTTCCCCATTTGCACCAGTTACTCCTAGAAGCTTGCCAAGTTTTAGACCTAGAGCCTCCTCAACTCTATGTGCGGCAGCACCCTGTGCCCAATGCCTATACCTTTGCGATGCGGGGTCACCAGCCGTTTATCGTCGTGCATACGGCATTAATCGACTTGCTAACGCCACTTGAAATTCAGGCAGTTTTGGCCCATGAGCTGGGTCACCTCAAGTGTGAGCATAGTGTTTACATGACTGTGGCCAATTTATTGGTGCTGGCCGCAGGACAACTCCCAGGGATTGGCATGGCGCTGGCCCAAAGTCTCCAGGCTCAATTGTTGGAGTGGGTGCGTTGTGCTGAGTTTAGTTGCGATCGCGCTGCTCTGCTGGCGACCCAAAACCCGCGAGTTGTGGCGTCTGTGCTGATGAAATTGGCGGGTGGCTCCCCAACTCTGGCCAGTCAACTGAATTTAGATGCCTTTTTGGCACAGGCCCGCGACTATGAAGCCATTAGCCAGGATCAGCTGGGGGCGGTGCTTAAACAAGCGACAACGGCTCAACTTACTCACCCTGTTCCCGTTTTACGAGCAAAAGAAATCGACCGTTGGGCTAGCAGTCAAGATTATCAGGCACTTTTGCAAGCGCGCCCGCCCCAATTACAGCAACAAACTAGGGCGGCTGGCGGCTGGCGCAATTGGTAACAATTGTACTGTGAATTGTGCTTGCCTTCTGCGTGGTGATACTAGGAAACCCGGCAGAAATCGTTTGCCGATTCAGGAAGCTTGTAACACGGATACACTCAGCATTGTTCACTTTGAATTTTACATGTTGCTTGTATTGCACATACATTCCGCGTAGCAGCACTAGCCCAACCGATCCAGCTGAGCAAAGTTATAGGGTGCGGTGAAATTGTTGTAGCGAATCGTGAGGCGATCGCTAAATTGCCGGTCTAAGTCTTCTACTTGAGCACCAAAGTCAGCTTCGGCTTCCCAATCAATCAAGTAAGCCGCATTATAGATCATTGATTCAGTAAGGGTGTCGTTTTCCACCACCTCCACCGCAAACGGGTTTAACCTTGCTCGAAATGCTTGAATAATCGATTGCTTGCGCTCTGCCAGCGATCGCTCAATTGCCTGACCAATGGACACCACCTCGTCCATGCTCAGATTTTTTCCCTCCAAGTTATCCCGCTGCGCTTTTAGGTCTGGCTTTTCTTCCAACAACATTTGCAGTTCGCTATCCTGTTGCCAGAAGATTTTGACCCCGACCTCGCGCTTCCCATCTAGCTTGCTAAAAAGGTGCTGGAGACTATCCCCATAGGGAGTGGTGAGTTGTTCTTGAACATCGCCCCAATCAGCAATAATCAACCCAAATTGCAGCGGCAGTAGGGTGCGATAACCTGCCTGCATTGCTTGCTCTAGCGCCCGCTCATGCCCTAACAGGTTTTTGCGACTGGCCAGGTACCGGTCTTGCTGGGCTTCGGAATAGAGAAACACAAAATCGTCTACTTGTTTTGTTTGCACGGGCTGCTGATCTAAACCGGTGATGGCTAAGCCCTGAGGTCCCGGAGCTGGGAAAATGCCGTAGAGATAGAGTCCATAACCCATGACGATGATCCAAGTAAGGAATCGACTGTGAGAAATCGCCTAAAACCCCATGGCCGCAGCTACCGCAGCCATCGTTGGAGCAATGCCCTGTTGCATCTGACTGCGACTGTGCTGAATCGCTGTATCGGGATCCTTCAAACCATTGCCAGTAAGCACACAAACGACCGTTGCCTCGGCTGGCACCTGCTCTTTCACTTGCAGTAGCCCAGCCACTGAAGCAGCACTGGCTGGTTCACAAAAGATCCCCTCTTCTGCGGCCAGGAGACGATAGGCATCTAAAATTTCTTCATCGCTCACGGCGGTAAAGGCTCCCTGACTGGCTGCCTGCACGGCGATCGCCCGATCGCGATTCGCTGGATTACCGATACGAATGGCCGTGGCAATCGTTTCTGGGTGCTCAAAGGTATGGCCAGCGACCATTGGGGCGGCACCCGCTGCCTGAAACCCCATCATTCGGGGCAGCTTGCTACAGCGCTGCTCCTGGTGATATTGGCAAAACCCCATCCAGTAGGCAGTGATATTGCCTGCATTCCCCACAGGGATGCAGAGCCAATCCGGTGCATCCCCCAAGACATCCACCACCTCAAAGGCGGCAGTTTTTTGTCCTTCCAAACGGTAGGGATTGAGGGAATTCACCAGAGTGATAGGATACTGCTCTGACACCGCCCGCACAATTTCCAGAGCTTTGTCAAAATTACCCTGAATGGCTAAGACCTCCGCCCCATAAAGCAAGGCTTGAGCCAGTTTACCCAGGGCCACGTAGCCATCGGGAATCAGCACAAAAGCACGCATCCCCCCCCGGCGAGCATAAGCCGCTGCCGCCGCCGAGGTGTTCCCTGTACTGGCGCAAATCACAGCCTTGGCTCCCGCCTCCTTTGCCTTGGAGAGCGCCATCGTCATTCCCCGATCTTTGAAACTTCCGGTAGGGTTTAAACCGTCATATTTCACGAAGACCTTGACCCCCCGACCAACTTGGGCGGCGATCGCCGGTGCAGGGATAAGGGGTGTATTGCCTTCATGGAGAGTAATGATAGGCGTTGCTGGAGTGACAGGCAGGTAAGGACGATACTCTTCAATCAGCCCGCGCCAACCACGGGCATGGGGCATTAGTGGTGAATGAGCCGGAGGCACGGTTTGAGAATTAGCAGTACTTACAGTCACGGGATTTTAACAAAAACAGTCGGTTTGAGCCTTCAGTCTACCGCGATCCTCCACGACATCCCAATCGGAAACCACAGAGATTTTTTTGCCAGTTAACAAACTGACCCTAATCCGTAATATGCTTATTGGCACAAGATAGGATCGAATGTAAAGTCTAGTTTAAGATAACGTTACGTGGTGTGAGTGATTAGAGTATGACCAACCCTGTTTTAACGATGGATCGTCTTGCTTCAGCCCCCTCTAACTTAGAGCAAACCTACTCTGGTGAAACAACTTTGACCCTACAGCCTCGGACCCTGGCAGCGATGAAGGCGCAGTACCAGTTGGATCAACAGGCTAAGTTTCTCAGACTACAGGCTGAGGCCGAGTCGCTCTTACAGCAGTTGCAGGCAATGAAGCAACAGCGCCAGTCGATCCAGTAGTCATCGAGTGGTTTGTCTACACTGCTTCAGTAGGTGACCGACCCTCGGAGTCAGTGGACAGTGGTCTCTATGAGCAGACCTAGGCTGGTAACAGCCGCTTGATTGAGGATGGAGTGTAGGGGAAGACCCCTTGGTTGGGGGTAGTTTTCCTTACGCTCTTAACCCCCAATGGATTCAGTCGCCAGGCGATCGCCACATATCAGCTATTTGCAAGTTTTCTAGCTCGTAGTGATGCGCTGGCGAAATTTCAACAGAAGTAAGATGCCAGAAACGACGTTGCCGGTGCTTTTCCAACATGGGGATAGTAGAGCCCTGTTTGCATTTGCGCAAGTGGTTGTAAATTTTTGTCTGACTCGTCTTGGTCATCAGTAGATGGGTCTGCAAAGCTTCTAACAAGTCAGTCATCACACTGGTACCCTGAACATCGTTGATCTCGGCCTAGGAGCGAAAGGGGTTAGGCCCTGTTGAACAGGGTTGAGTGGTTTAAGTCGCGGCGATGTCTGGCAGGAAACGAGCGGTTTCGAGCTGGACTTGGTTTAAACTGAGGGTTGCTTTGCGATCGCACTTGTCACACAATCCATAACCTTAGTAGATTCCCTCGTAGAGACCATGCAGACCTATCACTTTTTAATCGCCAGCACCCGCTTTTTGACCGAAGAAGAACCCTTAGATGAGGTCTTCCGGGAGCGGCGGCGCTACTACCAGGAACAGGAAAAAGAGATTGACTTTTGGTTTGTCCACCAACCGGCCTTTCTAGACGCTCCTGAAATGGCAGAATTCAAGACAAAGTGCCCTCAACCGGCCTCTGCCATTATTTCAACCAACTCCCAGTTGATTACCTGGCTAAAACTGCGTTTAGAATTTGTTCTGGTTGGTCAATTTCAAGCCCCTTCCGCTACGATTCCAGAACCGTTAGCATCTTTAGCATCTGTTTCATGACTTGTTTGCTAGTATTGGGTGCTAAATCTTGTGTTTGGGGCCTAGCGCTCCGGGAGGGAAGGGATTAATGCACACAGGAATCGGCTTCGCACTGACAACTGTCGTCACGCTAGGGAGTTTGGTAGGACAGGGGATGGTAGATTTCCTGCCTGCGATCGCCCAGACAGCGGCCCCACTTCTCGATATGCCGCAAGCCCCCATGCCTTCAGTAATTTATCCAGAGTGCCAGCCGCCTAATGCCCGTGAGCACTTGCTGCTAGTGGTGACCCCAACGCCAGACAGCATGGAAGCGGTGCAGAAATCTTTCCCTTCCAGTGTTTCGCTGGGAGTTTGTACTTATCAGGAAGCAGTGGTGACTCGCGTTGGCGGCTTCACCAGTCAAGAATCGGCAGCCTCCTGGGTTCGCTACATGCGGGATACAAAAGGCCTGACAGCCTATGTGGTGAAGCCGGCGGCAACCGTGGCCACTTCTCCCTCTCCCACCTCCAGCCAACCAACGCTCCACCACTCATCGGGTTATGACCCACAACCATTGGGCCCAGGTTATGCCGTTTTAGTCGATTTTCAAAATAAACCAGAGTTGGCAGCCAAGCTACAGCAGGCTACTGGTCGCGATGTGGGGTTGGTTGCTTACAAACAACGGCCCTATCTGTTGGCGACTTATACACCCGATCTCGTCAATGTGAATGAACTCTTGAAGATTTTGGGCGATCGCGGCTTTTGGTCGATTGTGGTGGATGGGCGGCGCGTTGTGCTGTTGCGTCAGGCGATCGATACTGCTGCTCTGTCTCGGTAAGTTAAGTTCTGATCTGGATTTGTGACTTCGCTAGGCTTTACTCATCGAAGCCTGTAGTCATCAGGGGGTTACGGTGGAAGGTTTCCAGCCGCTCGGCCTGACAAAGGCGGTCAATCACTTGATCAGAGGTCATGAGTCGCTTTAGTACCACCTGCCCGATACTTTTTGCTGTGGAGTCTAGTTGGGCAGACTCCCCCGGAGTCACTTCTACCATCAGCACTGCTGTTTCAACGCGATAGAGCCAGAGTTGCTCGGCCTGCTCCCAAATACAGAGATCTAGCCGCTGAATATCTGGCTTGCGCCGCCAGGCTGATTCGTTCCACAGCCCTCCTAACTCCCATACTCTGCCGACCACCCAACCATCCGAGAGAAAGAAATACTTCACAACGTCTGCTTTATTTGTCACGTCTGCTGCCACTTTACGCGATCGCCGGGTGCTCCTTGCAAAAAATCGCCCCAATTTGCGCTAATCTAACGGGAAATTCCTGCCGACGCTGTTGGAACACTTCCATGGATCTGAAAACACTGATTCGCGACATTCCCGATTTTCCTAAACCAGGCATTTTATTTCGTGACATTACCACGCTCCTGCGTGATGCCAGCGGGCTGCGCTATGCCGTTGACGCCTTGACTGAGAAGTGCGCTCCCTTGGGAGCTGACTTTATTGTAGGGATCGAGTCCCGTGGGTTTATTTTTGGCACCCCCCTGGCCTATCAGTTGAATCTGGGCTTTGTGCCCGTGCGCAAGGCGGGTAAGTTGCCGGCAGCCGTGCATTCTGTGGAGTATGCGCTGGAGTATGGCACCGATAAGCTCGAAATTCATCAAGATGCGCTCCTACCACCAGGGTCGAATGTGTTGATAGTTGATGACTTAATTGCTACCGGGGGCACAGCAGCGGCAACGGCGAAACTGGTTGAGCAATCGGGTTCTCGGGTGGCAGGTTTTACCTTTCTGGTCGAACTGCGAGATTTAGCAGGGCGCAGGCACCTGCCGGATGTACCAGTGATTACACTAGTGGAATATTGATTGTTGTTTCTGGCTGGCACTATGCTCACCGAGCGCACTCGTCTAGAAGTCATTGTTGATGCCCTGATCGGATTTCTCAACAGCGATGGGTTTAGCTTCGTGCTGAAGCGGGTATTTCAGGCGTTAATTACCCTGCTCTTGGCCTCTGCTCTGTGCTTCTTTGTGATTCAACTAGCACCCGGCGACTATCTCACGACGCTCCAACAAAATCCCCGCATCTCTGCGGAAACGGTGAATCAATTACGGCAGCAATTTGGTCTGGATCGGCCCTGGTATGAGCAGTACTTGCGCTGGCTTGGGCAAATTGTGACGCGGGGCAACTTTGGCAATAGTTTTGTCTATAACCGTCCGGTGGCTTCACTACTGTGGGAGCGGGTGCCTGCCACCCTACTGCTGGCGATCGCCGCTTTGATTGTCACTTGGGCGATCGCGATCCCCATGGGGATTATCAGCGCCGTCAACCAAAACACCTGGGTGGATCGGTTTCTTCGTACCCTTAGCTATATTGGCCAGGGGTTTCCCAGTTTTATCACCGCCTTGCTTTTACTCATCGTGGCTCAAAACACCTCTCCCCTCTTCCCAATTGGGGATATGACCAGCGTGTACCACGATGACTTGAACATGATTGGCAAAATTTTAGATATTGGCTGGCATATGATTTTGCCCACCACCGCCCTCAGCATCACTAGCTTTGCCGGCTTACAGCGGATTACCCGAGGGGAATTGCTAGACGTGTTGCGGCAAGACTATATCCAAACGGCACGAGCAAAGGGCTTGCCCGAAAACAAAGTGATTTACATCCACGCGCTGCGAAATGCTGTTAACCCACTGATCACTCTGTTGGGGTTTGAATTTGCCAGCCTGCTGAGTGGGGCCTTTATTACGGAGCAATTCTTTAACTGGCCAGGGCTGGGACGGTTGATTTTGCAGGCCTTTTTTGCCATCGACCTCTATCTGGTCATGGGTAGCTTAATGATGGGGGCCGTGATGTTGATCGTCGGTAACTTGCTAGCAGATCTGCTGCTGCGGGTGGTTGATCCGCGCATTAAGCTCGGAGCAGAGGATTGACAGGACGCTGACCATGCTGTCTGAAATTTACTATCTAATTCGTTCTCGACAGGATGGGAGTTACCTGGTGGCCCGGCCCCAAGGTGCGGCCCCGACCGATCAGCCTGCACCTGGATTCATCTTAATTTTTAGTGACCATGCAGATGCCCTGAGTTACTTGAATACCCACGCGGCGGATTTAGCCCATCAATTTGCGGTAGAGTCATTGCTGCCTACCCAATTGAATGGGTTACTCAAACGCTGGGGGTTCAAGGGCATTGGCCTGGTGGAAGATCCGCTTTTGCCCAGAGTCTCCTTTCATTCGCGCTGATGGCCTTACCCCTTGCGATGGGCTGTGCGATTTGGGCCTACTCTCAGTGGGTGGGTGAACTGTACCCGCCGGGTAGTCGAGCTGGCCAGTTGCTCTCCCTCTACAGTCGGCGGTTTCACACGGTGGAGGGCAATACGACCTTTTACTCGGTGCCTGATGCCCGGACAGTGGCCCGCTGGCGGCGCGACACCCAGGATGGCTTCCAGTTTTGTTTAAAGCTGCCTCGATCGCTCACCCATGGGGGGATGCTACAGCCCCAATTGCCCGCGACCTTGGCCTTTTTAGAACAGATGCAGCCCCTCGGCGATCGCCTGGGGCCTTTCTTCGCCCAACTGCCCCCTAGTTACGGGCCGCACCAACTGCCAGACTTGGCAGCCTTCTTGCAGGAGCTACCCCATTCGTTGTTTGAGTTTGCCCTAGAGGTTCGTCATCCCGACTGGTTTCGTGAACCCCAGGCCAGTACCCTCGATGATTTGCTGCGATCGCTGAGAATTGGGCGAGTGCTGCTCGATACCCGCCCAATTTACGACTGCCCTGACAATCCTCAATTACAGTCAGAGCGTAAAAAACCCCGTTTACCCCTTCAACCGAGCGTGACCGCCCCCTTTAGCCTGATTCGTTACATTAGCCATCCCGATTTGGCCCTAAATCAACCCTATTTTCAGGAATGGATGGGGCGAATAGCAGCCTGGTTAGGCCAGGGCACCCGCATTTACTACTTTGTCCACTGCCCCTTAGAAGTGCGATCGCCCCGCAATGCCCGCCACTTCTATCATCAGCTCCAGCAGCAGGGGCTTTCTGTGCCCCCCCTTCCCTGGGATTTACTGGAGCCGCCTCCAGCCCAACTCAGCCTCTTTGAGCAGGGCTGATTCTTGTTGGGTGTACCTGCGCAAACCCACGAGATGCGATAACCTGATTGAGATAGACCGCTGCCACACCCATGACTCAAACCCTCGATTTTCTTAGTACCCTCAACCCTTCTCAACGTCGTGCCGTTGAGCATTATTGCGGCCCTCTGCTGGTCGTGGCTGGGGCCGGTTCAGGCAAAACACGAGCACTCACCTTTCGGATTGCCAATCTAGTGCTTACCCATCGGGTTGATCCCGAAAACATCCTGGCAGTGACCTTTACCAACAAAGCCGCCCGGGAAATGAAAGAACGGATCGAGAAATTATTCGCCGAACAGCAGGCCCAACAGAAGCATGGCAAACCCCTAGAAGCACTGCCCCCCGTGGAGCAGACCAAGCTCAAATCTCAGGCGTACAAAAGCTATACCAAAGACCTCTGGATTGGCACCTTCCATGCCCTTTGTGCTCGCATTCTGCGGTTTGACATCGAGAAATATGTGGATTCCAATGGCCGCCAATGGACTCGAACCTTCTCCATTTTTGATGAGTCTGATGCCCAAAGCCTGGTCAAAGATATTGTGGTGAATCAACTCAACCTAGATGATAAAAAGTTTGACCCGCGGTCTGTACGCTACGCCATTAGCAACGCCAAAAACCAAAACTGGTCGCCTGCCGATCTAGAAAAAGAACAACCCAACTATCGAGGGCGGGTCATTGCCAATGTCTACAGCATGTATCAAGATGCGCTGGCAGCCAATAACGCCCTGGATTTTGATGATTTGATTTTGAAGCCAGTTCAACTATTTCAGCAAAATGAACAGGTACGGGCCTATTGGCATCAGCGCTTTCGCCATGTGCTGGTGGATGAATATCAAGACACAAACCGAACTCAATATGATCTGATTCGCCTACTGGTGACCAATGGCGAAGATACCCGCCAGTTTGATCGGTGGGATTACCGCTCCGTCTTTGTCGTAGGAGATGCCGACCAGTCGATCTATTCCTTTAGAGCCGCCGATTTTACGATTTTGATGAACTTTCAGAATGACTTTGGCGATCGCCTACCGGATGACGACACCCGCACCATGGTCAAATTGGAGGAAAATTACCGCTCTACTGCCAATATTCTAGAAGCCGCCAACGCCTTGATTGATCACAACACTGAGCGAATCGACAAAGTGCTCAAGCCTACTCGGGGCGAGGGTGAAACAATTCAACTGCACCGAGCAGAAGATGAAGTCGCTGAAGCCGAATTTATTGTGCAGCAGATTCGTACCCTCACCAACCAGCACCCCGATCTGCACCTTGGCAAGTTTGCTGTGCTCTATCGGACAAACGCCCAATCGCGCGCGATTGAAGAAAGTCTAGTGAGAGCCGGGATTGACTACAAAATTGTAGGCGGACTGCGCTTCTATGATCGCAAAGAAATTAAAGACGTTTTGGCCTACCTGCGGGCGATCGCCAACCCCGCCGATAGCGTCAGTTTGCTCCGCATCATCAACACCCCCCGTCGTGGCATCGGCAAAACCACCATCGAAGCCCTAGTCAAAGCCGCCCAAGAACTTAACCAGCCCCTCTGGCAGGTAGTCACCGACGAAACTCTCGTGAAAAGCGTAGGTGGGCGGGCTGCCAAATCCATCCTAAACTTCGCCCAAACAATGCAGCGCTGGCATGAACAGCTCGATACCCTGCCCGCCGATGCAATTATCCAGGGGATTTTAGACGACTCTGGCTATGTAGATGACCTCAAAGCTCAAAATACCGATGAAGCTGAAGACCGGCTGCGCAACGTCAGCGAACTTTACAACGCCGTGCAGCAATTCCAGGAAGAAAACCCAGACGACAACAGTCTCAGTGGTTTTCTGGCCAGTGCATCCCTGGCCTCTGATCTAGATAACCTAGAAGAAGGGGCTGAAAAGGTTTCTCTAATGACCCTCCACTCTTCTAAGGGGCTAGAGTTCCCTGTAGTCTTTCTAGTCGGTCTAGAGCAGGGGCTATTTCCTAACTTTCGCTCTTTGGAAGACCCCGCCGCCTTGGAAGAAGAGCGCCGCCTCTGCTACGTCGGCATTACCCGCGCCCAGGATCGATTATTTATCTCCTACGCCCGTGAACGTCGCCTCTATGGCAATCGCGAACCTGCTAGCCCTTCCCTATTTCTGGCAGAAATTCCCAAAGAACTGCTGGCCAGCAATAAACCTTCTGCAATCCCCAGCAGGTGGACTCAATCTGCCGGAGCGTTTCGTAAACGCAACCTGACCGAAGGGGTGCAGCGCCCTGGCACCCATGAAAATGATTGGAGCGTCGGCGATCAGGTGGTGCATCCGGCTTATGGCGTAGGGCATATTACCAACATCTTTGGGAAGGGCAATAAGATTTGCTTCGCAGCCAAATTCCCCAACTTGGGGCAAAAAATTGTCGATCCTAAAGTAACCCCAGTGCAACGGGTGGAATAGGGCTGACAGAGGAATGAAAGGATAGAAGAAAGCGGGCGATCGCCCTCACCCCTTGCCTCACCCATCCAACGGACTCCGCACCCCCATCCACCCCGATTCAGCACATGGGTATAAATCATCGTCGTCTTCACATCCTTGTGGCCCAGCAACTCTTGCACCGTGCGAATATCATAGCCATTCTGCAATAAATGCGTCGCAAAACTATAGCGAAACGTATGACA
>CALIDI010000025.1 GCA_938023035.1 uncultured Leptolyngbyaceae cyanobacterium | reverse complement strand
CGTTAGACCCTGAACCAATAGGGCGTCATAGACTGGCCTAAAGGGCTTGCAAAATCAGTACGATTGCCCTACTGTAGAGGTAGTTCGTTTGTTCTTTTTCTTCTCTTGCTTGGCTTGCTGCTTTGCCCTATGCCGCCAGAGCGACCCCTCGGTTCTGTGATTCAGGGTTCCCTTAGTCAGGGAATTGAGGTACGGCTCCATGCAGATGTCTCGGTAGAAGAGATGCGGGTGGGTAAGTTTTTAGTGGTGCAGGGGGTGCGATCGCGCTTCTTCTGCATGCTCACTGATGTCACCCTGGGTACCGCCAGTAGCCGAATTTTGGCGAATCCTCCTGATCCGGCTAATACCTTTTTACAGGAAGTGCTGTCTGGATCGGGCATTTATGGCACCATTGAGCTGACTCCTATGTTGATGATTAATCAGGAGAAGCCTCAGCGGGCTGAGCGTGATTTCCCACAAGTTGCTCCATCGACTCGTCCCAACTCTGCGGCGGAGATTGAGCTGCTGCCGGTCAAAACCATTCCTAGTCACTTTAGTCAGGTCTACGATGCCAGTGATCGCGATTTTCGAGCTGTTTTTGGTTGGGAGGATGACCCCCATCGACGCAATTTTGCGATCGGCCAACCCATCGATATGGATGTGCCTATTTGCCTGGATCTGGATCGGTTTGTTGAGCGGAGCAACGGCATATTTGGCAAATCGGGTACCGGCAAGTCTTTTCTAACTCGACTGTTACTTTCTGGCATTATTCGCAAGGGGGCTGCCGTCAACCTGATTTTTGACATGCATTCTGAATATGGCTGGGAAGCAGCCTGTGAAGGGAAGCAGTTCAGCACGGTCAAGGGGTTACGGCAACTGTTTCCAGGACAGGTACAGGTGTTTACCCTCGATCCCGAATCGACCCGCAGACGAGGAGTCCGCGACGCTCAGGAACTGTCGATTAGCTTTGACCAGATCGAAGTGGAGGACTTGCTGCTGGTACGGGGGGAACTAAACCTGTCAGAAGCGAGTTTGGAAAATGCCATTATTCTACGAAATGAATTTGGCAAGGCCTGGATCACGCGCCTCCTGGCGATGACCAATGAGGAGATTCAAGAGTTTTGCGAAACCCGCATGGGGAGCAAGTCTTCCATTATGGCTCTGCAACGTAAACTCAATCGCCTCAGTGATCTGAAATACATTCGCCAGACCAGTACCCGCAACCCTGTTGGCCAGGTTCTGGAAACCCTAGAGGCAGGGCAGCATGTTGTGGTGGAGTTCGGCTCCCAATCGAATCTCCTCTCCTATATGCTGGCGACTAATATCATTGCCCGTCGCATCCACCACGCCTATGTGCTGAAGGCCGAACGGTTTTTACAAACTAAAAATGTGAGCGATCGCCCCCGGCCACTTGTGATCACGATTGAAGAAGCCCACCGCTTCCTTGACCCAGCAACAGTGGGCCAAACCATCTTTGGAGTGATTGCCCGAGAAATGCGCAAGTACTTTGTCACCCTACTGGTGGTCGATCAGCGCCCCTCTGGCATCGACAACGAGGTGATGTCCCAAATTGGCACCCGAATTACGGCTCTCCTGAATGATGAAAAGGATATCGATGCGATTTTTACAGGGGTTTCAGGGGGGCAAAGTCTGCGTTCGGTTTTAGCCAAACTCGACTCTAAGCAGCAAGCTTTGATTTTAGGACATGCGACCCCCATGCCTGTAGTCGTGCGCACTCGTCCCTACGATGAAGCGTTTTATGCGGCGATTGCTGATACCGACTGGGAAACTCAGCCGACCCCAGTTGTTTTGGCCGCAGCCCAGGCAGCCCGCCACGATCTAGGAATTTAAGCCACTTGTTTTTTAACAATACATATACTACGATGTAGTACGAACAAGAAACCTATTCTTGATCTTGTTCGTCTAATTTGAATCCAGACTGAAACTAGGTCATTTGCTGGAAACGTTTTTCAGGGTTGTGAATGGAGGTGAGCCGCTGATATTGATGCGCGATTTAGATTTAGTAGACCGCTCGATAGGCCGCATTCGTTATCTTGCCCAAACGACGCGGGTCAACTTCCCACCTAAGGAACTAGACCAACCTATCGGCGCGCTGGGTTGGCGGTGAAAAAAGAGCACGCGCTAATTTGCTGATGCCCCCTTGTAACCCAGAAGGCTCGATTGTTTGAACTTGAGATTGCCTTGTCGCCAAGAACGCTAAAGACCTTATCCACCAATAGATGGAATCCACAAATAGATAAATTTCGTATTTCAAAAGAGAGGGTGCATGTTGTTTACTAATAATTCGCTGAAAGGAAGGAATCAAGCTTGGGAAAGTGGGTCGGCCTAAAAATCCTGCAACGATTGCTCACTACTTCTGTTGATCATTGCTTCTGTCGGAAACCGATCCTGTTCCATTCCCAATGGGGCGATTCTCAAGGAAGGAAAGAGTCACTTTCGACCTAGATTGGGTTTTGGCTCTGGTGCATTCGTTAAAACTCTTGTGCCTCTTACCCCGATGGAGGATATCTCACCGAAATCCTGTCGAAAAAGTTCGGTTTTCTTGCTGTTTATTGACTAGTAACTCTAAGGGGTAAAGGGGCACTATAAGAGTGGAGCGATCGCAGCTTCCAGGGCACCAACTTCAAACGGTATTAACCATTCGTCAAAGTTCCAAGTGCCTGTTCAATCGCTGTTTTCTTCCAATGGTTCATTGTTACACCACTTCAGTGCTCACCAGCAAGTTATCAGAGCGCAGTGACTCGCTTCATTGCTTTGATAGCAACTGCTCTTTTCCAATCCAACTAGCCTCTCTAATCAACCTCCTCGTGAATACAATCTAGCCCCTGAAGATTCCACCCAATCACCCCATTAACTCACCCTATCGGAGGAAACACAAAGTCTCAACCCTTGCATATAATCTGGTTACAAGATTTCAGAGTAAACTCATAACGACTTCACTCTAACCTCTTGCTTGTTTCTCTTACCTTGGTCACCCAATGGCAGGACGCGCCGCTTTGCGACTTTCAAGTTAAATAAGTCAGGGTTGAAAACGCGCTTGTTGGCATCACAAAACCTAGACATCTCTTGATCTTACCTTGGCGCTCAGCTTGCGTTCCAAGTTTTATTTCCTTTCTTCGTTACGGAGTCACTTCGCCCCATGACCACTGCAACCACCCAAACTAAAGCGCCTAAATCGACCTTTACAGCCGATATGGTGCGCACCTACTTACACGAAATTGGTCGTGTGCCTATGCTGACCCATGAGCAGGAAATTATTTACGGTAAGCAAGTGCAGCAGATGATGGAACTGCTTGATCAAAAGGAATGCCTGACCAAGCAATTAGCCAAGGAGCCAACCAACCAAGAATGGGCCGCTCATGTCAAGCTGAGTGAAGCGGATCTGGAAGGTATTTTAAGGCGGGGCCAACGGGCTAAGAAGAAAATGATTGAAGCCAACTTGCGGCTTGTGGTGTCGATCGCCAAAAAATATCAAAAGCGTAATCTTGAGTTTTTAGACCTAATCCAGGAAGGCACAATGGGTCTAGAACGTGGCGTAGAGAAATTTGACCCAATGCGAGGCTATAAGTTTTCTACTTATGCCTACTGGTGGATTCGTCAGGCAATTACTCGGGCGATCGCCCAGCAGGCCCGCACTATCCGCTTACCGATTCACATTACTGAAAAGCTGAATAAGATTAAGCGAGTCCAGCGGGAGCTAGCTCAGAGCCTGGGTCGTAGCCCCAATGCTGCCGAAATTGCCGCAGCACTAGATTTGCAACCCGCTGAAATTCGGGAGTACCTGACTATGGCGCGGCAGCCTGTCTCTCTAGACATGCGCGTTGGCGACAACCAAGATACAGAGTTACAAGAGCTTCTGGAAGATGACGGCATTTCCCCAGAGAACTACATGATTCAAGACGCGCTCCGGCGTGATCTGGAAACCCTTTTAGCGGATTTGACGCCCCAGCAACGCCAAGTGATTTCCCTCCGGTATGGCTTAGAAGATGGACATTCTCTCTCGCTGGCCAAGGTAGGTGAGCGGATGGATATCAGCCGGGAGCGAGTACGTCAGCTCGAACGGCAGGCTCTAGAGCACCTGCGTCGGCGTAAGGCGCGCGTGCAAGAATACCTGGCTAGCTAGGGTTATCGTCAATCTAGGGGTTTGGCCAGACTCGGGGTTTGGTCAGACAGAGCCTGAGGAAAAGGCATTCGCTCTAAAGCACCCTTATTCTTTTTGTATTGACACTGCAGCACCCTTGGCGATGTCGCTTACCGAAAGAATGAATTATCCTCATCCCCTTTCTTAAAGGCTTGTCAACGCGATACTGTTCTCTCATTGGGAGAAGGGAGCTAAAGCTTCTACTCCCTTTCCCTTTAGGAGAGGGCTACGGTGAGGACAAATTGGGTGATTCCTATCCAGATGCAGTCATGTCTCCTTTGCAAATGCAAAACCCCCAGAATCTTGAAGATTTCGGGGATTTCTTTAGATGCAGAAGCAGGAAATATCAATCAGGAAATATCAATCACCCAGAAGATTGCTATTGCACCAGTGCCTTGACCTTGTTCATGATCCCAACTGGGTCAATCCCCTGATAGGGAAACTGTTCCCACAGGCCACCGCAGCCCTCTTCATGGGTGCCGAGATAGGCATACTTGGGTGCATAGCCCCGCTCCAAGAGCCAAGTGCCGAAGCGGCTACCCAGACCTGTCTTACGGTTAAAGGCTTCTACCACTACCACAAAGGAGGATTTCCCTAGCTTGGCCATCATTTCCTCATCGACCACATTCA
This sequence comes from uncultured Leptolyngbyaceae cyanobacterium, assembly GCA_938023035.1. Lineage (GTDB taxonomy): Bacteria > Cyanobacteriota > Cyanobacteriia > Leptolyngbyales > Leptolyngbyaceae > DSRU01. Next base: position 58,916 of record CALIDI010000025.1, on the reverse strand, counting down.
GCGTAGTCTTGTTAATCAGACCTACATCGATACCTTCTTGCTTGAGCCGTTCTACAGCATCTAGAGCACGGTAAACCGCATCGCCTACAGCGACAATATAGCCTGCTGTACCGTCGCGCACTACTTCATCTTTACCGGGGGTAAAGGTGTAATCACCGCCATAGAGTTCATTGCCGCTAGCATCTAGCAAAATTGGAGTTTTAGAACGGGTTGAGAAAATAAAGCGAAGACCAGGCTCAAAGAAAACAGCATTGACTACCGCCCGCATTTGGTTAGCGTCCGCCGGGAAATAGAGCTTGGTGTCGTAGCCGTCATCTAGCCCATTGTCGGCAAAGAAGTTGTTTAACCCAAAGTGGCAGGTGTTATCAGCCATGTCATCAATGCCAGAGTGGGAGAAGTGACAGAGCAGGTTGGAATAATTCAACCGAGCCATGGTGATTTCAGAGATACACATTTCCAGGAAGGCTGCGAAGGTGGCAAAAATGCCCTGTTTGCCCTTTTCCATGCCGAAGCCTGCTGCTGCTGAGAGATTACCCCGCTCCATAATTCCAGAGGGGATAAAGACCTCCGGATAGGCATCGTGGATTTTTTTCAGGCCGCAGGAACCTTCTAAATCACTATCAATCACAAGCACATTGGCTTTGCGTTCGGCCTCGCTCATTTTGCCAAGAATACTCACTACGGCATCGCCAAAGACGTTGCGGTTCGAATCCCACTTTTCGCCAATGCCGAGAAACTGGTAGTCATTCTTGGGCTTTTGAATGCTGTTGATGTAGTCGATCGCGGCTTGATGGCCCCGCTGTTCCAGATAGGGCAGTGCCAGTTTCACCGAAATCACATCATGCCCATGATTCGAGCCTTCTAGTCCCTCAATGCCAGGACACATGGGACGCTGACAGATAACAGCAACAGGCCCTGGGGTATTGACGGCTTCACAAATCGCGGCGTAGAGAGCATCGATATCTTCTCCATCCACCTGCAGAACTTTTAGTCCATGTCCTTCCAGGGTTTGTTTGACGCTGTAACCGGGCAAGTATTTAGAAGGATGACCGGCAATCGTCACGTCATTATCATCAATGATCAGCTTCACATTGAGATGTTGGGCCACGGCTAGGCGGGCAGCTTCGGCATCATTTCCTTCTTGTTGCGAACCATCAGAACCCAGACAAAACACTGTTTTTCCGGGGTTAGCCAGGGCGACCCCATTCACATAGGGCCACATATGGCCCAACCGTCCAGAGCTAAACTCGACACCGGGAGTTAACCCCAATTCTGGATGACCCGGCAACTTAGAGTGGGCTGTGCGATAGTGCATCAACTGCTCTGCCGGCATTTGCCCCCGCAATACGGACATCAGGTATTGCGTAGCGACCCGGTGTCCGGCTTCATCAAAAAAGGTCGGCACAAACTGATCGGGCTTACCGCGAAACAAGGCATCCAGGATCATCACTTCCGGCACGGTGTCGTAAGGGCCGCCTGTGTGACCGCCGACCCCACGGGCGGCGCCGGTGACTGTAAAGAACACAATCGCATCTCGACAAAGCTGAATATTTGCCTGAAGCGCTGCCCGCTGCTCATTGCTCAGAGTGGGTTGAGCCGGGTCCAGGGTCAGAGGTTTGTAGGCACTTAAGTCAATTGGAAATTTCTCTGTCGTCATAGTTCAAAGATCCTGCTTAGTGGAGAGCAAACGTGCAAAGTATCGCTCTAAAGGGCATTGGGCAAGGTGCGATCGCTGCTTGGGATCGCTGCTTGGGAGTGTATCTTGCAATCCGCCCCCTGACTCTGTTACCCAGGCAACCGGTTGCCGAATCCCAAAGTGGTGGCGATCGCCCACTCCCTACAAAGAACGCCGAGCACCGCTGCGCTACGACAAAATCAACCTGCTTAATACTTTACGTTGAAATGGCAAACTCCTGCCGCATTAGCCATCATGAGTTGAACCGTCGGGCATAGTTGCCCCGCTCAACTTGGCCTCATGCAGGTTGGCGCTGCTCATTTCTGCCTGGGCCAGATTGGCCTGGGTAAGGTTTGCTTGCCGCAGATCGGCGCGGCCCAAGTAGGTCGCAATTAAGGAAGCTTCTTCTAAATCGGCCCAGCGCAAATCGGCCCGGCTCAGGTCAGCGCGATTGAGCCGGGCTAGCTTCAAGGTTGTCCGCACTAAAATGCCCCGCTCTAACTTGGCATCAGTCAGGTTGGCGCTGGTCAGATTGGCTTGGGTCAAGTTCACTTCGCTCAAATTTGCCCGTTGCAATTTGCCATCCGTTAGCTCGGCACCGGTTAAGTCAGCTCCTTCTAAATCTGCATCGGTGAAAAAGACACCCTTTAACCAGGCTCCGATTAAAACGGCTCCAGCGAGGGTCGCTTCATGCAGATTCGCTTCCTGCAGGTTCGCCCCTCTCAAATTGGCCTTGCTCAGGTTCGCTCCTGACAGGTTGGCTCCCCGCAAATCCGCATTTTGCAGATTCGCCCCGCGCAGGTCGGCACTTTCATAAACCCGCCGCTCGTAACGCAGATTTGCTCCGCGCAAGCAGGCACCCTGTAGATTGGCCCCTGCCAATTTCACCTGACGTAAGTCGGCACTGATCAGATTCACATCCAACAAGCTAGCCAGCCCCAGGTTGGCGTAACGCAAATCGGCCCCGTAAAGAACTGCACCATGCAGGTCAGCATCTTGCAAGTTGGCATGGAGCAAATCGGCCTGACTGAGATTGGCACCACAGAGCCGTGCCCCCTGTAAATTTGCGTGGCTGAGGTTAGCCCGGTTAAGGTAAGTGAGGATAAAGCAAGCCCCAGACAAATCACAGGTCTGGAGGTCAATGCCGATCAGGTCTGTTCTTGAAAGATCCACGCCTGGGAGACTTTCGCCTCGAAAGTTGGTTTCTCCTGCTTCATAGCGTAGTAGTAGTTCATTCAGTTCCATCACTGGTTGGATCCGACTCGGAGGATGGCTGGGGATGGGGCGGAGGTGGCACAACTGCCCACGACTCAGTGATTTCTGCGGGTACATCAGCTTCAGGGAGCACTTTAACCGGGGGAAGAATCGTGTGCTCAACAAGCTGACAGGTCATCTCGGCAGGCTCCAGCACCGTCATGGGCGCTTCATCAGAGGTTCCTGCTTTTTCTGCTAGAGGAATGTCAGTATCTTCAACGAGCGGCGGTAGGGTAACAGAAACCTTGCCATGAAGGTAAAAAAATCGCAAGGACTTTATTAGGCGGGTTGCCGTGTGGACATACTCATCGGGTGTGGGTAGGGTACGAGCTGCGTGGTAGAGCAATTCCTCCATATCTGTGTAGGATTGGCAGCGGTTCAAGGCTTCTCGCAGCAGCCCGTCTAAATCGGTTCGCTTGAGGGCCAACCAGTCTTGCTCCGTGAAGTGAAACGCATTTTTAAGGGCGGTAAACAGCAGGATTTTGGCGCTCAGGGGGTTCGTGTTGCGCATAATGTCAAGTCGCGCGTCAAACAAACTAAATCGGGTAGCCTCATGGGAGCTTAGTAGAGGCTGATCTACCATTTCTGATGTGGCCCTGTTTGTGCTGTCTAGATCAACTTGAGGGGGCTGATAACCAGGATAAAGGGGAGCCATTTGGCGCAAAATTGTGTGGGCGATCGCCTGATACTCCGCTGGTTTACTTAAGCTTTTGACGACGGCCTCAAGGGCGGCTTCAAGCTGAGCCGCAGCAGGGGCCATCTGGTGTAGTTGGCGCACGAGACTTTCGGTATTCAAGTTATTCAGCGCTGCGGCATTATTTTCCCAGCGACGTTCGCAGAGGTAAAACATGAGCTTCTTAATCCGCAGCAGATTCTGTTCTTGCTCTAGGGCTAACCCAGTTTCTGCGTAGGGTGGAGACACTGCACTGGCAACTTCTCGGTCAGAGGCTGGCAATTTCGGGGAACGGGGATTCTCAGAACTGGCCGTCGCACTCTTATGAATTGCAGCGGCAGGTGGTTGGTAGAGGGGCTGCAAGTGCTGAATCAAGGTATTGGCGACTAAGGCATACTCTGCGGATTTACTCAGCGTTTTGACAAAACTGTCCAGGGTGAGTCGAAACTGCTCTAAATCGGGTGAAGCCTGATGAATTTCAGCAATTAGGGTGGCCATGGGCACTCCCTGTAGTCGCGCTGGGTCACTTTCCCATTTTTTGCGACAAACATAGTAGCAAAGCTTTTTAATTCGCGGTAAGCCACTCAGGGATTCGAGCGATGCAGCAATTTGGTCATAGTGTTGCTGAAGGTCGGGGTCAGAAACCTGAGGATAGGCCCGATGGGCCGTCACCTGGGTTGGGGCGGAGTCAGGCAAGCCACCGGCTTCACTGGGGTAAAGTGGCTCTAGCTCACCTACCACAATCTGGGCGATCGCCTGATACTCAGCGGGTTTACTTAATGTCTTCACCGCGGCCCCCAAAAAGTTTTGCAATCGCGGTAACGTGGGTGCAAGCTTGACAAGTTCCTGAATTAATTCTTTGAGATCCAGAAGGTTAAGCAGTTGGGTATCACTTTCCCAAACATTTTTACAAGCATAGTAAATTAACTTGCGCACTCGCAGATGGTTTTTGTTTACTTGTAAATTCTGGACAATTACCTCACAAGGGTCGCTTGCTTCTAATTCTGGCTGGAGTAAAATCTTGTAGGCTGGAACAACCTCATCAATATTTTTTAATTTCCGGGGACCTAGATACTTGATGTGAAGTTGTAGCCCCGTTTTCACAACATCATAGACGGTTTGAGAAATACAAATCCCGCCGGGGTCTGCCTCGGCCTGCAGACGGGCCGCAATATTCACGCCGTTTCCCATCACATCAGTGTCAGTGATGAACATATCGGCAAGATGCACCCCAATCCGATGCTTAAGCACATCGCGCTCAGAAAGCTGCATTGCAGCCTTGGTTAGCGCATCTTGAATTTCTACAGCGCACTTCACCGCACGAATGGCACTGATGAAATACATTAACAAGCCATCGCCCGTTGACTTTAGAACCCGCCCCTCATATTGTTCACAGACGCGCTGCATCAACTTCAAATCACGCCGAATTAAATCTAGGGTGTGGTCTTCATCACGCGACATCTTGGCGCTGAAGCCAACACAATCAGTGAACACGACCGTGGCGAGGGTGCGGTGTCCTCTTAGCTCAGAGGTTTGGGGGTTCGATTCCATACGTTTAGCTGAGAAGACGCAGTTTATGGCAGCAGTAGCCAAACGAAAGCAACAAACCTAGCCTGAGTCGGTCAAGGGTAATGCTTTCTTTCATGATCTCACTAGTGGGATTTCCCTGTTAAGGGTACAACACTCTATCGACTTCACTTAAGTCACCCTAACCCATAGGTTGCCCTAGGCTTTTCCGTTTTGAACGATTTCCTGCAAATCACTGCGTTCCTTAAAAGAGCTTTTTAGGGAGTGACATCCCTTTCTACAGCGCTGCTTTCCCTAATCCCTGAGAGATTTTGGCTCAACTGGATGCTGCGAAGCCCACTTTTTTAGATGGCACATTTAGGTGGCATTGCTGAGCTAGAGTCAAAGATTTGGTTAAGGTTCGCGAGTCGGAACAATGCCGCTGAGATTTGGGGGAAAGAGGTGAACAAACCCTCTTTTCATGTTTACTCTAATTGCCAAAAAAGGAATGAGGGGTGACTGTCACTGCAAGAAGCGTCCTATCCGAGTGCATCCCAGTTTCGTAACCCACTCTGCGGGAAGCAAGCTACACCCTAAATCCCCTTCCCAAGGAGGAAGAGGGACTTTAAATCTAGGCTTCTCGCAAAATGAATGAAGGCTCTGGGGGATGGAGCGCTGTACCCTTGCTGCAGGGTGGGGCGACTTGCAAAAGAGGATTGCACCCCCTACCACTTTGGGGCTCTTATCTGCTCTCAGTTGGCTATTTGCAGCGACCTTGGCTGATCCTGGCATCCGTCTGGCTATCTTTGCAGGGGCTTCTGGGTTGTGGGAAATCAGTCAAGCTCATCCTCAAGAAAGCCAAATTTTCTGGGTTATTTGGAGAATGAGAAAATTAGCGGAGGCTACTTTTTCTGTCGCTCATCGGTAAGAGTCTTCTTAGCGGTACTCGTTCGCCTGCATTTGTTGAAGCACCTGACGAATTGTTTCTGCGGGGACGGTGTCTGTAATGGTGACAGCCCCAATGTGAGTTGGTAAGACAAATCTGACTTTGCCTGCTTTTACTTTTTTATCGGTCTGCAGTGCCTCCAGTATTGCCGTGATCCCAATTCCTATCGGGAGTCGAGTTGGTAGCCCCGCTTTTTGAATTAAGGCCAATTGGCGATCGCAACTTTCGGGATCCCACAGACTCAGCTCAACCGCAAGTTGGCCAGCGGCAACCATACCAATACCGACGGCCTCTCCATGGTTAACGCGTTTGTAGCCCGTAAGGCTTTCAACGGCATGGCCAATCGTATGGCCGTAATTCAATATTGCCCGCAGACCGGCTTCCTTCTCATCTTTGCTGACGACTTCGGCCTTGGCTCTACAGGAAGCGGTTAAGATCGTGTGACATAGGCTGTCCTCGACTCCCCCGTAGGTGTTGAGCCGGGAAGCGGCCTCCAGCGCCTCAAACAGCGGCGCATCCCAAATCACGCCGTACTTAATTACTTCTGCCATTCCTGCTCGAAATTCTCGTGCTGGCAGTGTTTTCAGCAGTTGGGGATCGATCACCACCAACCGTGGCTGGTGGAAGGCCCCGATCAGGTTTTTTCCCTGGGGATGATTTACCCCGGTTTTACCCCCAATGGCTGCATCGACCATGGCCAGTAGAGAGGTGGGCACCTGCACCAGATTTAACCCGCGTAACCAAGTGGCGGCGGCGAACCCGGTCATATCCCCAATCACCCCCCCACCCAGGGCTACAAAGGTAGAAGACCGCTCGCAACGATGCTCTAGGGCCGCAGCATAAATCTTTTGTAGGGTGTGCAGCGTTTTATACCGTTCTCCCGCTGGTAGCAGGCAAGCCGCTACGTGAAACCCAGCGGCCTCCAGGGAGGCGATGGCGCGATCGCCGTAGTGCTTAAAAATTTGCGGGTTGGATACTAGCAACACCTTGCCCCCTAATTGGCGCTGCTGCATCCATTGCCCCAAGGTATCTAGACCACCGGGTTGAATCACAATGTCATAGGTGGTCTGGGGTAAATTGACTGAAATTGTAGTCATAGGCTGGGGCGCTACTAAGGCGAGCAGATTCGATGTTGGCGTAGAGGTGTGAGCAATGTTACTCAAGATCCCCAAAAACTGAAAGCGTCTAGGGATCTTGACTAGGTTGTGCCGCTTCTAAACTTTCTTGAGCCAGCTAAACATGGCCCGTAAATCTTTGCCGACTTCCTCGATTGGATGCTCGGCCTCGCGGCGGCGCATTGCTGTAAAGCCAGGTTTGCCTGCCTGGTTTTCTAGCACAAACTCTCGAGCAAACTGCCCTGTCTGAATTTCAGATAAAATTTTGCGCATCTCCACGCGGGTTTGGTCGGTGATAATGCGTGGCCCACGGGTCAAGTCGCCGTACTCTGCGGTGTTCGAGATGCTGTCGCGCATTTTGGCGAGTCCGCCTTCAACGATCAAATCCACAATCAGCTTAACTTCATGAAGGCACTCAAAGTAGGCCAGCTCGGGTTGGTAGCCTGCTTCTACCAGAGTTTCAAACCCGGCTTTAATAAGGGCGCTAAGGCCACCGCAAAGAACTACCTGCTCACCAAATAAGTCCGTTTCTGTTTCTTCCCGGAAGGTGGTTTCAAGAATGCCCGCACGGGTGCCGCCAATGCCCTTAGCGTAGGCCATGGCGCGATCGCGGGCTTGCCCAGTGGCATCTTGATAGACAGCAAACAGTGCCGGTACCCCTTCTCCCTGGGTGTAAGTGCGACGCACCAAATGCCCAGGCCCCTTAGGAGCCACCATCACCACATCCACATCGCCAGGAGGCACCACTTGGGCAAAATGAATATTAAAGCCATGGGCAAACAACAAAACCTTACCGGTGCTGAGATGGGGTTCAATTTCGTTTTTATAGACAACCTTTTGCACCTCATCAGGAAGCAAAATCATAACCCAATCGGCTTTTTCAGAGGCTTCTGCAACTGAATAGACGGTTAACCCGTCTTCCTTTGCTTTAATGGCCGATTTGCTGCCCGGATAGAGACCGACGATGACATTTACGCCGCTGTCTTTAAGGTTGAGCGCGTGGGCGTGTCCTTGAGAGCCATAGCCAATGATGGCAACGGTCTTACCTGCCAATAAATCTAAATTTGCGTCAGCGTCGTAGTACATCCGAGCCATGATTGAGGGTCTCCTTATGATTGCTTCGTGTCCTGTGCAAATAGATCATCCTATCAGATCCATTGCTGTACCAGATGATTTGGTTCATTAGGGTTAAGATTCACTGATGTTGCGATGCCTGGGAAAACCATAAGGCAAGTTGTCGATCAGGCTTAGAAATGGATTGATAACCTCAACCTTCACCCTAAAGACACCGAGGGACGACTCTGCGCGCTCTGTGTCTCGGTGGTCAAACTTTGTTGATCCATGCGCCACCATTTCTTGGTGCCGCCTTTCCGCAGAAAATGGCTCCTTCAACTCGGCACAATCGACTTCCAGGCATTTTGCCAACGACGGATTCATCTTCGTCGTTCACTTTGATTTTTGCTGAGTATAATTGGCTTGACTTAGTGTATACCTGCGCCGCTTAACCGATTAGCCGCACTGAAATGGAGTGTTCGCCATGCCTTCTGTTTGTCAGTATGTGGGAGTTAGTTTTGCAACCCTATCCGTCGTTGGTGGGCTAATTGGCGTTGCGACTGTCGGGCCTGCGATCGCCCAGACGCGGGCACTCAGCAATGGTGCTCTCTGCGAAGGTCGGTTTGATGCAGCAGGAAACAGCCCTGACGCCGTTTGCAACTTACCTCCCGTTGCCGAGCGCGAACCTGAATGTTCTGCCAGAGATCGGGGTGACGAAGATGCGTTTTCCAGTGTGATTGGTAGCCCCTATACCTACTACCGTGGCCCAATTGTACGGCTGGTACCCCAGGGCCGAGGGGTGTTTGTCTGGTATTGCCGGGATACCCAGGCAAATCGCGATCGCTTTGATCGATTTGAGGGTAATGTTCGCAATGGCCGACCGAATGGGCAAGGACTCTACCTATTTTCGAATAACGATCGCTACCAGGGTGGTTTCCGCAATGGGCTATTCCATGGCAAAGGGGTACTGCGCTATGGCCGCAGTGTCTATAACGGTGAGTTTATTAATGGCTTGTTTGGTGGCAGGGGCACGCTGGATTACGGTAACGGAGATCGCTTTGTTGGCTCTTTCCGCAACGGTTTTCCCCATGGGCAGGGAACCCTGAAATTTGGCAATCGCACCTATTCCGGTGAGTTTCACCAGGGCCAGATTAATGGGCAGGGAACGATCGTCAACGAAGATGGTAGCCGTTGTACCGGCCAATTCTTTACAGGATTGCTAGAAGGGCGTGGTAATTGCACATTCCCAACAGGCATTTATCGCACCTATAGCGGCGAGTTGCGTAACGGTAGACCTGATGGGAAAGGCCGGGCAACTTTAAGAAATGGCACGACCCAGGTGGGGCTATTCCGGAATGGACAATATGTTGGGCCTTAGAAAACTGTTGAACAGGACTGGGCGATTAAAGACCGTGTCAACTAGGTTGGGCCACTGGGGTCGATAGGGGTTGGGGCAGGCGCAGGGGAAACCGGCCTAGAGTCGAGGGGCGAAAGAAACTCTGGAGAACCGGGGGATGCGGTTTGAGGGAGTTTCTCAGCTGGAACTTGAATTTGGTTGACCTGAACTAGCCATTGCTCGATGCGGCTGCGGGCTTCACCGTACAGTGCTCTTCCCGGTGGAATTAAGCTGGCTTCATCAATCGCGGCTTGTAGTGAGGCCTGATCGCCCCGGCTAGCTAGGGCGATTGCCCGTGTCAAATAGGGGCGGTCTTCTGCAACCTCTATTTGGCTACGCCAGCGAGCGATCGCTTGCTGGGCCTCACCATATTCAGGGGCATCGCTCAATACCATCTGGGCCTGGGCGATTGCCTCCCGTAGGTTGGCTGGGCTATCGGCCTGAGCTAGTGCATAAGCCTTTCTGAGATAGTCGGCCATTTCTTGCTGTTGCTGTTGCTTCCAGCGGGCAAAAATATCCGGGGTTGGTTTCCGAGCTTCCCCTTGAGCTATGGCCTTTTTCTTTGACTCCTCGGCTTCCTGGGCTAGCCGCAGTGCTTCCATCAATTCTTGATACTTGGTGGTTTCCCAATAGGAATGACCCAGATACAGTAACCGGCGGGCGATCGCCATAGCCTCTGACCAGCGCTGGTCGAGAATTTTTTCTTGGGCTTCGGCATAGGTTGATTCTGCCTGTCGCCAAAGGGCTTTCCAGTGAACGAGCTGGGCTTTGGCCTGTTCCTGCACGTCACTGCGAATCGGGATCGTGCTGATAATTTCCTCTGCTTTTTCGATCGCGCCTTCCTGGTAAACGGTCTCGGCCAAACGTAATAGATCGCGAGACCACTGATCAATAAAGCGATCGCTGGTGGGTCGATAGGGGTCATCCCCTGGAATGGTATTGGCCAGATCAATGGCATGCTTGAGGGCCTCCGGTGTCTGGCGTAGGGCTATCTGTTCGGCACAGTGCAGACGGGCGGAGGAGGATTCTGCCGTCCCAGCGGCGGTGCGACAATCGGGGAACTCAACGATTTGCATCAGGTAAACAAAAGCAGCGGTGCCAATCGCAATCGGCAGGGTTAAAGCCAGCACAACAGCCAAGCAAAATTGCGCCGGATGCAGCTTTCCTAGCGATCGCATGAGTTGCCTGAGAACGGGATAGTTCCACTGCATGCGTAACCCACCAAAAGAACAAAAATGCCATCAAGTCTAGCAAAGATCCTGTTTGGCTCTGTCTAGGCTTGCGTCTCTATTCTAAAGTTTTCGCCATTAAAGAATCTATTCCCGGCCAGGGTTTCATTTCTGGATAAATCGGTCGATTCAGTTGAAATTTTTTGCCCTTCTCTACGGGCAAGCATCTTGCCGACCGTTAAAAGGGAATGTCTTCATCATTATCCTCATCGGTTGAAAACACCGCAGGATCGGATGGCTCAAACTCTGGGGATTTTAATACAGGAGAATGGAATTCATCATCCTCTAGATCGACCACTTTGCCTCCAAAAAACTCTGCAACCTGCTTCGCGGCCTGGGTCACCTCATCTTCTTGCCAGGTTGGGCCGGGCTGGGGAGGAGCTTCCAAGTTGGGCGGAGGCAGCAACTCTGGCGGAATTGACGACGCCCTTGGGGAGGAAGGGGCAGACGTTGCAGGGGGGGAGACAACAGTGGCTGAATGCCGCTGAACCGGTGGCGCGGGTAGCCCTGGGCTTGGGGCTGTGGCAGGTACCGGCGCTGGCGTGGATGGGTTAGCAATGACTTCTAGACTCACCCGCACCTCACCAAACAACTGTTGAAAGGCTGCTTCAATGTTGGGTAATTTGCTCTGGGCCATTCGGTACAGTGGTTGAGAGTTGACCCCAATTTTAGCAACCTGCCGATCAAAGCTGAGCAGATGGCACTGCTGCCGCACCATCACCTGGGTCGAGAAGGGTTGGATCTGGCTGACAATTTCTTGCCAAAGGGTTTCCAAGGAGGGTAAGTCAGTGTCATCCTGAGTGGTCAGGGGGGCTGCTTTTGCCACTGGTGCCGGGACTATGGGTGCTGCTACTGTAGGCGATCGCTCAACAACCGGCGGAGCAATTGGCTCTACCGCAACGGGAGCCGGTGCGGGCTTAGTTGGTTCTAGCAACTGGGATGAGCGGTGGGGCAAAGGTGTCGCTACTGACGTTGGTGCTTGAACAGAAGCCAGTTCTCGGCGGTTAGTCAAGGCCGATGGGAGTAGACCCATCAATGCTACTTCTAGCCACAGGCGCGGCTGCGTTGTATTTTTGAGCTGCACTTCGCTGCTACGCAGGTGTTGCTGCCCAGCCAAAATCGTTGTGACATCCCATTGTTGGGCAAGGTCGCAGAGGGCTTGCCAGGTTGGTGCTGTCAATGCGACCAGATCACCTCGCTGGGGCGCAGTTTTGGCAATCAGCAAATCACGGTAAAAACTGGCTAAATTTTGGAGCACAATGACAGGCTCGCGGCCCCGATCCATCAACCGCCGGAGGCTATCAAGTAAGATTTCAGGGTTGTCTTGAGCGATCGCGGCTAACAGGTTCAACAAGTCGCGCTCTGGCACGGCCCCCACCAACTCCCAGACGCGCTCAACGGTAATTTCTCCGGCGAGTAAGCTGAGTTGATCAAGGGTGCTCTCAGCATCGCGCAGCCCCCCTTGGGATAGTTGTCCCACCAAGGTGAGGGCTTCATGGGTAATCGTAATGCCCTCCTGGTCGGCAATCTGGCGCAAGTGCTGTACCATTGCATCGAGGGGAATGCGGCGAAAGTCAAACCGCTGACAGCGCGAAATAATGGTTGGCAAAACTCGTTGTGGATCGGTGGTCGCCAGCACAAACACAACACGATCTGGTGGCTCTTCCAGAGTTTTAAGTAAGGCATTAAAGGCCGCCGTGCTCAGCATATGACATTCATCAATGGCATAAACCTTATAACGGCATTGCACTGGGGCAAACTGGGCCCGCTCAATTAACTCTCGAATGTTGTCAACCCCTGTGTTACTGGCCGCATCAATTTCAATCACATCCAGAGCTGAGCCAAGGGCGATCGCCCGACAAACTTCACACCGGCCACAGGGCTGCGTCGTTGGCCGCTCCGATGCCAGACAATTGAGGGATTTTGCCAAAATTCGGGCACTGGAGGTTTTGCCGGTTCCCCTGGCCCCTGTAAATAAATAGGCTGGGGCAATGCGCTGCTGCTCCAAAGCATGGCTCAAAGTCTGGGCGATCGCCTCCTGACCAACCAACTCCGCAAAAGTTTGAGGACGATACTTGTGATGCAAGGGGATATAGGTCATAGCAAACATCTGTTCAACAGACAAAGGAAACACCGAACCCAGGTTCAACATCAAAGCTGGCATAGCTGTTGCCATGTTGCTCATTGCGACAGCACGTTAGAAAGCCCACCCAGCCTTGATAGCTCCATGCCTCGTCCTACCTAAGCGCTCTAACCAGAGCTATCTTTTTATAACCTAGGCACCTTAAACCTTGTTGAAGTTCAGACCTGAAGCATTTTCCATAGAGAAACACTCACTCTCAAAATGAACTTAGTTGAGATGGTTCGCTGCAAACAGACCATCCCTTCAGCCAATATGCCAAGATAGGAGCAGTGATTTTTGCAATGAGGGTCTCATGTCCTTCTCAGATGGTTCTTTAGAGTTTACGCTGCAACAACTCAAACAAGTGCGGGGGTCTTTCTTACAGCTTCACAAAGCCTTGCTAGAAGCCGAAAAACAATCTTACGAATATACCCATGGGCGCATTCAATCACGGGGAGAATTCTTTCAGCTTGTCATCGGGCATGAGTGGTTTGACTGGCTTCGTCCCATGTCCCAATTCATTGCTCATATTGACGAGCGCCTCGCTTCCAAAGAAGAACCCATCGCCCTTGCTGAAGCCAAAGACCTCCTCGATAAAGCACGCCAGTTAGTCTATCTGACAGGAGATATTCCGCTAGAAGAGACGAACTACTACCAGGCCATTCAACGAGATCCGGACGTGGCATTCATGCATATTAAAGCAACCCAGCTTCTATCACGGGGGTAATTAGACATCTCAAGTTCCCCATTCTTCTAGCTTAGCAGTGCAGCTTACGCATACTCACGAGTCAATTTTGGTGGCGAATCCCAGGGGTTTGCACCTCTTTTCTGCATCCCAGTAAAACTGAGATGCACTCTTTGCTAGCCAACATCTTGCTAGCCAACATTGCAAAGTGTTCGACAAGCCCACTACATCCCAAAATCCCAAACGGTGTAAGCTCTCCACCCAAAGCCATATCACCATAGCCACCTGATCAAGAACAACCAAGGAGAAACCCTGGTTAGGGCAACGCCCTCTCCCCCCTTTACCTAACCCCTCCTTAACCCCCATGGACTCAGCAACCTAGCCATAGCGATATATCACTACATGCTCTTACCATCGTAGAAATCAGCCGATGGCTCAGGTCGCTTGAACCTTAGTAGCACTAAGAGAACTTTGAGCGGCGCTTGGCATTTCAAATTCCGCGTGGCTAGGGGCTTTGTACGTCTTCTTTGAGCACTGGTTTTGATTCGGGAGCCAGATCAGGAGCATTGGGCAGTAGCAGCGAAGCGACTCCAATACAAATGGCACTCCCCAAGACGGCAAAAAGCAGTAACGAACAAGGCTGATTTAAATTGCGCCAGATTCGCGCAACGGGATGACTCTTACGACGCAAAAGAGACTCTGCTTGACGGTGGCGACTGATGAAGGGATCCCGGACATAATGCCCACTCCAGGAAACCACCAAGCGCTCACGGCAATGCTGACAGGTCAATAAACCTGTGATGGCCTTATGAGAGCGATGACTTCTCACTGGGTGGCAAACCGGACAAGCGGGAGATGGAGTGTTAAAGGTGTAAGCTCTCATTAGAGTCAAAGATTCAAAGTAGCTTGATTCAATCACTGAGATTTTGAAGTGGCAAACGATGAAACACGAACCACAAACCAAACCCTAGATTTGAGGAATAACAGCTAGTGCCCAAAGCCTTTAACGAAAGCCTCAGATTATTAGTGTCCCAATCGCTAGATGACCGCTAAAGGCCTGGGTGATAAGCGGTTACCTCCTGGCTGAACTTAAGTGCAGATGTAGATAGGTTCAACACCGACATCCATCCTAACGTTACACACACAACTCCTCACACTTGCCATCTCCTTATTTAATGTATCTAATGTTGACAAAAGTTAAACCTAGATACGGAGATGGTTGCTCATTTAGTTTAGCCCACGAATCGCTGGTCTATAACTCGTGTCTTAGAGGTCTTAATGGAGCTTTAAGTTTCATTGGTCGAGCCGATTCTAGACTAAATTGGCTCTTCTGGGGAGCTAGCTGTGAGAGCCTGTCACCTTTGCAGGCCCTCATCCCCCAGCCCTTTCTCCCAACCTTAGAAGAAGGGGAGCCGAGCCATCTCAAAGTCCCTCTTCCTCATTGGGAGAGGGATTAGAGCAATCTGGGCGTACCAGAAAAGGGTGAGGGCAAAAGTGACATGTATCCGCCTACTGTTTCGTAAAGATTCAGGAAGTATATGCTACCCAAGGGGTTGCATCTTCCTGGGGGTTAAGGCAGTAGGTCAGGGTTCAACCGATTCCTGTGAAGAAGGGAATTTTCTAGGTTGCATCCTCCTGGGGGTTGAGGCAGTAGGTCAGGTCGCTCTTGGCCAGAGCATGCCGCTTGATTAGCATGGGGCATTTAGTCCCATATATCTCGCTATTGGATCGACAACGAGGTGAGCACCGTTAGCAGGTGGGTCACAAACTCACTTGCCGTAAATGGTTGATACTGCGGGTAGAAATCTCGATTTTATTCAGGGCCGCTAATCAGGTTTTTACCTGCCGATGGCTTTGGCGATCGCTGCCGCTCAGTAACGATACCGGCGTTAACAGCGTCGTCACTAATGCCTGCTAGCATGCAGGCGTCGCCTTTTAGCTCAATCGAGAGCTAGATGCTACCGCCATAATCTCAGACCTAATCTCAGACAAACCGTCAGGATGTAAGGAATCATCTGCCTTGAAAAGCTACGCTAGAAACCCTAACTTTTTCATCAAGCCTTGAACGATTACGAAACCATAATCATGAAGACTTGACGATCTGCTCTCCTAAAATGACTTCCTGATAACGACCAGAATTAACAATCCTGCCCTTTTCCATGACATAGATGCGATCGCAATGTTCAACAGTTGTTAAACGATGGGCGATGATAATCATTGTTTTTGTCCCACCCAGTTCTCGCAAAGCCTCGCTAATTAGG
The DNA here is from genome assembly GCA_938023035.1 of uncultured Leptolyngbyaceae cyanobacterium. Taxonomy (GTDB): domain Bacteria; phylum Cyanobacteriota; class Cyanobacteriia; order Leptolyngbyales; family Leptolyngbyaceae; genus DSRU01. Next base: position 43,001 of record CALIDI010000025.1, on the reverse strand, counting down.
CTCTCGGTCTCGTTGTCTAACGCAGAGGTGGCTTCATCTAGAACCAAAATTTCGCGTTCATGGTAGAGAGCACGAGCAATACCAATCCTTTGACGTTGCCCCCCAGATAAAAGGACACCGCGCTCACCCACCATCGTTTGGACACCATCAGGCAATTGCTCGATGAGTTCCGTCAGTTGAGCCGAACGAATTGCCCGGTCTAGCCTCTGCGGGTCGATCTGAGAATCCGGAACTCCAAATGCAATATTTCTCGCGATCGTATCGTCAGTCAGGAAGATCGATTGAGGAATATAGCCAACTAAATTTTGCCAGGAGCGTACATTCTGATAGATTGAAAAACCGTCAACCCGAATATCTCCTGACTGAGGAATTAGGAGACCTAATATAACATCTACCAGAGTGGTTTTGCCTGCACCTGACTTGCCTACTAAGGCAATAGACTCTCCTCTATTAATCGTTAATGAAATATTAGCAAGCGCATTAAAAGAAGCTCCAGGATAGGTATAGCTAATATCGTCGATCACAACCTTATCCTGAAAAGTAAGCGTTCCTGAATCAAGGCGCTGGAAGCTTTCAGTTATATCCCCTTTGCCTCCGCTCTTTTTTCTTCTTTCCCCCTCTTTTCTAGAAAGCATGGGATACTCTGAGACTTCCAGCTCCTTAAGGTCAAGATACAATCTTTCGAGGGTTGGCTTATTGTTTCGGAGTAGCCCCACTGAAAAGATGAGCTGGCTTGCTGATGGCACAATTCGAATTGAGGCGATCGCGAAAATGCCCAAAACAGAGACAAGGCTTTCAGCACGACTCAAGTAGAGCAGAGATAGGGATACAAAACCCACAACAAAAGTAATTAAGAGGGCCTCAATGACAATACGAGGAAGTATTTGAAAAGAGTGGAAGCGACTAGCCGCCTCAGCATACCGATCCGTTTGAGCCTTTAGATGAGCCTCAAAGAAATCCTCACAACCAATGACTTTTGTTTCCTTCAGCCCTCCAATCGCATGATTGACAACCCTTAATGTTTCCGTATTTGCCTCCAGACCCTCTTTTCCCCAGAGCGTAACGCGATGCCTAAAGTAGTGAAAAGGAACATAGCAAATAAGTAGTAGGCCCAGGATCGCAGTCGTCGCAATAAAATCTGTATTTGCTAGTAGTAACAGAAGGACACAGAGGACAAACAGATTAGCTAATGAATTTAGGAGGGGAATAGCAATTGAGTAAATAAACTTATCAGCTTCTGCCCCAATCGTTTGCAGAAGCTGAGCAGAATTTGTTTTTAAGTGGAATGTATAAGGTAATGAAAGGTAAGTGTGTAATAATCTAAGCCGCAATTTAACTTGTTGAGCATAACAAAATCGGTAAACATACCGTTGAATTCGATAATATAGAAAAGATTTAAAATAAAACACAACCATGATTACCAGCCCCAATAGGGCAATAAACTGGCTGGTGTTCTTCGTCCCTACGTTTTCATAGATTATTTTCAACAGCGGATTGCGCTGAATCATAATTGGGTCAACAGCCAAGCTAATGAAGGGACCGATCAGCCCAATGCCGAAGGCGTCAAGTAAAGAAATCATGAGAAAAAGAAATACAAGGAGCAAAAGCTGAATCTTTTTCGCAGAAATCACATACAAAAATTGCCTCAAGTAATTCATCTATTTTTAGCTCCCCTTCTATTTCTCAAAAATATTGCACTCAAATCTATAAAAATATTGCACTCAAATCTATAAAGTCTAGACTAATTTAAATTTTCACCATAACCTTGGACTAACTTACTCCTTTCTTCAACTTCAGAATCTTTTGAAATTTGAAATGAGTATTTGGAACGAATCATTGAAATAACAACGTCTGAGATAGCTGATCGCAATAGTTTAAGATTCTGCGAACCTATCGACAGCGTGAACAAGCAGATGACAACATCCCTTACTTTTCGTCTCAGTTTATCTGCTTATCTATAGTCTATAGCCCCTGCCTCTAATAGCCAATAGCTTGCACTCTCTACTGATCATTGGCTAGAGTGCAACCTTTAGAAACTACTCTAGTGAAAGTTTAGAAGTTCCCTGAGGAGAAAGATTTATCTATATCCACAGAAAACAGCTTTCCCAAGTATTAATAGCGCCCTACAATCTCCATTTCATAGGGACTTGGTGAATCCACATCAAAACCACAAGTACTTAAAGCTTTGATTAAACCGCTGCTAAACTAGGTGTCGCTCGAAACCAGTTATTTTCTTGTAGAGCTGAGGCGCAAGCTATGATGGGTGACGCTGCGTTTTATGCTGCTGATGTTTCCTTTGCTGACGACTCTGGCCCAGGTGCCCCCTATGCCTACCCCTCAAGAAATCGTCGTTCCTCAGACGATTCGCCCGCTTCCTGGGCAGCTTGATTCGGTTCTGGTGTTCAACAGTAATAGTCCAGAGCTAGTGCAGCAGGAGGGTATTCTTTTGTCAACTTTTCCTCCTGAGGGCATGGCCGCTCCGGCAGCACACCTGAATGTAGCCTTTGACGGTCGCTTTGATGTGTTTGCCCATCACATTGCCAAGGCGGCAACTCCTGAAGATTTACGCACTTTGTATTTGGGGATTTTGCTGCATAATCCAGGGCCTGAAGTGGTGACAGTGGATATTTTGCAGGCGGCCAGTTATCTAAGTCAGCCTGATGCCCCGTTTATTGATTTACCTGCCTATGTGAAGAATGATCGGGGAGGGGTTTATGCAGGGCCAGGTAGTCGAGCAATGAGTGACCTCCTCAGGGGGCAACGACAGGCCGAGTTTCCGCCGCAGATTGTGATCCCCCCTGGGGCGAGCCGCATGCTCTTAAATTTGCCAATTCCAGTAAAGACGTTGAAACCACCCATTAATGGAAGATCGACAGCCATGCGGTTAGTTGCTAGTGGGCGGGTTTATGCTGCCAGTCTGGCCCAGTTTGCGCCAGTAGATGCGGAAGGGACGGAACGTGCTCCGACGCTGGCAGAGTGGGAAAAGCAATTGCAGCAAGGTGGTCTGGCGGGGCCGCGCGATCGCGCCCCTACTCCACCCGATCAAACCACCGGACAGATGATTTATGGTCGGGTGGCGGGAGTTTCCCAGGGTGCCCGCTGGCAGGCCCAAGTTGTAGACAAAAATGAATGGACACTGCAAATTCCTGCGGCGGGGCAGGCGTTTTCCTACGGTCTTAGTACACTGCGGGGAGGCACCCATGGTACTGGGCAAATTCAAACAGCACCCATGATTGCTCGTTATCCAGATACGGCCTATGAAGCCCACGGTAACTATGCCGTTGAGTATCGGCTAACGTTGCCGCTTTACAATGCCACGGGCGATCGCCAGCGGGTGGCGATTTTGCTAGAGACCCCCATTAAAGAAGAGCAACCCAAACTGCCAGGACATCTTCGTTTCTTTGACCCACTGCCGCGGCAGGTCTTCTTTCGGGGAACTGTACGACTCCGTTATAAGGATGATCAGGGTTTACCTCGAACTCGCTATGTGCATCTGGTGCAACGGCGCGGTCAAAGGGGATCTCCACTAATTGAGTTGAATATGCCACCGGGCGATCGCCGCTTAGTGCAGTTTGATTTTCTCTACCCACCAGATGCAACACCGCCCCAGGTTTTGACTGTTACAAGTCAGCCAGGCTAAAAACGCCCAAGCCCAATTAGAGAAGACCTAGTTACTTCTTCCAGCCAATGCCAGGGTTTTATAACCATTGCCAATGGCTACAGAATTTTTTGCTCACCATGGCAAACTGGAGTGGTTTCCCTGACAAAGAGGAAAGAACCATGGCGATCGCCCACCAGCCAGGACTTGCTTCTCCGCGGTGAAGGTTGCGACTGACTAATGTATACAAATGATGTATACAAGTGAAGGTGTTGGCAGGTGAGCGATTGCCAGGCTGGGATGGAGCGATTAAAAGGGTAAGGGTAAAGCATGGAAAATTTAAAAGTTGTTGTGATTGGTGCGGGAATGGGTGGCTTATCCGCAGCGATCGCCCTGAGGCAAGCCGGGTACGACATTGAAGTTTACGACCGAGTGCGAGAATTGCGTCCGGCTGGGGCTGCCATTTCTATCTGGTCAAATGGAGTCAAGGTTCTGAATTACCTAGGATTACATGCCCAAATCTCGAAGGTAGGCGGGCAAATGAACCGTATGGCCTACCACCGACACACAGGAGAAAAGCTCACCGACTTTAGCCTCCAACCCTTGATTGAACAGGTTGGCGAACGCCCCTACCCCGTGGCTCGAGCCGACTTGCAACGGATGCTGCTGGATGCCTTTGGTGAAGAGAAGGTACATCTGGGGGCACGATGCATTGCTGTTGAGCAGGATGATCATCAGGCCACCGCCATTTTTGAAGATGGCAGTCGAGCCAGTGGAGATTTGCTGGTAGCCGCGGATGGCACCCACTCAATCATTCGGAACATAGTGGTGGGGCGGGAGATCGAGCGTCAATATGTCGGCTATGTTAACTGGAATGGCTTAGTGCCTGCCACGCCCGATCTCGCCCCCTGGGATAGTTGGGTCACCTACGTAGGCGAGGGCAAACGAGCCTCACTAATGCCCGTGGGCACCAACCTAACAGGAACAGACCCCAACCGTTTTTATTACTTCTTTGATGTGCCTTTGCCCAAGGGCAGTGTGGGCCAGCCCAACGGCTATCGAGAAGAACTGAGTCATTTCTTTCAGGGCTGGGCCGAACCCGTGCAAACGCTCATTCAACGTCTCGACCCCGAAAAAACGGCCCGGGTTGAAATTCACGATGTGGAACCCCTTCCCACCCTGGTTAGAGGACGCATCGCCCTCCTGGGAGATGCAGGACATGCTACGGCTCCTGACCTAGGGCAGGGCGGCTGTCAGGCAATGGAGGATGCCGTCGTACTGGCCAACTACTTGAAGACAACCAATATCAGCGTAGGGGATGCGCTAAAGCGTTATGAAGCGGCGCGTCTAGACCGGGTTGCTGAGGTGGTGACCCGTGCCCGCAAACGCTCTGACATCACCCATGGCAAAGACCCCGCCGCAACCCAAGCCTGGTATGCGGACTTAGCTCAAGAAGACGGCAGTAGTATCATCGCCGCTATTCGCCGAACTATCTTGGCAGGCCCTTTGGGGTAAGCGCAATTTGCGCCAGTACAGCCCGGCAGAAATTTCTGGCCTAGCCCCAGCCACTCTCATCCCCTCGCCTCTGCTTCCATCAAAAGAGCAGGGGAGCCAGCTCAAAGCCCCTCTCCCAGGGTGTTAGAGCAGTTGGAGTAAGGGTAGCCAGACGGATGCCTTCGTCTACTAATCTGCTCGATTCACCCATCGTTGCACCCTGGTCAATGGGGATAAACCATATCTATCTGGTATAAACCCAGACTTTTTCAGGCCAAACGGCAACGGTAGTATCCCTCGTACCCCTTCACGCTCATACTCCCGACTTAAACTTAAAAGGAATTCTTATGGGAAAGTTAACGACCCATGTTTTAGACACAGCCCATGGCTGCCCTGCGGCAGGACTGCGAATTGACCTCTGGTCAGTCGATGCAGCAGGCAGCAAACACCACCTTAAAACCACTACGACCAATAGTGATGGCCGTACTGATACCCCCTTACTTGCCGATGAAGCACTAATCGTCGGTGTGTATGAATTGGTTTTTGCGGTAGGTGAGTATTTTGCCAAACTGGATGCTACTTTGCCTGACCCACCCTTTCTGAATCAAGTGCCACTTCAATTCGGCATCGCTGACCCCCAGGGACACTACCATGTACCGCTTCTCGCCTCTCCCTGGGCTTACAGTACCTATCGCGGTAGTTAAGCTCTGATTGGATAGTTTGCCCTATGCCCACGCTATTGATTAAAAATAGCCATACCCTGGTGACGATGGATTGCGATCGCCGGGAATTAGCCAACGGTGGTCTTTTCATTCGAGACAACGTAATCGAACAAGTGGGTTTGACGGCTGAATTGCCCACCACCGCCGATCAAGTGCTAGACCTCGAAGGCAAGCACTTGGTGCTTCCTGGCCTGGTTAACACCCACCACCACTTCTACCAAAGCCTGACGCGAGTCGTACCCGCTGCCCAGAATTGTGGTTTATTTAACTGGCTGCAAACCCTGTACCCAATCTGGTCAAATCTAACAGCCAGAGGGGTTTATGTCAGTGCTCAAGTGGCTGCGGCAGAGCTGATGCTCTCTGGCTGCACAACCGCCAGCGACCATCTTTATATTTTTCCCAACGATTGCACCCTAGATGACGAAATTCAGGCCATTCAAGAGATTGGGCTACGGTTTCATGCCAGTCGGGGCAGTATGAGCGTTGGTGAAAGTCAGGGGGGGCTACCACCCGATAGTTTGGTAGAACCAGAAACCGCCATTCTCAAAGATTCCCAGCGTTTGATTGAGCAGTACCATGACAACCATCCCTATTCAATGCTGCGCATTACCCTGGCCCCCTGCTCGCCATTTTCTGTCTCTCAAGATTTGATGCGTGAATCAGCGGCTCTGGCCAGAGCCTATGCGGGGGTAAGGTTACATACGCATTTAGCTGAAAATCAGTCGGATGTTTCCTATAGCCTAGAGAACTTTGGTATGGCTCCAGGGGACTATGCTGAGTCAGTAGGTTGGCTGGGGAGTGATGTCTGGCATGCCCACTGCGTGCAACTGGATGATCGGGCGATCGCCAAATTTGCCCATACGGGTACCGGCGTAGCCCACTGCCCCTGTAGCAATATGCGTCTGGCTAGCGGCATTGCGCCGATCCGAAAACTGTTAAATCAACGAGTGCCAGTGGGTTTAGGGGTAGATGGCTCAGCCTCGAATGATGCTGGTAACTTATTGCAAGAAGCACGGATGGCCCTGCTACTGGCGCGAGTAAGGCACTGCGAGGTGAGCGAAATGACTGCCCGCCAGATGCTAGAGGTCGCCACAATTGGGGGAGCCAAGGTGCTGGGGCGCAACGATATTGGCTGTCTGGCCCCTGGTATGGCAGCAGATGTCGTCGCCATTAACCTAGATCGGCCTACCTTTGCAGGAGCACTGCATGATCCAGTCGCGGCCCTCTTATTCTGCCTGGTAGACCAGGTAGACTACAGCTTTATCAATGGACGTTGCGTGGTGGATCAAGGACAACTGACCACCGTAGAACTGATGCCTTTGCTAGAAACGGCCAATCATCTCGCCCAACAATTAATCGAACCCATCTGATTGCTATGCCCTATTCAATTCATCAAATCAATCAAATGACCCAGGCAGAATTTGTAACTATTCTCGGAACTGTGTTTGAAGATACCCCTGCGATCGCCCAACAGGTTTGGGAACAGCGCCCCTTTAAGAATGTGACAGATCTTCATCAACGAATGGTGGCCATCGTCCAAAGCTGGAATCAGGAGTCACAACTGACCCTGGTGCAGGCACACCCAGATTTGGGCAGCCAGGCGAAAATGGCAGATGCTTCGGTCAAAGAACAAGCGGGTGCCGGGCTAGATCGACTGTCAGCCGCAGAGTATGAGCAATTTCACCAACTGAATGCCGCCTATCGTGAGCGGTTTGGCTTTCCGTTTATTCTTGCGGTAAAGAACCACACGAAAACGAGCATTCTAGAGGCCTTTCGCGATCGCCTGCACCACACACCAGCAGCAGAATTGCAGCAGGCCTTACAGGAAATCGCCCAGATCGCCTACTTTCGCCTTTGTGACCAGATCGTGTAACAGCATTCAAAATCGAACCCTAGCACTATTGCAAGAGCTTTCATCATCCTGACCACAGCGCTGAAATCTTCAATGCTGTAGATTTGGGCTTACAGGGATTTCAAGAGTTTGCACAAGGATGTAATGAAGTTTAGAACAGCGCGCTAGCAGGTCAACATCATTTGACCTTGAAGACTGTTGATCTCAATGATGACTTGGATAATGACGATGCATCGTTCAAGTTAAGCGATCCCACAACTGCTCTGCTATGACTAGGACAGTTTTTAGCTACAGTAGACCATAAGTGTTAGCGTCTAACCTGCTTTCGTTCAGCCTGCCATCTCAACGTTATCTTAAGATCATGGCAGTATCGGTAGCGCTACTTGAGGTAGAGCGTCAACCTGTTTGTATGAGCAATAGTTTTGTATGAGCAATAGTAATGAAAATCCTGCTAGTGGAGGATGATTCTCGCATTGCAACAGCGATCGCAGAAGCCTTGCGCGATCAGCATTATGTAGTAGAAGTCGCTCATGATGGTGAGCTTGGTCTGACATTTGCCGAAACAGGTACGTTTGATTTGATTGTTCTAGACTTAATGTTGCCAAAACTGGATGGGATTAGCCTCTGTAAACAACTGCGCCAAAGTGGCAATCAAACTCCAGTTCTGATGCTGACTGCACGTGATGCCAGTGCCGATAAGGTCTTAGGGCTAGATGTTGGGGCTGACGACTATGTAATTAAACCGTTTGACCTGCCAGAGTTGTTGGCAAGGATTCGCGCACTGCTGCGGCGTGGCAATGTTACATTTTCACCCATCTTAGAGTGGGAAAACTTGACATTGAACACGAATGAATGTCTGGTGATGTATCGTGATTCTCCCTTGCTTTTGACCCCTAAGGAATATGCTTTACTAGAATTATTCTTGCGCAATGGCAGTCGTGTTCTCAGTCGTAGCGCAATTTTAGAGCGCGTATGGGCATTTGAAGACATGCCTGGAGAAGAAACTGTGAAAGTTCATTTGCGCAGCTTGCGTCAGAAGCTCAAAGCCGCAGGTGCGCCGCCCAATCTCATTGAGACTGTTTATGGTTTGGGATACCGACTCAACCCCAATCTCTAACTATCGGTTTCGTCGTTTACGAAATCGACTGCTGTTCTTTTATTTTCTAATCATTGCCGCAATTTTAGGAACATTTTCTGCGGCGGTTTATCTGTTGGTTGCACGCGATCGCAACCAACAATTAGACACTCACCTCCGACAGGTGACCGCTTCCTCTACAGGGATACTGGAGATTATTCAGCATGAATATGAAGAACTGACAACAGAGGATAAATACCAAGGCTATGTGCCAGTTGGGAATAATGGAATGCCAGTTCCAATCACGCTATCTCAACTAATGGGTAAGTATCAGGCAAAATCTGCGTCGCAGATTGCTGTGAGTCCCCTAGCGGCCTCTCATCAAGGTGTGGAATGGTACGATGCACAGCGGCGATTAATGGTGCGGGAAGGGGGGCTTTTCTTGCAGACTTCGCTCCCATCCAATATCCCTCAGCAGGGGATATTGATGCAAGCGGGTAACATCCGTAGCTTCACCAAGCCTGTCTACGCAGTTTCCACAATGAATCCTGCTCAAATCTTGGGGTACGTCCGTGTCACTGAGTCAACCGTTACATTGGAAGCAGAACTGCACCGTTTACAGTGGAGCTTAATTGTTGGAGTGGTGACCGTTTCAGGATTAGCGGCACTGGGTGGAATCTGGCTGACTCGTGAGTCGCTAAAGCCGGTTGTGCAAAGCTTTGATCAGTTGAAACAGTTTACCTCAGATGCCTCCCATGAGTTGCGCAACCCACTCACCGTTATTCGCGCATCAATTGCAGTGATGCAAAGTCATCCAGAGCGCATTCATCCGGCTGATATGGAAAAGCTCATCTCCATGGCATCCGCTTCAGCCCAAATGAGCCGATTAGTAGATGACTTGTTGCTGTTGGCTCGCTTGGATCGGCAAGCCCCCGATCAAAGCGGATGGCGACGCATCGCCTTAGATGAACTGTTGGAAGACTTGATGGATCTCTGTCGCGATCGCGCTGAGCAGTCCCAGATTTCCCTAAAATTCCAATTGGTTCCTGGCATGGAGGTCAGTGGAGATGCCTCCCAGCTTCAGCAGTTATTCATGAATCTCTTAACGAATGCGTTGCAATATACGCCATCAGGTGGAACGGTGATGGTGTCACTACAGCGAATGGGAACTCACGCCCTTGTAACCGTTCAGGATACAGGTATCGGCATTGCTCCTGAACACCTGCTGCATATTTTTGATCGCTTTTGGCGCGCCGACCAAGCTCGTAGTCGATATGAGGCGGGTTCTGGGCTAGGGCTGGCGATCGCCAAAACCATTGCCCAACGCCATCAAGGCGATATCACCGTACAAAGCGAGTTAGGAGAAGGCAGCCGCTTCTACGTGAAGCTCCCCCTAGCAGGATAAACCATTCCCTTCTGAGAAATTGAGAAACTCAGTCCAAGTTTCCGACTTCTTTACTTTTCCAGACTTTACTAATTAGTAGCTCCAGCTATGGACAAAGAGGAGAACGAGAGCATGTCACTATCTAAGGCACTGTCTCTATCTTTGACCTCAATTCGCAGGGGTATCTCTCCTGTATCTTTACTTTTCGTTGTCTGTTCTTACCTTAACTCTCAATTTTTACCAAAGGAACCTGTCATGAACTCTAAAGCGATCGCTCTATTTCTCAGCCTTGGTTTCGCTGCAACCCTGACCGCCTGTGGACCTGCCGACGCTGGCGGTGAAGAAGGCGGTGCACCCTCTCCGAGTCCTTCTCCCAGTTTGCAAAATGGTGAAGGTGGGGAATCGAGTGCATTACCAAAGCAATCACCGGCATCAGAAGTTGCCCAGCTTGTATCTACACGTTCTTCAGATTCTTCCCCTGCACTAATTTTTGCCTCTAAACGAGGCGGTGGTGAACGCGGTGAATCTGGTGAGCGCGGCGAACGGGGTGAACGGGGTGAACGGGGTGAGCGCGGTGAACGGGGTGAGCGCGGTGAATATGGAGTTTGGTAGACATCAGCCTAAGCCACTCCAATTGAACGAAGGTTGACTTTGCCCAGGCTGAGTGCACAAACAGTCAACCTGCTAATCAACTGCTAACGCAATCTCTAATACAACTGTGCTTGAGTGCCATGATTCTCTGTATTGATAACGTCCTCACATCTGAAGAACTCGAACGGATTCATGTCAATTTGAAAGATGCAGAATTTGTAGACGGCAAGTTGACCGCCGGAACCTACGCCAAGACAGTGAAAGAAAACTGTCAGTTGCAAGGGGATAGTGACGCAGCTAAAGAAGTTAGGGCGATCGTCAATCAGGCACTCAAGCACAATTCTCTCTTTCAAACAGCCATTCGCCCCAAAACAGTTCGGCCTCCTTTATTCAGTCGCTATGAAGCCGGTATGTTTTATGGAACCCACACCGACAATGCCCTAATGGGAGATGACATTTTGACTCGTTCTGATGTCTCTCTCACACTCTTTCTCAGTGACCCCAACACCTACAGCGGTGGCGAGCTAGTGATTGACACCAGCCTAGGAGAACAGTTCTTCAAACTTGCAGCAGGCTCAATGATTGTCTATCCGTCTACATTTCTGCACCGCGTAGCCGAAGTGACTGAGGGAGTTCGCCTAGCAGCAGTGACTTGGGTACAAAGCATCGTTCGAGATGCCCATGAACGCGAAATGCTATTTGAACTGGATACTGTCCGACATGCAATTTTTGAAAAACACGGCAAAACTGTGGAATTCGACCTGCTCTGTAAGCTTCATGCCAACTTGCTCCGAAAATGGGCAGAAGTTTAGAACTGGTTAAGCCCCAGCAGTACTGACAGAACTACACAACCAGGAGACATTTGGTTATGAATCTACGAAAACTGCACCGACAAACTGCACCAATTTTGTTTATTCCTCTACTGCTCACAGCATTGACCGGGGTTGCCTATCGAATTGGTAGAAGCTGGTTTGGCTTGCCTAAGGAATTTGGCAATTTCATGATGCTGTTGCATGAAGGGCGCTTTTGGGTAAACCGCTGGTTCCAATTTATGTTCTGCTGGTTGGATTGGGGCTACTGGGTATGGTCATCAGCGGCATTACTTTAATCAAGCAGCGTAAAAAAGCGGCAACATCTAAAACCCTCAAACTGAATGAACGAAAGTTACATCAAGTTATGGCTCCGATCGCATCTTTGCCCCTTGTTGTCAGTGCTGTTACAGGTGTATTCTATCGTCTTGGTAAAGCTTGGTTTGGTTTATCAAGCGATCAAGTTGGTTTCCTTCTAAAAATTCATCAGGGATCCTATCTTGGCCCAACCCTCAGACCGGTCTACGTCCTTTTGGTTGGAGCCAGCTTAATCGCAATGCTAATAACAGGGATTCAGATGTCAGGGATCATCCGTAAGCGTCGTTCACCAACTTTAGAGAATTCCTGAACGCAGGATGCACGTCACTAGAGAGGGACTTCCAATCTGGCCCCCCTTCTCCCTTTTTGGGAGAAGGGATAGGGGGATGAGGGCAAACTTGCATAACTGGGATGCGCCCTGTCTATTAAGCTATCCCCATTAATACTCTCTGAAAAGGAGAAATTTTATGTCTATATTACCAGGTTCTTGGTTGAAATGTAGTTTGATCAAAAAAACAGCTAAACCATTCTGGGCAGATTTTTTATCAGAGTTCTTTGGTAATAGTGGACATTTCTTAATTCTTAAAAGCCTATCAGATATTACATTTTATGGTTGGCGAGCTTATTTTAGCAATCCAACAGAATATCTTCTGATTGCTGCAATGCTTATACAGACAGCCTATTTATCTCGCCCCTACGCTTCTCGATTATTTGGTAATTTAATCGGAGTCAGTATTTATACCCTAATTGATCTTCCAATCGATAGATCAAGGTTTTTTCAAGAACCATCACACATCGTGTTTTGGATTTTTTCTATAGGGATCGGCTTGATTGAAAATACTTATTATCACCGAAATAAAACTAGCCTAGAGCGATGGATGATTCCATTAGAAAGTGTTTTAAGAATGCTAATGCTTCTAGCATTCTACTTGGTCGTCAGTCTAGGTCAAAACCCGATCCATCTGAATGGATGGCTACTTTTTCAAAACTTGGTAGAAAAAAGCACTCACCTATTTTTAGCAAGCGGTCTTATTCTGGTTGGTTTGCTGTTGGGGGTTCAACGGTTACAAGTTGTAGTACAACAAAGACGTATTAAGCAAAAAAATGCTCTGCTAAATAGGTTGGCACGCTGGGGAATGGGAAGCCATGCAGTTGATACGTTTATGACGGATCAAAATGGATTAAACTTTCAAGAGTGCGATCGCGCTGTGTTATTCATGGATATTCGTGGATTCACAAGCTGGTGCAAGCAAAATCAACCACGGATTATCGCTGATGCTCTAAACCAATACTATCAACAAGTTGAACCCGTTGCAGTCTCTTTTAATGCCCTGCGGGTTAGTTTTACTGCTGATGAAGTAATGGCAATTTACACAACACCAGAGCAAGCTGTGAGTGCTGCTCAAGCTATGCAAAAGGCCGCTAAAGCCGTGCTTTCACCCTATGGGCTTGGTGCAGGATGCGCTGTTCACTATGGACAAGTGATTGAAGGCTTATTTGGTGGAGATGATGTGCGTACTTACACCGTCATTGGTGATGTGGTAAATACAGCAAAGCGTTTAGAAGGTTTAACAGCGGCAGGAGATATTACAATTTCAGATGCTGTTTATAAGAGAGTGCGTTATCAGGTAGAAGTAAAAGCTCAAGTGAATTTTGAACTAAAAGGAAAAATAGAATTAGTGAAAGCTTGGGTACTTTCAGATATTAATGAAAACATGAAAAACTGAATATAAGAGTATTGCTTAGAATATAAGAGTATTACTTAGAGAGCATTTGAAAAGCTGCTGTGCTAGAGTTTGTAGGCAGGTGCCCAGGGCTATTTCATTCTAGACAGAGGAGAGCGCTTCTTGTAAATCGCACTTCAACCTTTAAGAAGGCGTTTGAATGGTATCCGGTGGTCAAAACTGTGACGATATGCCTCAAGGCCACCTAAGCAAACTTCCCCAGCGGAATCGTTCGTAACCTGCTAAGGCAGCGTTTTGTCCGTTTCACTGCAACTTGAGTCATCACGACTACTAAGAGACGGGCTTTTAAGACCTCATCTAAGAAAAAATTAAAAAATTTGAATCATTCATGTATTAAAAACGCAAACGTCCTTGAGGTCTGGTATTTTGCATGGCATCGGGGCACTCTAGCTATGTCAATTCGCTGAATAACAAGGATGCTTTTGTCCCATGTCTAGTGCAGGCTTAAATAAATGGATTGTAAGTGGCAATCTAGCTGCAGATGCGCAGGTTAAGAGCGTTGAATTACGCAATGGCAAATCTGCACAGGTAGCAGAGGCGACGCTATACGTTCAAAAACCCCGTAATCGCAAAGAAGCATTTACTGTCTCGCTACAAATTTGGGAGCAATCTCTGGCTTGGCGGAAGTTGCCGTATCTCAAAAAAGACTCATTAATTATTTGTACAGGAAGCCTTGAGGCCAATCCCTACATTTCTAGTAATGGCAACACTCCCAGAGCAGGCCTAGAAATGACCGTGCTAGATGTAGATTTAGATATTATTAAAAGCAACGAAACTGAAGCAGAAGCCCCTGCGGTTGAACCTGCTAGCGCTGCTTAGCTTGAATCGTTGATGGGGCGGGTTTGTCGCATTTCTGGGCAGCCTCGTTGACTGACCAAACTTTTTTTGCTGGCGGCTAGAGGTCGCGCTTATAGAGGCAAAACCTGTGTAGACGGGTTTTCGGTAAGAGTCGAGAGTCAGCGGATGCCGACTTTGTTGAGGTAGCAGCGGTTTCAACCGCCTAGTACCTAGATTTTGTCAGTCCATCAGGAATGCGGCAGATACCTGATGGAACGCTGAGCGCTGCAAGGCTCCTGCAAGCCAAAATCGCAAGTTGTTCGAGAAGCCTGCTACACGCCCAAGATCCAAAATGGCATCAAGCCAAAAAACGGGGCATTGTTACGCAACGCCCCTCTCAATTTAAGCAGTAGGTTAATCAGTCAGCGGTGCGGTTAGGGAGCCAAAGCGTTGCCTCGCAGCAAGCTGCCTAGGGTTTTGGCGGTGATTTTGAGCTGAGTGAAAGGATTGGCCGGCACTACAGTTTTATAGAGGTAGCTATCAAAGGTGAGCTTTTGTACATCGATGTCAGAACACATTTCCACAAATGCTTCCCGTGTGGCATCGGAGCGATAAAAGACCCGTTGCAACCAATCGAGCACGAGGTAGGTCGCGCCATACTTACGGTCCCAACGCTTGATATAGACCTTCAAGTCTTGCTCAGTGGGAATACGTTCACCCTTGTTGGAAAACTCCACAATTGTTTCGGCACACATCCGGCCTGACTTGGCCGCAAAGTAAATGCCCTCGCCAGATGATTTAGTAACCGTACCAGCCGCATCGCCCACTAGAGCAACTCGCCCTACAACCCGTCGCGGACGGGGATGTTCTGGAATAGGATGGGCCTCCACTCGAATAATTTTGCCGCCGCGCAGCTTCTCAACGGCACGGGCACGAATTCCAGCTTGCAGTTCCTTAATTCGAGCTTGGTTGGGCTTCATTGTGCCTGTACCGACTGCCACATGGTCATATTTGGGAAATACCCAGGCATAAAAGTCGGGAGAAACATCGTCACCAACATACATCTCGGCCAGGTCATCGTAGTAGGCCATTTTGTCTTCGGGCAGGCGGATGCGCTCCTGGAAGGCGATCGCATAGTTGTAATCACCTGCATCAATGGCCTTTGCCACCCGAGAGTTGGCTCCATCCGCTCCAATCACCAGATCTACCTTGAGGGTCTTCGCGACCCCTTCCAGCGTCCCATTAGAGTGATCTGCGTAGTGGAGGGTGTAAGCCTCTTGATGATTGGTGGGAATTTCTAGCTTATGCACTGTGCCATTAATCAGCTTGGCCCCACAGGATTCTGCCCGACTCCGCAAAAAGCCATCCAGCACTTCCCGCCGACACATCCCAATGTACTCATCTGGCTTGAGCGTCTGGCCGATGTTGACCTCAATATTCGATGGCGAGATCATCTTCATTTTGCGAACGCGCCGATCAATGATGTTGGATGGCAGGTCAAACTCACTCACCATGCAGAGAGGAATTGCACCACCACAAGGCTTGACATTATCTAACTTGCGTTCGATTAAATAGGTTTCAATCCCTGCTTTTGCTAAAACCTCGGCGGCGGAAGAACCAGCAGGACCGCCACCCACTACAGCAACCCGTAGAGCCAAAGGTGTTCTCCTATCTGCTACATGCTACGAAATGCATCCTATCATGCAGATTTTGTGGATTTGCTTGATTTGATAGGAGAAGCTGGCAATTTGAAATAGAGCTTAACAATTGCTGGAGTGGAAGAGGATTGTGCAACGTTGCTGAATCTGGATATAAGTCATCCCATCCGCTCTCACCCTAGCGCTCTCCCAAAAGGATGAGGAAACCGGGTCTCTACCGGATCTCTAGATCATGCCAATGGGATCCAATGGGATAAGGGTATCGCCTTGGCGGTTGCATGCTGCACTATATCTTCAAAATCTCTAAAGTTTGCCGCAAGTGCCCGTAAGATTACATTTTGATCCGCGGTAGCAATTTGACATAACGTCAGTAGTCAAGCCAAAAAATTAAGTGCCCACGCTCGTCCTTTTGCCTTACGGATCAATTAACACAAATCCGTAAGGGCAGTGGCTGAAATGTGGCCTTCTCATCTGCCCTGTTCGACATACACAAGAACTTATTTACTCAGCTCCAAGTAAGGCTGACACTCAAGGACAACATCTAAAATCACCTTACGAATTGATTGAAACCTTCACAGGTTATGCCTCTTCTTAGGGTATTCCCGTTGATTCAGATGGGTTCCAGCGGTTCAAAGGCTACTCCACGGTCACTGACTTAGCCAAATTACGGGGCTGATCCACATCTAACCCCCGCCGGGCAGCGATGTGATAAGCCAGCAGTTGCAGGGGAATTACCGTTACAATTGGGGATAACAGTTCTTCAATTGCTGGCACTGGAATCACCGTATCAAAGGTATGGGCCGCTTCCTCCTCATTCATGGGTGTGACTCCAATTAGTCGAGCATCACGGGCACGGGCTTCTTGGGCGTTGGAAAGCACCTTCTCAAATACGGTGCCAGGCATCGCAATAGTGACCACAGGCACTTTGGCGTCTAACAGGGCGATGGGGCCGTGCTTCATCTCGCCCGCAGGATAGCCTTCGGCATGAATGTAGCTAATTTCTTTGAGTTTGAGTGCGCCTTCTAGAGCAATGGGAAAATTGATGCCGCGACCGAGAAAGATAAAGTCTTGAGTTTCGGCGAAGTCATGGGCAAGCTGTTCGATGTAACGTTCCTGACTTTCTAAAACGCTTTCAATTTGGGAGGGGAGCTGGCGTAATCCCTCAATTAGTTCAAAAATCCGTTCAGGGGAAAGTGTTTGCGTTTGAGTAGCCAAGTGGATTGCCAGGGCATAAAAAGCCATCAGTTGGGCGACAAAGGTTTTGGTGGCGGCGACTCCAATTTCTATCCCGGCATGGGTATCAATGATGTTGGGCACAAGATGACCTAGGCTACTTTCAGGCCGGTTGGTAATCCCCAGCAGGCGCGGTTGAAACTCTGGCGATCGCCCTAATCGGCGCTGTTTTTCCATTTCTAAGGCGGCTAGGGTATCGGCGGTTTCACCCGACTGCGTGACTCCAATGGTGAGGGTGTTGGGCGTCAGCGGTGCCGGAGAGTAGCGAAACTCAGACGCATATTGCACCTGCGTGGGAATACCAGCTAACTGTTCAATAAGGTATTTGCCCACCAGGCCCGCATGCCAACTGGTACCACAGGCCACGATTTGAATCCGTTGCAAATTGGTATAAAGATCGGGGGCGATCGCAAGCGAAATAGGAGAAGACCCAGATGTTAAGGGATCGGCAGGTTGCCACTCTGGGTTAAGGTAGGCTTCCAGGCAGGCCCGCACGACCCCGGGTTGCTCGTATATTTCTTTCAGCATAAAGTGCTTGAAGCCCTGCTTCTCAACCATTACAGGGTTCCAATTCAGGGTGCGTGGGGCTTTTTTCAGGCGTTGACCTTCAAAGGTATAAACCTCCACTCCTAGGGGTGTCAGTCGAGCAATCTCGCCATTTTCTAGGGGCAACACAGCCCGGGTATAGGGCACGAGGGCCGGAGTATCAGAAGCGCAGTAAAATTCCCCTTGGCCAAAGCCCAATACCAGCGGCGCTTGCTGCCGGGCGACGACAATTTCATCGGGGTAGTCTGCATTGATAACGGCGATCGCAAAAGCCCCCTCTAGTTCGTTTACAGCTTGCCGTACCGCTTCTAGCAAAGGGGCTTCATTTGTTTGCAACCCCTGCATCTTTTCACAAATCAGGTGGGGAATCACCTCTGTATCCGTATCCGAGCGAAACTCGTGCCCCTTTGCCTTTAGGTCTTCCCTTAATTTTTGGTAGTTCTCAATAATGCCATTTTGAACAACGGCTGTCCGCCGAGTTGTATCCATATGGGGATGAGCATTGTACTCTTCCGGTTTGCCGTGGGTTGCCCAGCGAGTATGCCCAATCCCAACTTGAGAGGGGTTTTCTTCCCCTTCTAGCTTTTCTTGCAGATTCACCAGCTTTCCCTTCGCTCGAACACAGTGAACCTTTCCTTCCAAAACAGTCGCTATTCCAGCGGAGTCATAGCCACGATATTCTAGCTTGCGTAACCCCTCTAACAGAATGTTGCTGGCTGCTTGAGTGCCAATATAACCGACGATGCCACACATGGGATCTCACCTCTTTTGCTGCGCTACCGTACTATACTCCGAATTAAAATCGATTCTGTTGAGAGCGTGTCACCTTTGCAGGCTCTCATTCCCCAGCCCTTTCTCCCAACCCGGAAGCAGGGGAGCCGAGCTATCTCAAAGTGCCGCTCCCAATTTGGGAGCAGAATTTAAGGTGAGGGCAAAAGTGACATGTACCCATTCTGTTGACCGTGATTGAGGACAGGGAGATTCTGCTTGACTAACAAAACTAATCGGTGATGAATTAGCTGTCACCCTTGCTCTCAGGCTGCTTTCACCCAATCGCAGCCAGTGCGAACGTAGTTGCCGCAAAACCAATGGGGGAAAACCCAGCGACGTTGGCCAGCAGCAACGACCCAGATAAGCTAGAGGCAGGAGAACGCACAGACAGAGCGAATCTGGAATTTCTAGAGATTCTAACTGTTGGGTCGGTCGTCGAGAAACGTCTCCTTGATAGCGAAGCGCAAGCCGTATTTCTCAAAGGTGTGCAGACGGGGTAGGTTTATTGCTGGCGATGGCCCAAAACTCGCCAGTGATGTTGTATAACCAAAGGTGACATGGACTGGGCCATACCACTCACCCTTATAAAGTTTAACGGGGTACCAACAGAACGTCTTGATTGACGAACAAATCCTTTTTCCTCATTCTTAAATCTTTTCTTCCAGGTGGGGAGAAGGACTTCAAACCGAGAACTTGGGTCGAAGACCCTCACTCACTCTGGGCAAAAGGATAGGGGCGGATGGTTTAAGTTTTGTCGGTCAACGAGCAGCCAAGTAGGTCATGCTGTTCTTCTGACCCTGTTTCTTATCCCCGATTCCCTGTCAACTGGTGCATGTAAATGTAGGCTGTTTCATTGCCCTAAGGCACCGGGCCAAAATTAAGCGATTGCGAAGCTAAAAAACATCTGTGTTTGGTAATTAGAGTCGTTGCAAGTTTATTCTGAGGCTGTTGGGTTCAAGTTAGTGAGGGATAAATCTCGCTCTGGATTAAGATTGGTAATTCCCAAGGCATGGGGAGAAGGAGGCTCGCCTAGCATAATCACTGAGCATTGCACCTGCTGGGCAATTTGGGTCATCACGTCACTCACAACCAAACCACCGCTACTGGTACGACGCGGCTGCGATCGCAAAATCACCAGATCATAATCAGAAGATAACTCTGCCACAGCCTTGACTACATCATCACCCGGTTCAATCAAAATGGTCGCCTGGCAGCCAATAACCTTCTCTGCCAGCAACTTTACCTGGGCTTCCATCCAGGCCATTCGCGCCGGAGAAGACGCTCGCTCACAGATGTGGAGCAACGTTACGGTTCCTCCATTCTCAGTTGCCAGATTGTGGGCGAAGCGTACTACCCAGGCCCCTTTTTCTGTCAGTGTTTCCACTGGTACCAGAATGCGCTGCAAGTGCTTAGGACTATCAAGTAAGCGCGAAATAGCGACCGGGCAATGGGATGACCACAACACCGAGTCGATCACATTACCAAACAAGCGCGCCTGAAACCCCGTGCGTTTGCCCCAGCCCACCACAATCAGGTTGGCATTTTGTTCACGACTGGCCCGGTTAATGCCTTGAGAAATATTGTCATCAATGCGGATCAGGGGCTGGGCCTTAACACCAACTTCACGGCTGATTGCGACAGCGCGCTCAAGCAATACCTGGCTTTGGGCCAACGTTGCATTAATCTGTGGATCATTCATGTGAACATGGCCCACGGCGATCGCTAATGGTACAATCCGCCCTCCTACATGACTGCGCGTTAGCAAGGCAGCCAGCTCGATTAAATTTTGCTCAGTTTCAGGGTTATGCACCGGGACGACAGCTACCATCGGTGCATCGGCTTTATCCTCCCAAACTACCGATTCTTCATCGAGTTTGCTGCTAATGCTAGAACTGGCTAACTTCGGAGCAAAGCGCGACGTTAACACCGGCCCCAGAGTCGAGGTCACCAGCATCAACACAATCACGCTGTTTACCATATCTTCTTTTAGTAAGCCTTCACGGAAACCCACCAGTGTTGCTGCCAGCGTTGCAGCCACCTGAGGAAGAGATAGAGACCACATCACCATGAGTTGCTTAAAGTTGTAGCGATAGGCCAGTTTAGATAGCCAAGCCGCAATAAATTTACTGCCAATCAATCCACTGACAATGGCCAGAGTTAATCCCAGAGATTCCAGTCGAGTAAAACCTTCAAAAAACTTAGGAACATTGATAATCAGCCCCATATCTACAAAGAAAATGGGAATGAACAATACGCTCCCAACAAACATAACCTTTTCTTTAACAGGGCTATCTCCCACAACTCCATTCACGGCTAAACCTGCTAGAAAGGCTCCAACAATTTTTTCAATCCCAATTAGTTGAGCCCCAACAGCAGCCAGAAACACCGCTAATAAAATAAAGAGAAACTGATTCCCTTCTTCATCTCCAGAATGACGAAAGAACAGCCGTCCTAAACGATCTAACCCTACCAATACAACAATGGTATAAATCACCAGAGAGCCAAATAAAAAGGCTAATTGGGCGAGGGTAAACTCGCCTGATTTCACTCCGACACAGATGGCTAAAATAAGGAGCGCTCCAATATCTGTAAAAATGGTGGCCCCAATCGTCACTGTAACCGATTCACTATTAACCACGCCAAGGCGGCTCACTATCGGGTAGGCCAAAAGCGTATGAGAAGCTAGAAGAGAGCCAATTAAAATCGCCGAATTCCATCCATAGCCAAACAGACGACCAATTAAAGTGCCGGTTATGAGAGGGACGATAAAAGTAAAAAAACCAAAACCTATTGAGCGATTGCGAGTCTTATTAAACTGCTCCAACTCAATTTCTAAACCAGCAACAAACATTAGATAAACTAGCCCAATGTCTGAGAGCAAGTTGACTGTATCTGTATCAGAGTTGAGTAGCTTTAAACCGTAGGGGCCTAAAATAACACCTGCTGCCAATAAGCCAACAAGACCTGGTAACTGAATGCGTTCAAATATTGGCGGTATAATCAAGATTACGGCTAACAAGACAACAAACGCCACAATGGGTTCGCCTTGTATTAAAGGATTGACTGTAGCCAACAAAGCCATAAGTTGCACCATGGGGTAAGAGAGTAGAACGGGTGCATGCCACTTTTGTCCTCACCCAAGATCTCTCTCCCAATTTAGGAGAGAGATCTTGGGATGGCTCGGCTCTTCTTCTTCCAACCTAGGAAAAGAGCTGGGGATGAGGGCCTGCAAAACTGACATACTCTCGAGTAGAACTGCCATCCATCAAGCATAAGCAATTAGCAAAGATCAATTTCAGCGCTGTTTCCTGTTACTCTCCTCTTTGGTTATGGTGGCCATTGTTTGATTGAGTACACCAGAGCGACAACCAGCCTACTGTTCAGAAAGTTTGCAACTCGGAAGCACCAAGGATTTTTCTTTTCGAGTTTTAAATGCGGCATCGTTGTGCTAACAGTGTTTCCAACTCAACAAGGGATGAGTACACTGTTTGAATAACGACTGCTCTATGCATTAACCCTGATCTCGCCTTGCCCCAGAAATCATAGGCTATCACTCAAATCCTAAAGGTTTTGCTAGCGGCTGGCGAGTGCTTGGGCAGAAGTCGTTTGACAGGGCAAAACTCTTCACAATTTAACCCCAACTAGTTTTCAGGATAGTCAGTTACCCGTCAATGCTGAATGAACACAGAATTAGAGATAAATCTGGCGGAGGATCAGTTGTAGCCGGTCGTAATCATCTTTTAACAGTACGCTGAGCATTCGGCCAGCTTGCACAAGCCAGGCGCGATCGCCCTTGCGGAGCTGATAAACTTCCCGCAAAGTTGTTGCCACCAGCGCTTCTACCGGAGCTGCCGTTAGTTGCAGCAAGGTGTGAAGAAAGTCCAGCTTTTCGGTAAATTCAATCATCTCACTGGGCGAACAGTGCAGCACAGCTTGATGAATTTGGGGCGGGCGGGGAGGTAAGTGATGATAAATCTGAGTGGATTTGTCTGCCAATCGTGGTGTTTGAAACCCTACGATTGCGGCTCGAAACTCAGTTTTGAGCATGGCAAAAATTTGGGGCTGTTGCTCCCGCAACTCTTGTAAGGATAAACCCAGCGCCTGTGCCCGATGCACTGAGTCGATGGGGCTAGCCGTCACATGATAGACCACCGCAAAAATCAGGTTGCCAGACTCTTCCTCCTTCGCCTTGACCCAACTGCCAAAAGGCGGCATGACCGGAAAGGTCAAATCCGCCGATTCCAGGCACTGGGCCAAAAACTCAGTAGTTGCAGTCTCTATGACCTCAGCAATATGATCCGGGTGGCGATCGCGGGCAATCAGTTGGGGAATGGGCAAACGCATCGACTTCAGAGTTTATTTTTTCTTTTTGCCTGCAGTTAAATCGACTTCCTCCAGTTCTGAGAGCCGAAAGGTAACAAGCTTATCCCAATTCCCTCCCTCAAACAGCACAGCTGCTTTACCATCTGTTACTCGCTGCACCAATCCCTGAAACTGATAATAGGTATCATTTGCGTTTATGACTTTAACAGTCGATCCGGGCAAAATCATGGGCCGCTTCCCGTCAAGATTTTCCTTTATAGCTTAAGGCATTCTGTCACGGATCGCTGTTTTCAAGTAAAAGCTGCGACTGAGTCAACCTCGCCGTAAAAGAGGGTTGGTCATTAATTAAGACATAAAAAATTTGAGAAGAAGCGCCCCACAGGCCCTGAACTCCCCATAGAGTCAGCCATTACAAATCAGAGGGTAGGTGCTTTTCTGGCGATTCCCTTAGTACCTAGCCCGCTGACGAAAGTTCGCCACCGACTCCACTAAACCAATAGCGATGAAGTTGGTCAGCAATGCAGAGCGCCCGTAGCTCAAAAATGGCAAAGGAATGCCCGTCACAGGCGCCAGTCCGATGGTCATACTGATATTCACTACAATCTGAAACACCAGCATAGACAATACCCCGATCGCTAACAGGGAGCCGAAATTATCGCGGGCATTTTGGGCAATAATCACAATCCGCAGACAAACCAGCCAAAACACAACTAATAGCGCAATGCAGCCAACAAAGCCCAATTCCTCACCAATGGCTGAGAAGATGAAATCGGTATGTTGCTCAGGGATAAAGTTAAGCTGGGTCTGGGTGCCTTGGTTGAGACCCCGCCCCCACAACTGCCCGGAGGCAATGGCGATGCGCGACTGAATCAGGTGATACCCGCCTCCCAGGGGATCTTTATCGGGGTCGAGAAATAAAACTAGACGGTCTTTCTGGTAATCTTTCAGACCCTTTTCCCAGACGAGTTGCCCCAAGCCTCCGCTAATTAAATTCCCGACTAAAACGACCAGCGCCCCCACCCGATGCCAGGGTAACGTGCGCCAGGCAACTACTACAGTGATGCTAATCCAGACAACAACCAACCCAATCAACCAGGGCGAAATCGCAATCAGGTTGAACAAAATCGTTGAAATCAGCGGTGCGATCAATAGCAGTAACCAGCCTGGATGAGCATTTGCCCAGTACAACATTCCTAGACTCACAGCCCCGAATACTAAAGACGTCCCTAAATCGGGCTGGATGAACACTAATGCCCAGGGAACGGCAACAATCCCCAGAGCACGGGCCATTTCCATCACAGTAGAAGCGGTGCGCTCTTGGAGAATGGCAGCCAGGGTGATAATCACCCCAATTTTGGCAAACTCTGAGGGTTGTAGATTAAACCCACCAATCGTGATCCAGCGTTGGGCTCCCAGGGCTGAAGTTCCAATAAAAATTACGGCCAGTAGGGAAAGGTTAGTCACCCCATAGATTACCCACTTAAATTGCAGCAGATATTCATAGCGGGTGCGAGCTAGGAGCAATGCGATGACCAGTCCCACTCCCCCGACTAACCAGTGCTGCAGCCAATCTGTCCAGCCTTGGTTTAACTCAGTGCTGCGAATTAGAATGCCTCCAAAAAGTGTCGTGCCGACAACGAGAGCTAGCAAAACCCAGTCAATGTTCTGCCAGGTTTGAACCAGATCTTTCCAGCGGATTCGACTCCAAAACGGACGTTGCAGCATAAGTGTTGATTGACGAAAGGGTAAGCTTTACTCTCTTCGCTTTATCCTAAAGCAGCCACGGAAACTTTGGCGGCAATCTGTTTGGCGATCGCCACTAATGCCTGTGCCGAAGCTGACTCTGGCTCTGCTACAACAATCGGTAGGCCGCGATCGCCCCCATCCCGCAATTGAATTTCTAAGGGCACACAACCCAGCAACGGCACCCCTAACTCTGCTGCTGCCTTGGTACCACCCTGAGAACCGAAAATGTCATACTGGCGATCGGGCAAATCGGGGGGAATAAAGTAACTCATATTCTCAACAATGCCTAACACATTCACCCCTAACTGCTGAAACATTTTTAGCCCCCGCCGGGAATCGGCCAAAGCCACCGTCTGGGGCGTAGTAACAATCACAGCGCCGGCCATTGGTACGGCTTGCACCAAGGTAAGTTGGGCATCCCCTGTACCGGGTGGCATATCGACAATCAGGTAATCTAGATCGCCCCACTGCACTTGGTAGAGAAACTGCCGAATCACGCCATTTAACATCGGCCCTCGCCAGATCACGGGTTGGTCAGCATCAATCAAAAAGCCCATGGAAACTAGCTTCACCCCATAGTTAAAGGCGGGTTCTAACTCTTCCCCCTTTTCTCCCTGACGAACGGTAACTCCGGCCCCGGTTAACCCCAGCAAAATCGGAGCGTTGGGGCCGTAAATATCAGCATCAATTAACCCAACTTTGGCGCCTGTCTGAGCCAGGGCTACTGCCACATTCACAGCAACGGTACTTTTGCCCACCCCGCCCTTGCCACTCGAAACCGCCAGGATGTTTTTGACTCCGGCAATACCAGCACGATCGGGAAGACTCTTTTGCTGAGGCGTTTCAGCGGTGACATCCACCATCACCTGCTGTACACCAGGAAGGGTTTGCACAGCTCGTTCACAATCTTCAACAATAAATTGCCGTAGGGGGCAAGCTGGGGTTGTCAGCACCAGCGTAAAGCGAACTGTGCCGCCCTCAATCGTGACATTGCGGATCATGTTCAAATCCACCAGGCTTTTGCGCAGCTCTGGATCTTGGACGGGCTGCAACACTTGTAAAACGGAGTCGGCAGTCAATGTTTCGATCATGGCTTAACCGGGCGATCGCTCTTAATGAAGGTTCATTAACTGATCTTATCGTTATTCGTTATCCCTCCCTAAGATTACGCCTTTCCCTAGCATCAACCATTTCCTATGATCCTTATCAGAATTTCCAAGGGTTGCCGCAGGGAAGAGCAGAAGGCCAGATGTAAAAATACTTTTCGACGAGAAAACCAGGCAATCCCACGCTAAGTAGGGAGTCTTAACTAACTGGAAGCAGGGAGGAGGGAGAGCTGCTTCTTCAGGCAAAGGGCAAAACCTTCTACCCCCCGAAATCAGCTTCAGTTTAATTGTGCCTAGCGACTGATCGAGTAAAAATCAGAATTGAGGATGTAACACTGGTAAAACTCGCCACACAGACACAAAACAAGTTCTTGGCGCTCTTGGTGTTTTGTAGCTCTATTCCAGAACAACCTCTTAATTCGTCTTTATCCCTAACCCACGTTCAGGTGCAGCTACCCGTCAAATCTAGTTTTGACCAACCACGCAGCTATTCCAATGGCGTGAGCCTCTTTAACCATTTCGACAATCTTAAAAGCTTACTGCGGTTGCTTGATTTCTGCACTAATTCCCTGTTGGCGTAGAGCCTCTACTTTGGCTCTAGCCTCGACTTCATTGTCATAGGCTCCTACCTGAATCTTTGCCCCCTCGGAAAAGTTCCTAACAAAGGCATCCGGAACCTGTTGTTTAACTTTGTCTAGTGACGCATCGTTTTGATAATCCGTAACAACTCGATAAAAGGCCTTAGGTTTCTCTGATGCCTGTCTTGGCTGTGGCGAGTTGATCGTCTGGGGTTGAGACTGAGGAATATTCTCAGTGGTTTGACGAACAGTTGCTTGCCGTTTTGACGGGGCAGATTGGGCCGGTCGTGGAGCTGGATGGGGAGCTTCAGATTTGGCTGGGCCGACATTGGGATGTACCCTTGTTGTTGTGGAAGCAGTTGGAGCCGTAGGCACAATGGACGAAGGAGGCTCTGATGCTGTCGCGAGAATAGTGGATCCTGCGGTTCCAGATGGTTCAGAAGTTGGAGTGGTCATTGGCTTCCCCGATGTGGCTGGCGGACTCGTTGGCAGAGGTATTTCTCCTCCGTCTTCCTTCAACGTAGCTAAACTGCCTAAGTCGAGTCGTCGAAATTCCTGCTCTGCTAGATTTGGCTGAGGCACGCCCCCACTCGGCTGAGGCACAGCCCCACTCGGCTGAGGCACCACAGCAGCAGTCGGGGTCTTGGGAAGAGATTGCGTCAGCTGCGCGATCGCCCCTCTTAAACTATTCGGGTTCATCACCACATAACCAAATAGAGCGCTCGATAGCAATAACATCAGCAAAGAGCCTAGCCCCACTGGGGTTAAAAGTTGATCAATTCCACCCCGCTCGGCGCGCACTTTTGCTTCTTCCGAAACCAAGCTGCGCAACAACTCTTCAGAAGACTCTAGATACTCCTCTGAGGCAGGAGTGGATAGTCCTCCCTTGGCTGTAGCAGGAGCATTCACTCTAGAACCTTCCTCAGAATCCTTCTCCGGCTGGGTTGCAGGCAGGTCGTCGACCCCAGAAACCGTTGGGGCATTACCAGAGGGCTGGACAAAACCAGAAAGCTGGCTGCTGGCACCAGAAACATCTACCGATAGAACCGGCACAGATGCCTGATGAGATGCGGATAGGGGCTTCGGCTCTGCTATTGATGAGGTTGCTCTTTGGCCGACTTGTGGCGCGATCGGTTTTGAAGCTTGCTGTTGCGCCGCCATCTTGAGAGCCTTATGAGCCATTCGTTGTCGTCGGTAGCGGCCTAACTCACTTTCAAGCTGTATATCTAAATTTGCCAATGCCGCTTTGACTAAAGGATGAAGCATCTCCTTGGCAGAGCTTGAGTGGCTCGGAGTCGTTGGGCTAGTTACCGCAGGTGCAGACAAACGCATGACAAAACTCCTAAGGCAAACGCGCTGGCTGAATCATACTTCAGAAAAAGCCAAAATGATCAAGAGTTTAACTACGGGTAGTGCCAATCAACCGAGCATCGCCCGGACGTCCCCCTAATACTGGTACCAACGGAAAAATTTTGAATACCCGTTGAAGTTATCGTTATACACTGATTAGGAAAAAGGAGCACATCTTTTTTCGATTGTTTAGCCAATTGGGTTAGTCAGCCGACTCAACAGCAAGGAGGGGTTTGGGATCTGCTTCCCCACGCAAAGGGCTTCACACTCTCTAGTTCTGCGCTTGCAGCTATGCTCTAGTGACGCTTAGCGGCTTTGGGTAATCACTCATTCAGGATGCAAAATGCAAAATTAGACATTGCCGAATTTGGGGATATGGGTTAACAAATTCACCCTCTCCCAAAGATAGAGAACAGGATTGCTAGCTCCTTTTTCTGATTGGGAGCGAGGTGTAGCCCTGACGGGCATTCAAGAAAGGGGATAAGGGAGATTTATATCTTCGTTAAGCAACGCGCAAAAATTAGAAATAAGCCCCCCTGCTGAAAGTCATTTTTAACTTTTCATTCTTGCGGCTGACTACTCGCAATCAGAGGATTGACGAAATGTTAACTGAACATCACCTTTAAGCACCTTCAACGGCTGTGGGGCCTTTTGTCAAATACCAACAAAGCATCAGTAAAATAAACGAGAACTTTTCTGATTTCTCCAGTGGATTTGCGCAGCGTATGTTCTGCCCAAATGGTTTGCTCACTGAGGCAAGGTGCTACACGAAAAAGTTGCAAGCTTGATTTTTCATTACACTAGCGATTCTTCCGATGAAATCCCTTCGCCAGGTTTTAGGTCAACTCGAAGACCGTTACACGCTGCAAGAGCGTAAGCAGTTTCAAAAACTTTCTCTACTTTGGCCAGAAATTGTTGGAGAAATGGTCGCCACCCAAACACGTCCAGTGGCTATTCGGCAGGGGGTGTTACAGGTTGCCACTTCCAGTTCTGCTTGGGCACAGAATTTAGTTTTTGAGCGCCGGCGTATTCTGGAAAAGCTCAATCAGCAATTGTTGTTGCAATTGGTCGATATTCGTTTCTCCACGAGCCAATGGCATACCCCTCCATTACAAAATCTCAGCACTTACGGGGCTGATCTCGAGCAAGTTTGGCAAAATCATCCGAGTCGATTATCAACAGAGCGATCGCTCCCCCCATTGCCTGGTCAACCCTGCCAGAGTAGTGTGCTGCAAAACTATCAACGTTGGGCCACAAAGGTGCAGTTGAGCCGGCAGCATCTCCCCCTCTGCCCCACTTGTCAAGCTCCGACTCCCCCTGAGGAGTTAACCCGCTGGAGCATTTGTGCCCATTGTGCGGCCCAACAATGGTAGCTCTTACAGGTTTCTGGCAAAGACAAGCCCCTTCCTAGTTTTTAGGCTTTAGCCACGCTATCTGGCCGCTTGCAGCCCACAACGTTCGGCTACGGTTATTGCTTTGGTTAGAAAGCCAATCTCCTGGTAGCCCTGATGACTAGAGTTGCGGCGATACGGGCAAAGGCCTGCCTCCGTAAGTTACGGGAGGCTTTTGTGGGATGAAGTCTGCTGAGAAGGACTGGACTTCTATCGTTGTGGTTTTGACCGCCGGATACTTTGCAACGCCCTCTCAATCGGCAATCCCTTTAACTTTACGAATCGTGCACAAGTCTCTGCTTAACAAGACAAATCGCAAAATAAACTTCACGATCTGGTTCTATCAGTAAACCTGCTGAAAGCCGAACCTATCTTTTACGTTTATCTCTGGTTTGTCAAAGGTATTTTGCTTGATCCCCATCCTTTTTTAGGAAAAAGGCAGCATGTTTTTGGGTGATTCTCAAATGACTTCTAAGTGGTGCCACTTCTGATTTGACAAAACTGAAAACAATCTAAACTCCTTTTTGCTTTAGCGATCCCGCAAAACTCAAGCGTGAAAAAGGTTGTGCGTTGAGATGGGGCAAAAATCGGGAATTTGCTAACCCTCACAATAGATCTATCCCGATCACGCTTTGCTTTTATGAAAATCTCTGATTCTCCCTCTCTGAGCTGTCGTCATTGTCGATACTACACCCCTGAAGGCAGAAGGGGCGGGCATTGTCAGCGTCTCAATGTGATGGTGCAAAGTAGTTGGAGAGCCTGCTCGGTAGCGGTTCCTCCGTTTGTGCTGCATTGGGAGAGCTTGGAAGAGATTATGCTTTGGCAGCAGCAGGCCATGCATGCTCACCATCAGCATATTGAGCAGCCCAAGGAGCCATTAACTGAGGAGTATGGTTTAGTTGAAGCCGTTTCACCTACTTTGAAGTCGTCATCGAAGGTCACGGCTCTCTAAGTGAGGAGGGCTGTAAGGGGTGCCCGATCGCACCCCGGGTGGATGAAATATCTGCAAAGCCTCTTAGAAGATACAACGGGTCAGGTATCCTGACGATTACACCACGGCAGAGGTAACTCACTGATTCAGAAATCTTGCACTGCGGATACACTGAGCATCTTTCACGTTGAATTGGGTCATTTTGCATTCCGCATAACGGCACTCAGGATAGCCAGCGCGATCAATGCACTGGCTCAGAGAAAGGCATCCTGATGCAATCTACTGATGTAATCCATAGGGGCCACCCTCTGCCCTCCCGCAAGGAGGCAAAAATTCCTGACTCTCCTCGCTCAACTGGGTGCTACCCCTAGGCGAACGTTACAATCCTCTAATCGATTAATTGATCGCGGTTTCGGCCTTAGATCACTCGTTCAAAAGCGACACCACCCTAGGGGAGCCAGGGATATTGGCGAAAGTTGGGATCTCGTTTTTCTAGGAATGCCTGCTTTCCTTCAGCTCCTTCTTCTGTCATGTAGTACAGTAGCGTTGCATTACCAGCTAGCTCTTGTAGCCCTGCTTGACCATCACAATCGGCATTGAAAGCCGCCTTTAAGCAACGAATGGCAATAGGGCTTTTGTTCAAAATCTCGGTTGCCCATTGGATTCCTTCTGCCTCTAGCTGCTCAATCGGTACGATACAGTTGACTAACCCCATGTCGAGAGCTTGCTGAGCATTGTATTGACGGCAGAGGTACCAAATCTCACGAGCTTTTTTTTGCCCCACAATACGAGCCATATAGCTCGCCCCAAATCCACCATCAAAACTGCCTACCTTTGGGCCGGTCTGCCCAAAAACAGCGTTTTCGGCGGCAATGGTTAGATCACAGAGGAGATGTAGAACGTGTCCCCCGCCGATCGCGTAGCCAGCGACTAATGCAATCACCACCTTAGGTAGAGTCCGAATCAGTCGCTGTAAATCCAGCACATTCAAGCGAGGAATCCCCACTTCGTCAACGTAACCGCCCTGTCCTCGGACACTTTGATCGCCCCCCGCACAGAAAGCATATTTACCATCTGTGTGAGGCCCTGCCCCGGTTAGTAGAATCACTCCAATGCGCGTATCTTCCCGGGCATTAGAAAAGGCATCGTAGAGTTCTACGATCGTCTTGGGTCGAAAGGCATTGCGCTTATGGGGACGATTGATGGTAATTTTTGCAATACCGTCAGCCTTATGGTAGAGGATGTCTTCGTAAGGTTTAACTAAGTGCCAATCCAGCATAGAGCAGTAGGAGTGAGAGGATTGCGGTAGACCGTTGAGAGTAGCCTTATTTTTCAACGGATAGAAAATCATCAGGCATTTCCAGAAGCTTTTCAGCACAGTTCGCCCAGCTGAGGTTTTGGTTCTCTATTCGTTACATAGAGGCACTGCCGGTCGATGGGTGCGTCAAGTTTTGAGCAGGGTGGGTCAGAACTTTTTGGCCACCCTTTGAGCGTCGTGATCATTTGACTTTCTTGAACAGCCAAGTCATTATTTTGCCACGTTAAGGGCTGTGGAGATGACTCTACTGCCTGAGTCAGAGTATCTGCAACGATAGGGTAAATCGATGAAGCGATGGTGTTTCCCAAAGAATGTATCTCTGCGCCAAACGGTTCGATTCTATTTGGAAGACATCACATCGCCGCTGGGCAAGGCTATTGACCTGAGCATTACGGGGCTAGTGTTGTTGTCATCGGCTATCTTTGTCGCACAGACTTACAATTTGCCTGGAGAGGTGCGATCGCTGCTTGATCGGGTCGATCAGGGTATTCTTCTACTTTTTGTGGTTGAGTACTGCCTGCGGCTTTGGTGTGCAGAAAGCCCCCTCCGTCACATTTTTCAGCTTTACTCCATCATTGATTTACTCGCGATTTTGCCCTTCTTTATCGGGGTCTTTGATATTCGATTTATTCGAGTTTTTCGTTGGTTTCGGATTTTGCGACTGGTGCGTTTCATTGAAGGGCGAACCATCATTGGTTATGTGAGTCGAGAAGATAGCGCCATCTTTGCTCGGATTTTGCTGACCCTGTTCATTATTATTTTTATTTTCTCAGGGTTAATCTATCAGGTCGAGCACGCAACCAACCCGCGAGTATTCCGTACCTTTTTAGATGCCATTTACTTTTGCATTGCAACAATGACAACTGTTGGCTTTGGTGACTTGGCTCCGATTACGGAACTAGGGCGGCTGCTGACAGTCTCGATGATCTTGACGGGGGTCGCCCTGATTCCTGTGCAGGTCGGCGAGTTAGTGAAGCGCCTGATTAAAACCAGTCACCAGGTTGAAAAGCCGTGCCCTACCTGTCGTCTGCTTTTCCATGATACAGATGCCCAATTCTGTAAAAATTGTGGTACCCGATTAGAATACGAATCGTGCCCTGTTGATGGAATGAAGCTTTGAAAGGAGATTTACCAAAGCGATAGACTCTGTTATTTTTTCATCGGAAACGGGAAAATCAGAGTTGGTGGTAAGTAACTGGGCGTAATTCAATTGAAGCCGATTTCGGGGGTGGAGCGGGTGCCCCCTGGCTTGGAGCTGCAGCTCCCGCTTTTCTCTGCTTCCAGTGAATTAGAGTTACCGATTGACTCAGATGGCTGAGCTGTTGACAGAAAACGATTGAGTCTTCTTAGGAGCATCGCTGTAGAAAACTGCTGGGTGTCAGCCCTCTTGTCAGGCAAGTCGGGAAAAGAGCGTGCGTAGAGAGGGATGGCATCCTGTTTACCAGACGAGGCTCGTTATTCTAGCCTTAAGACAGACAGCAGGGCATCTTTGATAGCCTCGCCCCTTGTCGTGTTGGGTTAGGCCAATGTCAAAAGATTTCTTATGGAATTCAGTCAACTTTCGCTCCATGTGCCACTCTGGAAAGTAATGTTAAGTAAATAGCCCTTATGGGTGATTTAAGTTGACTCGTTAGGATCATGTCACACAGCGGGCAACTTAAGTTAGAGTGACCTCAGTTTAAGATAGGCGGTTTAACGGGGAGCTGGACAAGTCCAGTCAATTGACTAAGAGCATGAAGAAGATTCTAGTAGTTGACGATGACACAATTTTACAGATGGCGCTCGTGCGCTACCTGGAGAAGCGTGGCTATGCGGTTCAGACCGTTAGCTCAGGAGTAGAGGGGCTAGTGGCTTTCGAGCAATCGCCCCCTGATCTGGTTGTTTCAGATGTGATGATGCCCGATCTCGATGGTTTTGAGTTTTGCCGACAACTGCGGGCCACTCGGATTGGTCAACTGGTGCCATTTATTTTTCTCTCTAGCAGAGGTGATTTAGAAGACCGGATTCAGGGACACTCGATTGGGGCGGATGATTATCTGATTAAGCCGTTTGAACCAAAGGAGTTGCTGGCAAAAATTGAGGCTCAGTTGGAGCGATCGCGGCGGATTCATCAAGAAATTGTGCGCCTGTTGCAGCAAACGGGGGGAGCGGGGCTGTCGGCAACCAACGATGTTGCCAGCAAGCCGTCGCCCTTGCCATTGACCCCAGCCGAAGAAAAGGTTTTTTGGGAGGTGATTCAAGGTTATACCAATAAGCAAATTGGCGATCGCTTGTTTATTAGCCCCCGCACAGTGCAAACTCATCTCAGCAATATTTTGAATAAACTCCAGTTAGAAAACCGTTCTCAACTTGTGCGCTTTGCCTTTGAGCAGGGGCATAAACCCCCCGTCGATGCGACCTAGCGGTATGACTTCACGCCTCTATACGCTTGAGCAAATCCATCAGGCTGTGGCTACTGCTCCAGACCAATGGCGACCCCTGGTTTTAACGAATGGGTGTTTTGACCTACTCCATGCGGGACATGTACGCTATTTAGAGGCAGCAAAAGGCTACGGTAAGAGCTTGGTCGTCGGGTTGAATAGCGATCGCTCTGTACAGCAGCTAAAACCGACAACATTCTTACCTCGCCCGCTCCAGCCCTCTACTGAGCGCGCTGAAGTGTTAGCTGCCCTGCGATCGGTGGATGCGGTTGTGATTTTCGATGAGTTAACCGCTCAACGCTTAATCGAGTTGCTACAGCCAGAAGTTTATGTCAAGGGGGGAGACTACTGTCTAGAGACATTACCCGAAACGCCATATATTCAGGCCTATGGTGGCCAAATTCAGTTCGTTCCGATCGAAGTGGCGACTTCAACCTCTAAGATAATTAAGCAGATTTTACACACAGGTGCCGCTCTTGCGGCCTCTCCTGAGCCAACTTCGAGCTAATCCGTCATTTTCTTCTGAGGCTTCCAGTTCACAACAAGGTGCTCTAGGATAAAGCGATCGCGATCGGTCGGCCAGTCATTTTCACCCTGTGTGTTTTGAAGCCTTTACAACCTTAGTGGAATCAACCGTTTGCCATCAATGGGAAGTTCAGCAACCAATCCGGCCACAAGCAACACCCCTGTTAGCCCGATCGAGCAATTGCGCACCCAATTAAGCAGCGCAACGGCGAAAAAACAGATCGAGATTTTAGCTGAGTTAGCTCAAATGGGTAATGAGGGAGTGGTTGTCATCCAGGATTTTTTACTCGCTCAAACAACGGCTCGTTCCATAGCGCCCTCCTTACAACACTTAGCCGTATGCGGTAAAGCCTATCAGCTTCTGTTAGCGCACCCACTGCCCGAATGCCAGACCTTTCTGCGTACCCATTTCCCTCAGGGTGTGGTACCCCTCATTTCCGAAGTAGGGATTGACTACGCCCCTCTACAAGAATTACTAGCAAAGCAGGACTTTTTCAATGCGGATCGGTTGACGCTACAAAAGTTCTGCGAGCTGGCGGGGACGGCGGCTATGCAACGTAAATGGGTTTACTTTACAGAGGTCAAATCGTTCCCCATCACTGACCTCCAAACCATTAACCAACTTTGGGTCGCCTATTCTGAGGGAAAGTTTGGGTTTTCTGTACAACGAGAACTCTGGTTGGGGCTAGGCAAAAATTGGGAGAAACTTTGGGCAAAAATTGACTGGAAAGAGGGTAATCTCTGGACCCGCTACCCTAAGGGGTTTACGTGGAGTATAAAAGCTCCTATAGGGCACTTGCCACTATCGAATCAGTTGCGTGGCGTGCGGGTAATCGAAGCGTTGTTGGAACATCCTGCCTGGGAGATCACAACAGAGGGTGAATCCCTCAACCAAACAAATTAAGCCAAAGTACTGGCTCCGTTTTAGTCTTTTGACAATTGTCTTCCTACTCATTTTCTATCTTCTTTTCAGAAGTTTTTTGAATCTCCATAGATTTACTTGTGTCAATTTTCAATCGTCTAAAACTTGCTCAAATCCTCATCAAATCTACATCTAGTTTCAGCTAATCTTTTGAATAATTAAGAAAATTTTTGTCGAACCTAAAAGAAGTAGACAATTACTCTTTTGCTGAAGTATGTGTGACCTATGGAGCACGACCTCGATTCAACAGCTTGGTATACCCATGGCAATGTGTTGTACGGTCTAGGACATTATGAAGCGGCGATCGCCCGTTACGACCGGATCCTCGCCACCCAGACAGATTTGTTTGAGGTATGGTGTTACCGAGGTTATGCCCTAGAGCAGTTGGGTCGCTATTGGGAAGCGATCGCCAGTTTTGACCAGGCCATCAAAGTCAATCCTGAATATGCGCTGGCCTGGCATGGCAAGGGTGTCGCTCTGGCTCGATTGGGGAAGTATGAAGAAGCTCTCCTCTGCTTCGAGCGCACGTTACGGCTCAATTCATCGGACTATAAAGCCTGGTATAACAAGGGCAGTGCCTTGGCAAACTTACAACGATATGAAGGCGCCCTCGATTGTTTTAAGCGTGTTTTGCAACTACGCCCTAGTGACTATAAAGCTTGGTACAGTAGCAGCCGCGCGCTATGCAATCTCAGCCTTTACCACGATGCCCTGATTTATGTCGAACAGGCTCTTGCCATTAAACCAAGTTGTCACTACGCCTGGAATCATCGTGGCATTGTGCTAAGCCGCCTAGAGCGCTATGAGGCCGCAATCGCCAGCCATGACCGTGCCCTAGAGCTTAAACCAGACGACTCTGCCGCGCTCTATAGCAAAGCCCGCTGTTATGCCCTGAAAAATCAACCGGATTTAGCTCGGACTTACTTGAATCAAGCAATGGCACTCAACCCCTCCCTACATCGAGCCATCCATAAAGTGGAGATGCGCCTTGATCAGCTTTTGAGGAACTTAACCAACCAGTCACCGGTTGAGGTGAAATGTTAAGCAAGTGTGCAGTTTGCCTTGAGACAGGCAAACTTCCGTAATATCCGCTGTTTTGGCAGACTGCGACCCAGGGCAATCTAATAAAAGCAAAGGGTCTCCTCTGTCTGCCACCCTTAACCCAAGAACGAGACACACACCCATGAGTCAAGAGCAGGATTTACAGGATTTAGAAGTTATTTTCTTTTTTCAGAAAGGACTCTATCTCAATCAGCATCGCAGGTTTGAAGCAGCGATCGCCAGTTACGAGTACTTGCTTCAACGCCAGCCTGATTTCGTCGATGCCTGGTATAACCGGGGTAATGCTCTTTACCACTTGGGGCGTTACAACGAGGCGATTGCTAGCTATGATCAAGCTCTGGAACTAGAGCCAGGCTTTCCAGAAGCCTGGAACAATCGGGGCAGCGCGCTAGATGAACTCCATGACTATGCCGGGGCGGTCGCCAGCTACGATCAGGCCCTCCGTTACTCTCCTGATTACGCTTGGGCCTGGTATAACCGGGGGATTTCTCTGCGCAACCTTGGGCAATACGAGGCGGCTGTCAATAGCTATGACCGTGCTCTCGAATTTCAGCCTGATTACTACTGGGCGTGGTACAACCGAGCACTAGCTTTACGTCAACTCAACCAGCTCGAAAAAGTCGTGGCCAGTTATGACAAGGCGCTTAGCTATAAGCCTGACTTTGAGGCGGCCTGGGCCAATCGCGGTAATGCTCTCTATCATTTAGGGCGCTTTGACTTAGCGATCGCCAGCTATGATAAAGCCCTTCAACTCAACCCTAATAGCTCCAGCATCCTCTACAATCGAGCCTGCTGTCATGCCTTGCAGGGCAACGTTGACCTGGCCATCATCAGCCTACAGCAAGCCATTAAGCTTGATCCTGACCAGTACCGCCAGCTCGCGCGCAAAAACACTGACTTTGACAAGCTTCGCCAGGATCCTCGCTTTATGGTGTTGCTCCGAAGTCCTCTGGCACCAGCGACTCCCTATTCCACAAAAGTCAAGCGTTAGCTGTTTGCCATGTGGCCCATGTCTTTTGCCTATAGACAGGCTGATTGTCAGAGGCTTTTGCCATTTTGGAGGGCTAAGTCCTCTAGAACTGAGGCTTTATCTGGCGCGCAGGCAAATGTTCACCCTATTTTGAATCTTATGTTTCTAATTTGAATCTTATGTTTCTAATCGGTATTAGCTGCAAAGCGGTTCAATCGCTAGAACCCTTATTTTTGCTTAAGGGTGCATGTCACTTTTGCCCTCACCCTTTTCTGGTATGTCCGGATTGCCTAATCCCGCTCCCAAGTTGGGAGCGAAACTTTGAGATAGCTCGGCCCCCCTTCTCCTAAATTGGGAGCAGGGGCTGGGGGATGAGGGTCTGCAAAGGTGACAGGCTCTATTGCTTCAGATTGTGCCAAAGTCAAAGGGATGGGTTAGGGTATCCCTAAGACGACAAACTGGTTACCATGACTCGGATACCGAAACTCACCTATGATCGGGGCACGCTCATTCTGCATCCGCCGCCGCGCAGTAAAGATTGGCTGGATTATGCGGTTTGGGATGACCGCATCGAGCGCTTTCGGATTCCGGCAATGCACTACCGGGATGTTGTGTTGGCCTTAAGGGCTGCCGGGGTAGAACTGGAAGATGCTGCCAAAGCTTACCATGAGCTTAATTTAGTGCCTAGCTTAGAAATGGAGCCTTACGTCCACCAACAGGAGGCACTCACTGCCTGGAAACAAGCGGGGCATAAGGGCATTGTAGTGCTGCCGACAGCCGCCGGCAAAACCTATCTGGCGCAATTGGCTATGCAGGCTACCCAGCGTAGCACTTTGATTATGGTGCCAACTCTAGACTTGATGCACCAGTGGTATGCCCATCTGTTAGCGGCTTTTCCCGATATGGAGATTGGTTTATTGGGGGGTGGCTCCCGCGATCGCAGTCCGATTCTAATTGCCACCTATGACAGTGCTGCCATTCATGCCGAAACTCTGGGAAATCAATATGCTCTGCTTGTGTTTGATGAGTGCCATCATTTACCAAGTGACTTTCATCGGGTGATTGCGAAATATGCGATCGCTCCCTATCGTTTGGGCTTAACAGCCACCCCGGAACGGGCCGATGGTAAACATGCTGACCTCAGCCATTTGATTGGGGCAGAAGTCTATCGCCGCAGCGCCGAGGAATTAGCCGGTACAGCCCTAGCCAAACACCAGGCCGTGCAGATTAGAGTGCGCCTCTCTTTGCAAGAGCAACAGCGCTATGATGAGTTGATCCAGATGCGCAATCAGTTTTTACAAGAGTCCAATATTTTTTTGGGCAGTCTGGAGGGTTGGCAACGATTTGTTCGGGCTAGTGCTTGCTCCCAAGCAGGACGACGAGCGATGCTCGCCCATCGCGAAGCACGGGTGATCGCCTTTGGCACTGAGAGCAAACTGCGGGTGCTTGCAAATCTACTGGCAAGTCATTACCCAGCCCGGACATTGATCTTCACGGATGATAATGCCACGGTTTACCGCATCTCGGAAACGTTTCTGATTCCTGCAATTACTCACCAGACCGGCGTTAAAGAGCGCCATGCAGTGCTTCAGCGCTTTAAGCAGGGAGACTATCGGGCACTTGCAGCTTCCCGCGTGCTCAACGAAGGGGTGGACGTTCCTGATGCGAGTGTTGCGATCGTGCTCTCAGGCACAGGGTCAACCCGGGAATATGTGCAGCGGTTAGGACGTATTTTGCGAAAGGGCAAAGATCCCGAGAAACGGGCGTTGCTCTACGAAATCATTGCAGAAGATACCGCAGAGGAAAACGTCTCGCGTCGAAGGCGGGGTGAGGGGGGGAAACGGCGATCGCCCCAGCAACCACTGGAGATGGTACCCTCGCTCTACGACACCCCAGTTGTGCTAGCAGCACGAGCGGCTGATACCGCTGCCGACTGGCCGGCTCCATCGTTTCCTTAGCCTTTGTGCTAGCCAGCGCCAGCTTGGGCCAAGGGTCGCTATTCTTCTACAGGGCGCACAATTGCTGGAGCTTCAGGGTCGGGTTGAAAAATTGCCTGAAGTGCTTTTTCCAAAGTTTCGGCCATAACAATGCGATTTTCATAGGCGACAATCACCCGGGCCAAAGTAGGCAAGCTGTTTTGTTCCGCTTCAAGATATAACGGCTCAACGTAGAGGAGCGAGTTATTGATCGGAATCACCAGCAAGTTTCCCTGAACAGCTCGAGACCCCTGGCGATTCCAGAGAGAAATTTGTTGAGAAATAACCGGATCTTGATTGATGCGTGCTTCAATTTGCTCGGTGCCATAGACGAGCTGCTGCTTTGGAAAGACGTAGAGGAGTGATTTGCCATAGTTGGCCCCATCGGAGCGAGAGGCGAGCCAGCCAGTCAGGTTTGTACGGCGATTAGGGGTAAAAGGCAGGATGGAAATAAACTCCTCTGATTGAGCGGCGGGGATGCGGGTAATCAAATAGTAAGGCTCGACCAGTTGAGCTTTGTCGCCATAAATTTCAGTCGGGATTTGCCATAGATCCTCCCGGTTATAAAACACCTGCGGGTCGGTCATGTGATAAGTCAGGAGGCGCTCTGCCTGGGACTCAAATAAATCAATGGGGTAGCGAATATGTCGCCGGAGAATCGGTGGCATTGCTTCCAGGGGGCTAAACAATTCGGGAAAGATACGTTCCCAAGAGCGAATCATGGGGTCGGTCGGGTCGGCGACGTAAAACACCATGGAGCCGTTATAGGCATCGATCACAACCTTGATGGAATTACGGATGTAG
Source organism: uncultured Leptolyngbyaceae cyanobacterium (assembly GCA_938023035.1). Taxonomy (GTDB): domain Bacteria; phylum Cyanobacteriota; class Cyanobacteriia; order Leptolyngbyales; family Leptolyngbyaceae; genus DSRU01. Next base: position 3,006 of record CALIDI010000025.1, on the reverse strand, counting down.
TTAAAACGGCGGCTATTTTCTGCTGGTAGGTAGGGAGATTTTGCGGGTTCTGAATAGGGGTAGCGATCGCTGGTAGTGTAAGCATCGAGAATCCAGTAGAGATAGTTTTCAGACGCACCAGGAGGTGATCCCAGACGCGGTTCTTGACCTTCTAGATTTGCGGCGACCAAGTAGGGGTCACGGTCATACCGTAAGAAAGGTGCGATCGCCCGGACGCGCTGGTTGATATTGCGGCGAAAGAGCAGCTTTGTCTCTGGGCGAAAGCTACGCGCAAACACCATGCGCCAATCGCGTAGATAGTAAGCCAGCAGCCACCGCCGCCAAAGCGCTCCTACACTCACACCGCCGCTGCCATCATAAATGTTGTAAGCATTTTCGTTACCTGCAGGGTAATCCAACTCCTGCACCTGAGTGTTCGTCATTACGTAGGTGTTGGTCAGTTCACCGTAGTAAATTCGGGGGTGTTTAATAGGAATGCTGGCCCGGATGCGATCGCTGGAAGTTGTTAAGCTGCTATCATCCCCCCCAGAGCCAATATCCTTAACAAAATAATCGGGTAGACCCCCGGCGGCCACTTTATTGACAGGACTAAGAGTAAACCCATAACCATGGGTATAAATCAAATGCTCATTGAGCCAGGTTTGCGCTTCCTGCGGCACATTGGCATAGTCTAACTCACGGGCCGCAATCAGAACCTGTTGGCTTTCGCCAGAGCCGCCCGGTGTTTCGGGTGCCAGGGTGTAGCGATCAATATCCGCATCCAGAAATCGATAGTAAGGACGAATCTGTTGGAGTTGGCGGTTGGTTTGCAGAAGAGGACGGGTATCCCAAAGACGAATATTGCGCACTGTATCATCATTGGCTGCCAAATCGGCGGCAGTCAAATTTCCCTGGGGGTTAAAGGTTTCTACCTTAATCGTATCTAGCCCAAACGCTTGTCGCGTGTAGGCAATATTAAGCCGCAGATAGGGGTCTTCCCGTGCTAACTCATTCGGCTGCACGACAATTTGCTGCACTAGTTCAGGGATAACGTGGGTGCCGATTAACGCCAGCACAACAAACCCTAGCAGTAGCCAACGGCTAGCAAAGAGGTATCGCCAGGGATGATAGTTAGCAAAATCATGCCAGCGCCCACCCCAAAATGCCCGCCAGAACAGCAGTAGGGCAAGTACCCCTGAGAGCAGCATCAGCACCCAGTAGGTTGGCAGGAGTACGTTGACATCGGTAAAACTGGCCCCATACACCACCCCCCGAGGGGAATAGAGTAGCTCATAGCGGCTGAGCCAGTAACGCAACCAGCTTACCAGCATTAAACCGCCACAGAGGGCCTGGAGATGTTGACGCTGTCCCTGGTTAAACCCTGGAAACTTACCCTGGCTGAGACTGTTACCTGCCAATAAATAGGTCAAACTGACGGTAAAAAGACCGAGGAGAAATAAGCCGGTTAACCAAAACTCGATCAACTGTCCCAGGGGTAGGGTAAAGACATAAAGGCTTAAATCCTGGGAGAAAACAGGATCGGTTTGATTAAAGGGGGTAGGGTTTAGCCCCAGCAGAAAGCGGCTCCAATGGCAGGACAAAATGTAGCCAAAGGCCAGGCTAGATAGGGCAGAAATCACCGGTAGCCAAAGTTGGGGGGCGGTTAGAAGGAAAATGGTTGCGATCGCCGCGATCGCAACTCGAGCCAGCAGGCCAACAATTAATAGGGGAGAAGTCAAATATCTTTGCCCGAGTTGCCAAAGCGTCTCCAGCCGAAAGGGAATCGGCAGCGGGGGCAAAATATCGGGCTGCGCTCGATTCAGATTCCACAGATCGATCAGGGTTTGCCCATAGCGTAGTAACAATAAGCCAATTGCCAGGCTCAGTCCGACTAGGATTAGAAGCAACCAGCCAAAGGGCAGGGGGGAAGTGAAACTATCGGTTTTGGCATCCCGATCTAAGGAGTGATAGGCAATGGGTGGGGCATTTTGGGACTGGGTCGCAGCCGGCAGTGTCGGGTACTTTAGGCGCTGGGCGATCGCGAGATTTCCAAATAAAAAGGCAGCACTTAGCCCGGTTGCCACTCCAGCAATGATAGCCTTCGTTAAGAGACGCTTAATTAAAACCGGGAGATAGTTGACCTCCTGGAACCAAAAGACTTCCGCCACAAAATGGCTGAGCAAGCTTAACGCTAGAGCTACAGCAACACCAACACTGATGAGCTTAAAGATTTGTCTCGCCATGGCTGCTTATTATAGCTTTCGACAGCCTTGAGGCTTCTAAACCGAGAAGAGAAGAGAGAGGCTTGCTATGCCGTTGGCTATAGCCCTCACCCGAAATCCCTCTTCCTCCTTGGGAGAGGGACTTTGAACCTGACTCCCCCACTCCCAAACTTGAGAGGAGACCGTTGCTTGCTGTCTGAAGGGCCAAGGGCGTGCGCAGGAAAGGCATAGCCCTGACGGGTATGCAAGAAAGGAGGATGAGGGTGGCTGAGGCTAGTCCAGAAATTTTAACCTTGCTGGACTAAGCTAACCCGACCAGTTTTTCGCTCAATTCCCAAAGACGCTTTGCTTTCTGTTCGTCGAGGGCTTCGTTCGACACCTCCTGGAGGAACGATTGACGCCCTTCTTTTTGCCGGTTTCCCCAACTCCAGTAAGCCCCCGACTGGTTGTATTCTGGGTCGGCTGTTACAGCTGCTACCCGCTCACCGGCTAATTCTTGGGAGACGTAGCCACCGGTAATGTTTTTTTGAAACCAGGGGAAAATGGTGCGGAAAAGCGGAAAGTGATTGCGGAACAAGGGGGTATCTGCGACGCAGCCAGGATAAAGGGAACTAAACACAATCCCAGTATTGGCATGGTAGCGACGATGTAACTCTAACATGGTTAAAACATTGCAGAGCTTGCTGTCTTTATAGGCTTTACCAGACTTAAAGGGTTTACCGTTAATCATTGAGATGGGTGCTTTGAAACCGGCAGCGAATCCTTCCAGGTTGCCCAAATCGGGGGGGGCGGGGATGGGAATCTT
>CALIDI010000024.1 GCA_938023035.1 uncultured Leptolyngbyaceae cyanobacterium | reverse complement strand
ACGGACTTTTTTCAATTTGCGTTGGCTTTGGGGGGTGCCTTTGTGGTGGCGATCGCAGCGGTGACGCGGCTGGGGGGGATGGATGCCTTGTTGCAGCGGGCACAGCAAGCCACGCCCATTGATATCTTGTCCTTTCTGCCCTTTGGCTTCACCGATGGAACGCTGCGGTGGAATGATGCGGCAGGTATCACAGCCAGCACTTTTGCGGCGTACACACTGGTACAGTGGTGGTCGTTTCGCCGCAGTGATGGCGGGGGCGAGTTTGTGCAACGCTTGGCGGCAGCAAAGAATGAACCGGAAGCTGAGCGAGCGGCTTGGTTATTTAATCTGCTCCAATACATCGTGCGGACTTGGCCCTGGATTGTGGTGGCTCTGGCGGCGATCGCCCTTTACCCCGATCTGGCCGATCGAGAAATGGGTTACCCAAAACTAATGCTCGACTTTTTGCCCCCTGTTTTCCTGGGTATTGTGGTGGCTTCTTTGCTGGCTGCTTTCATGAGCACCGTCTCGACATCGATTAACTGGGGCGCTTCTTACCTGACAAATGACCTTTATGGCCGCTTTATGAGACCAACCGCGACTCAGGTTGAGTTAGTCACCGTGGGTCGGCTTGCCTCGGTATTGGTGACGATTTTAGGCGCGATCGCCGCCTTTTACTCTCAGGATGTTGCCACCGTGTTTCGTCTTGTGATCGCAATTGGCACCGGCCCCGGTCTGGTTTTAATCTTGCGTTGGTTTTGGTGGCGCATTAATGCAGCGGCTGAGCTAGCGGCCATGCTTGCCGGGTTTCTGATTGGCTGGTTCACCAGCGTGGAGCCTGTTCTCAAAATTGAGGATTTTGGTCAACGCCTAATGGTGATCTCGCTGCTGACGGCTGCTATCTGGCTGACTGTGATGTTTCTCACACCGCCTGAATCGGACCTAACCCTCGACCGATTTTATGCGCAAATTCGTCCCGGTGGCCCAGGATGGGCACGCCAGCGCCAGCGTACCGGGTTAGCGCCTCTCCAGGATCTAGCACGGGATATCCGTTGCATTGTGGCCGCGACCCTTCTACTGTTTGGCACGATGTTTGCTATTGGTGGTTTCCTACTGCTGCAATCGCTGACCGGATGGGTGGCCCTGGCGATCGCAGTGGTTGGGGGGCTGTGGCTCCGCCAGGAAGATCGGCACCGCGCTAAGATCAGGAAAAATAGCTACTAGCTTAGGTTTTTGTAGCGGTGGTTTCGCCAGGAAGATCGGCACCGAGCGAAGGGGTTCTCTAGGTTAGCCAATGATCTGAAAAAGATGCCTTCAGTCAGCGAGCTGAGGTGACGACACCGAATCTGGATGTAAATCACCCAATTCGCCTTTATCTAGTAGACTCAGTCATCCGTCTGTCTACCGCCACCCCTTATCCCACAGCAGGAGAGGAGCCTTGAGCTTCCCTGCTGCCTCGATTTTTGGAGAGAGAATCGGAAAGAAAGGGGATGAGGGCAGCTCATCTCTTTGTTAAGCAACGCCTTATCGTTGTGCTTTAACATATCTATCGCCATCTAAACCAAGTGCAGGGGTTTCACCCCAGTCAACTCAGCGACCTGGCGATAGCGATACGGTTCCATTTCATTGAGCAGCCCTGCCAGACTTCAAGAATCTTTACGGCTTTTCCTTTACCCAGAGTTGGGTTATCAGCAAGAATGGGCACATTGAGTACTAGCCACTCAGAGAAGCAATGAGCTTCGCTTTCTGAGTGATGATGGGGAGAGTACTAACCCAGCAACTGCCTCTCAAAAACAGCATTGCTTTAACCACAAGCCCTGCTGTTGCCCTTAAAGCTCTACTCTAACTTTTTGCGAAGAGAATCCCTATGGCGATCGCATCCTCCCAAGTACCTGTTGCCAAAGCCCGTAACCCCAAAAAGCACAACCATTATGGCTTTCGGGAATTTTTTCAGTTTGACACCGAGAACGGCAAAATTGTGGACTGGAATGGTAGCCGCAACCTTTTTTCCACAGAGGATTTTATCATTGGCCTAGTTGAGGGTCTCGAAGAAGAAGTGGGCGATGCCTCAGCCGCGACGATGTACACCATTGGCTGCGAATGGGGACAAAAAGATGCCTTCTTCTTTGAGAAATGGTTTGAGCAAGAGTTTGAACGGAGCCTCCGTCAAACCAACCTACTTTTTTTGCTAGAAACCTGGTGGTGGCCTTTTACTTCCCAGGGCTGGGGACGTTGGGAAGTTGATATGGGCGATCGCAAACAGGGGTTTCTCTTTATCAACATCTTTGACTCTGCCGTTGCTCGTACCCTGGGCGATGTTGGCAAACCAGTCTGTCATATCTATGCCGGGCTGTTTGCTGGTTTCTTTACCGAAATGGTGAAGAAACAACTGAGTTGCATTGAGATTCAGTGTTACTCCATGGGTGAGACTTACTGCAAGTTTCTCCTTGGTGGCCAAGACCGGATCGATGCCGCTGCCTTCTGGCTAAACGAAGGCGCAACGGCCCGTGATATCGAGAAGCGGCTGAAAGCCGGGGAGATCCTAAGATGATGACGCTTTCCCCGCCACAAAAAAATGGCTCAGCGGTAGCTATGGTCACGGCGGACTGGTTGCAGCTCTCGGTTCAGAAGTTCTTTACCAGTATCAACTGGGAAAATCATTCCCTCGAAGTGCAAGAGCGGCGGTCAGACCCAGGGGCCACGCCACTGAACCTGACCCTAAGTGTGCATGAGTTTTTTGCTGCGGTGAATTGGGATGGCACTGCCATTGGGTTACCTCCAAGTTCGCCCCCGCCGTCGCTTCCCAGTCCGTCGGTTAATGATTTCACGCTGGATGCCTTTTCCAACCTCTTTTAGCGTTGCGTGCCGTTAAGCTAGCGCTGGCAAAATAGGCCGCTCTGCTAGGTGACTGATTTTGGATTGTTTCTCTCCGTTTGCTGAATTCTTTACTCTTAAGCACCTATGCAACCTCAACTTGAACAGCTCTTCGATGAAGCAGAAAAACGCTACCTCAAGCCAGAGGAATTGCAAATCTTAAACCAGTACGTGGGTTCCTTACCCGCGCGGATTGATGCGTACCGCGCCCTCCGCGATCGCGAACTGGAAGTGATGCAAGCCGTTGCTGACCAACTTCAGGCTGCTTTACCCAATGAAAGCGTGGAAAAGATGGAACGCAGTATCAAGAATGCATTGCTAGTGTTGCGCTACTGTGCTATGGGAATGCTGCTGAATGATGAAGCCTTTGTCGTTGAGAAGTTGCGTGGTTGGCTGACCCAGAAGATTCAAGTTTTTCAGACCCAGATGATTGATCAAACCCTCTATCGTTTGTTAGAGCACCGGTTAGATGCCGTTATGACCCCTCAGCAAAAGAGTTTGTTGTCACCCTGTTTAGAGCAGGCGAAGCAGATTTTATTGCCAGTGTCAGCCTCCGTTTAAGGGGGGCGGCAGGCGCTCTTCCAATTGCTTAATCTCAGAGACCAGCGCTTTCAAACTCCCCAACACCCTATTCAAACCGACTGCCATGATTTCTGTAGCTGACCTCTTAACCAACAATCGGATTCCTGGTAATTACTTCGCGGCAGATACCTACGTTCGGGGGGATCTGGAACTGGGGATCCTGGAAAATCGTCGCGGTGATCGCCTGATTGCCATTCCCGAAACGCTGATTCAAGGCATTTATTCAGGACTAGACAAGGAAACGGGACAAGCCTCCCGCTTGGTGCTATTTAACTGTGGTAAGTGGTGGGGAAAAACCTTTTACACGCGCTTCCGTGAAGAATTGACTGACTACTATGGTACGGCTCTAGCCGAGATGCCCATGGTCGAATTTCTCCAGTCTTTACAGCAATGCTGGGTAACCTACGGTTGGGGCAAGCTGGATTTAGATCATAGCCTTCATTCCCACGGGTTTTTGCTAATTAAGACTTGGGAATCTCCCTTTGCGGCGCTGGCACCGAGGAACGAAGTTCCCTATTGCTTTTTAGAAGCCGGCATTTTTGCCTCCTTTTTTAGCCAGTTGACTGGGCGTGAGCTGCATTGTGTCCAAACAACGTGTGAATCGATGGCTGCCGACTGCAACCGGTTTTTGTTGGGCTTAGCACAACGCCTGAAACCCGCAGAAGCCATGGTAGAACAACGGTTGGATCACGACGCAATTGTGCAGCGGCTCTGTGCCTGATTCCTGTGGTTAATTCGTCTGCTGGTGAATTCAAGCGATCGCAGTATCGCCTCCTGGGGCTGGTCGGGCAAGGGCAGTTTGGTCGGGTTTATTGTGCCAGCCATCGCAAAACTGGCCGGTTATTTGCCCTTAAGGAGCTGAATAAAGACCGCTTCCCTACCCATAAGTTTTTGCGGGAGTTGCGGTTTTTAGTAAGCTTGCAACACCCTAACATCGTTACCTGTCACGCCCTAGAGCATATTCACAATCGGCGTTACCTGGTGATGGATTATTGCGAAGGAGGCACTTTGCGCAGTCTGCTTGATCTAGAAGTGCCCTTGCACCCGGCTGTTTGCCTAAACCTGGTACAGGAGGTTTTGCGGGGGCTAGAACATGCCCATCATCATCAGATTATTCACTGTGATATCAAACCAGAAAATATTTTGTTAACCCTCCATGCCAAAGGCTGGCGAGCGCGGATTTCAGATTTTGGCATTGCCCATCTCAGTCAAGAACTCATCAAGGATGGAAGTGGGAATACAGGGTCACCGGCCTATATGGCTCCTGAACGGTTCTATGGACAACATTCCTTTACCGCTGATCTGTATGCGGTAGGGATTTTGTTGTACGAGCTGTTTGCAGGGCATCGCCCCTTTTCTGGCACGCCTGCTGCGCTGATGGCAGCCCATATGAATCAACCCGTCAAAATCCCTGAGACGGTTCCCGCTCCTCTGCACCCCATTATTTTGACGGCCTTGCAAAAGCTACAGGCTCGGCGTTATCAGTCTGCAACAGAGATGCTCGTCGCGCTGAAGGAGGCGATCGCTCTCATTCAGACAACAGACTGGGAAGAGAAACCACTGATTCAGTTGCCTCCCCTTCAGAGTCAGGTGATCGATAGTGGCATCCATCGTCAACCGCTCAGCACCAAAGTTCATCAAATTGTTGTAACTGGCTCGAGCCATTCCCCCGCGTTGCCCCTTTTACTGGTTTCAGGAAATCGGTTAATCGGACGCACTATTCAGAAAGCGGAACGACTGCCCTACCAAAATCTCTTTCTGCGCATGGTGGAGCCAATTCGAGAGTTGCTTGTCTGCTCTTCTTCTGTTTATGCGATCGCCCAACGCTCTGTGTATCGCCTCCCTTGGGAATTGCTGCAAAGAAACGTAAGCTTGCTGCCAGAGGTTTCCTTTCTGCCGTCAGAGGTTTCCTTCCAGCATCCTTCTGGAGATTTAGAGACGAAAGGCCTAGAGGTGATGCCAGATTTGGTTGCTGAGTTTAAGCAGGAGTTTTTAGCGGCGATCGCCCCGCACGGTGGCTGGATGGCAACGGCAGTCGTCACGCCCGCAGTGGACAACCCCCATGTCTGTCTCTGGAACCTAAAAACAGGAGACACTGAAGTAGTGAAAGTGAAGGGGGAAACCCGTCGCCTATTTCAGATGATTGCCTTGGATAATCGGCATTTGCTAACTTTGGCGCATCTGGCAGAATCTCCTGAACATACCTGCATCAATGGGGTTGTGCTGGAGGTATTTACTCGTCGGGGAGACGTTCTAGGGAGGTTGAGTTTACCCTTACCGATTCGACGAGTGTTTCCAGCAGTGGGTGGGGAGCAACCATTTGGCTCTCAAGGGTATCGCCTCCTGGCAACTGAGCCAGGGCATCCTCACAGCCTGCTACTGATTCAGCTTAAACCGTTACAAATTCGCCGGATTCCCCTTGAAAGTGAGCCATTCCAAGTGGCGATCGCGCCTTGGGGCTACGTTGTTGCCAGTGAAGATGGCCGCATCACTTTGTTAAATGAGTTGGGCGAAAGACTGGGAGGATTGATTGCACCGTCAACACCCAGTGCGATTGCGTTAGCCAACCACGATACCCTGGTCATGGCGACCTGGCAAAATCATCAAGGCAGCCTTTACACCCTTGATTTGTCAGAGCTAGACCTGGATGTGATTTTCTAGGCATCTGTCAGGGTTGTCCATGAGGGGAGGGGTCTCCTGCCCTCAGCCAGAGATTCCAACTCCCGTCCTCCATCAGGTGGCGACGGCCAGATCTCATGGCACCCGCCTGATAGCAACGAAACACCGCATTAATGAGACTGCACAGTGGAGCGAGTGGTCAAAGTCGTCGGAGCAGGAATCGCCCAATCAGGTCGCAGACTTTTGGCTTGCCGCAGATAGGGATGGTAGATTACCACCTCTGGATCGGGTGTATTGAAGTGAATTAAAAAACGAATGCACCGTTCTAAGCTGCCTGTCACGTGCATTTGCTGTACATCCAGCAGGGGAACGTTATCCCAATGGGGGCGTTCACGGGCGATCGCCGCTGGAAAGATCGCATCCAAATCTCGGGTAACTGAAAATGTGACGCTCACAATTTCATTCGGGTCCAGGCAGTTATGCGTCTCCAAGGCATCCAACAGTTCATGCACAGCCTCGCGAATTGCAGCGACGGTATTTTCTGGGACGGTTGTTGCCCCTCGAATTGCTCTTACACGCCAACCCACGCCAAAGCCTCCCAAAATAACTTGATATAGTCATAAAAACTGGGTGCGTTCGAGGCTACCGCCTCTAAACCCTGCCCCGACGGCTCTAAAAATGGTGACAGCCATAACACTGACAACCGCTGGGAACTGAACCCCTTCTCTCACTATGGCGAAAAATCAACCCTAGCGACATCAGAGAACGCTGTGATCTTACTGAAATTTTTAAATTGGTCATGAGACTCTAGGCTCGATAAAGCCATAGGGGCACGCCGCAGCTCTCTAACTCAAAGGTCAGCCATTCCATCGAGCTGGCCACTCCAGAAATGCTGGCAAGCTGATTTAGCCTCCTCTGATTTCGAGAAAACAACCGATTAATCAGAGGTTTACGTTCCTCCAGGGTAAAGCACTGAGTCTTTTCAGGATCGAGACCAACTAGCTCAGCCGCCCAACGTTGGGCATCGGCTTCAGTGCCAAGCCGATCCACTACTCCCAAGGCGAGAGCCTGTTGCCCGGTGAAAATACGCCCATCTGCAAAGTGGCGAACGGCTTCTACAGACAAATGGCGAGCCTCAGCAACGGTCTGGATGAATTGCTGATAACTGACATCAATTAACTCTTGCAAAATCGAGCGCTCTGAATCTGTCATCTCCCGGTCAAAGGCCAGAATATCCTTAAAGGGGCCAGACTTAATGACCTTAAAAGAAACCCCAATCCGATCTAGCAAGCGCTCTAAGTTATTACCCCGCAAAATTACCCCGATGCTGCCAGTAATCGTGCCTGGGTTCGCCATAATATGTTGAGCCCCCATGGCAATGTAAACCCCACCAGAGGCAGAAATATTGCCGAAGCTGGCGATGATTTTGAGCTTTTCCTGGAGGCGCTTGAGCGCTTCATAGATCTCCTGGGAGTCGCCTACTGTACCCCCAGGACTGTCAATGCGCAAGAGCAGTGCTGGAAATTTGCGCTCTTCTACAGTTTTCAGGGCTTCGAGCACTCGTTTACGCGTTGCTCCTGCGATCGGGCCTGTAATTTCAATCCGGGCAATCTGTTTTTTAGAACTGGGCTTAAAGGGCCAAACCATTCCTGCTGATCCAAAACGTATCGACTAATACCCTAGTTTGCCCTATCCACAGCAAAATCTGGGGAACGGGCTGACTGAATTTGTAACAATTACTTAATATAAGTATAGAAATAGGTGTAATACTTAATTAGGGGAATACAAATTGGCTCAACTCACCCGTTTCATCGGACTAGGTTGTGCTAACGCAACCCAGTGCTAGCAACTGTGGTATGGAATAGCCGCGAATCTGCTGAACCCAATTGGGGACGGGCTTGAACCAACATTCTTAGTAAACTCAGGCACAGGTCTGTCTGCCCTTATTCCCGCTCTTCCCCCAAGGCAGGGGTGGGGGTCTAGTTTGGTTAACTCTCTCCTTCGACGGGAGCAGGGGCCAGAGGGCAAGGAATGTTTAAACGGGTTCAGAAATTGTTTCCCTGCTGCATTAGTCAGCGCTTGTGGTTGAACCCTGTTTTTGAATTGCCGTGCCTTAACGCTATCTGTCCATTCGTAACAAGTGATGAATACCAAACACCCTTTAGTCACTTCTCCTTTCTACTGTCTGTTGCTTATTGCGCCTTTTTTCTTCTGGGGTACGGCTATGGTCGCGATGAAAGGAGTGATTCCCCACACGACACCGCTGTTTATGGCGACCCTACGCATTACTCCGGCGGGGTTGCTGGTTTTGGGGGCGGGTATGGTAATGGGGCGTTCTCAACCGAGGGGTTGGCAAGCATGGGGGTGGATTGCTGGATTCGCTCTCATTGATGGCACGCTGTTTCAAGGCTTTTTGGCAGAGGGTTTGAGCCGTACGGGTGCTGGTTTGGGTTCAGTGATGATTGACTCTCAACCCTTAGCCGTGGCGCTGCTGGCGCTGTGGCTGTTTGGCGAGCAGATTGGTGGTTGGGGCTGGTTGGGGTTGGCTGTCGGGGTGATTGGGATTAGCTTGTTGGGCTTGCCCAGTACCTGGTTAATGAATGTGTTTCAGGGTGCTTCCCTGGGTGGGGATATTGCGAGTTTAGATTGGGTAGCGAGTCTATTCCAGAATGGCCAATGGTTGATGCTACTCGCGGCTCTGTCGATGGCAGTTGGCACAGTGACGTTGCGCTATGTGAGCCGTTATGCTGATCCGGTAATGGCTACGGGCTGGCACATGGTGCTAGGCGGGTTGCCGCTGCTGGCTCTATCAGTTCTGACGGAAACGGCGCAATGGGATCAGTTGCAGCTATCAGACTGGGTGGCTATGGCCTACTCGACGGTGTTTGGGAGTGCGATCGCCTATGGTCTGTTTTTCTACTTTGCGGCAACGGGTAGCCTCACTAGCCTCAGTTCGCTGACATTTTTAACACCTGTTTTTGCGCTGCTGTTTGGTAGCCTGTTTCTAGCAGAAATGCTGACTCCGATTCAATGGGTAGGTGTAGGGTTCACCTTGATCAGCATCTATCTCATCAATCAGCGTGAGGTTTTAGCGGCAAAAATAGGTCAAGCAAAGGTGGCCGGCTCAGCAAAAGGGCTTTTGCCGGAGGCCGATTCTGTTGTTCTCAAGCAGGTCGCCGTGCCAGTCACTGATTCAGATTCCTAGTGCGGCTATGCGAAATTCGAAAGGCAATGGGCCAAGTGGAGTTCAGCGCCTGCGGTCTCAGTTTTAATCAAGTCTGACGGGTGGCCGTTTGCGCTGACTATTTAGCCCTCTGCTAGTCTCCTAGTCTCCTGGGTTAGGTGTTGTGGTTGTGTTGCAGGTAAGCTGCCCATGCAGTGAGACCCTTTATACTGGTGGATAAGAGATTGAATGTGAGTTTTAACCTTGTTCAAGCAATGACACTTTCCAGCATGGCTGCCGTTCATAACCCATTTAGTAACCCATTGAAGCGATCGCTCCTAATCCTTCTAACGATTGGGCTAACTTTACTATGGCTGGCACTAACGGCAACTCCTGCCTTGGCCCAAACCAAAACCATTAATTACACCCACACCTCCTTAGAGAATCGTGACTTTTCAAACATGGATTTAGAAGGGGCGGTATTTGTCTCTGCTGAGATGCGCGAAACCAACTTCTCTGGGTCAAAACTGGCCAACGCCATGATGACAAAAGGAAATTTGCTGGGGGCCAACCTGAGCGGTGCTGATTTAACCGGGGCCTTGCTGGATCGTGTGACGCTCTATAAAGCCAACCTAACCAACGCCATTTTAGTGGATGCCACCCTGACCAATAGCATCTTGGATGAAGCCCAGATCAGCGGTGCTGATTTCACTAATGCCCTGGTTGACCGCTATGCTGTGTCGAAGTTGTGTCAGTACGCCGATGGGGTGAACCCGGTTACAGGAGTGGAAACCCGCGAGAGTCTAGGTTGCCGCTAGGTAATTAGCTTTGGCTTGATGACCAGATCTGATAGAGGGTAAGGATTGGCCAGAGGGCTTGTTGGGCAACTGTCTAAGGCCAAGCTAGAGCGATCGTCGAAGGGAACTTCGTCCCTTTGAAGTACTCATCCTTGTTGGTCAACTGTCTAAGGTCAAGCTAGAGCGACCTATTGCCCATCAGTTGGTTTACCGTCCTATATTTGGAAGTATTTATGAAATCCCAGTGGGAGAGCCTGCTAGAAAATCTGGGCGAATGGGAGGGGTCTTTTACCCGCTTATCTCCGGCGGGTGAAATTCAGGAAGATACGCCGACGGTTGTTGCTCTTGTGGGTCTTAATCATGATCAAACGATTCGGCAAACGATTCGCCGGTTGACACAACCACCCCAGGAAACGGTGTTGGAGTACAGCAGTCTGGGCCGGGGTGTTTTGTTTTTTGAGAATGGAGCCTTTTCTCAAGGTTCTCTGCAATATACGCCTGCTGGAGATTTTGGTGCCGAGTTGGGCTTGATTTCTGGCGATCGCCGCTTACGCCTGGTGCAGCTTTACGATCGCGGCAACCTGCAACAACTCACTCTGATTCGCGAACGGCGCGTTGGCAAACCAGCTCAACCTGTCGCCGGGCTGACGCTATCCGATCTGCTGGGTAGCTGGGAGGGGGAGGCCACGACCCTCTACCCTGATTGGCGACCACCCGACTGTTATTCGACTCGTCTCAACTTGCAACAGCTTGGCCCCAACCAACTGCGGCAGGAACGGGTGATTGCAGGCAGTGGGATGGGGGCCTCCACTGCCACTATCCACGGTCATCAACTGCAATTTACACAGGGGACTCAACCTGTGCAGGTATTGCTGTTGCCGGGAGGAGCCTCGGCAACTGGCCCTACTCAAATTCAATCGGGTCAACCCTTCTTTTTAGAAGTCGGTTGGCTGATTCAGCCGAATCTAAGACAGCGTTTGATTCGAAGCTACGATGCCAAGGGGGCGTGGAGCAGCCTTACCCTCATCACTGAGCATCGCCTTCACTCACTTTAAGCCCACAGCGAATCCGCTTAATTCAGCCATGCCAAAATGGCATCCTTGCTGGGTGCTAAGCCTTTGTAGACTAAAGCATCCAGCGACATCGATTGGAGTGCCTTGACCAGGGGCGATCGCAGCTCAGGCCGATGTTTAATCAACGCACAGTCCCAAAAGTAGGTGCGAATTGTGAATAGCGCCGCATTGACGGCCGGAAAGCCCCAAATCACCTGACGCTCGACCCGCACAAATAACCTGGGTTGCTGTGGCATAAACTGTCGTCCCTGCCAGCGAGCGTCAGAGATACCCTGGGGAGACTGGGGGTGATGGTTGAGCCGAGTATCCGTGCTCAGCCCCCAGGCAAACCGAACCGATGGGGGATGCATAATCATGCTGTTGGAAAGAATTTGGCCGCGCTGGTTTAGTTTTTCCATACCAGCGACGGGTGCATGCACTGTTGCAAAATCTTGGCCAATCTTTTCGGCTGGGGCCCAATAATTGGGGAAGCAGAGGTGAATCGCACTAACCCAATGGCGCTCCCCCTGCTGGCAAATCACGGCTAAATCTTCCTGAATCTGACTGGCCAGGGCATCAAGAGCCGAAGCATAGGCCACTGAGGGCTGACCGCTCACGCCCTGGAGTTGCCAGGTAGCGTCAAAGGTAAGGGTTTCCCCGGTGCGCTGGTTATGCAAAGTAGGCTGCTTGCCCATGGTGCTGAGTTGAAAGGTTTGGGGCTGATCCTGTTGCAGCCTATGGGCAATAAATTGGGCGATCGCAGTGGCTACAGCAGGAGGATACTCATGAGTCTGGTAATACTTACTCAACTGCTCTGCCCGCGCGGCCTGCTTAAGCTGATGATAATGAGAATAGTTGCTATCCAGTTGAAACACTTGCCGATCGGCACACCCATTTTTAAAGTCGGTACCTAGCGGGCGCAAACCGGGCTTAACGTCATAGCGCCCCTGGGCAAAGGGCGTGTATCGAGCGGCATCAGGGGTGGCTTCGACAGTGGGACAAGCTTGTAGGAGCAAATCCAGGGTCGGTAGCATAGGACAAGATTCCGTTTTGGCTGACTTTAGCCGCATTAGGATGTGCTTTTCTCCCACCCCAAAATGCTCTCCCTGAAACTAGCGCTTTGGGGTAGTGGGCTTGGTTAGGGTTGGTTTGGGCAGCTTGATACCGCGAGAACAGACAAAGCTAATCGAAGCGATCGCCGCCGGATGAAACGTTGCAAACCCATCAGGCCCCGCATCCCCATACTCAATTTCGCGAGCGATTTGGTTACTTTGGTTAAACAGTCGCAGGGTACGCAACCGATAGCGTTTAGTTTTGCAATCGGTCGAGACATAGGCAGCCGTTGCATAAATCTGCTGCTTACTCTCTGGGTCAGGGTACGGCGCACCGGCTGCAACATAGGTCCAAAAGTACCGAAACTGAGTCGAACCCGCGATCGAAGCTCGATCAACATAGGTAATGTTGTCATACTCATCGGTGCTGATCCGCACCCAGGTATTTGGTAGTGGTTTTGGCAACGGCTGAGCTGCCCCAGAAATATGCCCCAAAAGGGTTGTAAAACTGGCCACCCATGCGGACTTCCATAAAAAATGGCGCATAAAATTGACCCCAAATAATACCTGTTTATCATGCCTGGATCGTGGCAAGGCGCATCAGCTTTATTCAGGCAGTTTTACGCTCTTGTCTTGAAAAGTCGGCAAATTTTGAGGGACAGTGCTGAATCTGGATAGGAATTACTCAATGTCTCCTCACCCAAGGGGAGTAGGGAGGCGAATTTCAGCTCCCTTCTGCCAACGAACGGGAGAAGGGCATAGCCCTGACGGGCATTCAAGCAAGGGGGATAAGGATGGCTAAGGCCCGTCCAAAAATTTCTACTTTTGCTGTACTAGTCCGGTGATTGCTGATTCCGTAACTGTTCTAATTCTTGCCGGAGTGCCGCGAGTTGCTCGGTCAATGTTTGCAAATCTTGCTGTACTTCTGGTGGGGCCGTTGGCATATCAGGGGCAGAAGCTGCTCCTGAGGATGACGTCGCGCCACTCTTGCCCTGGTTGAGCAGACCATCAACAAAAATGCGGGCCTCTTGCTCGGTTTGCTGTCCCTTTTGTACCAACTCTTCAGAAAGTTGCCCCCAATCCTGGCGAAGCTTGGCGGTGTTTTCCTCCCGTTTACGGGCATCCTGAAGCGACTCAATCACGGCTGCCGTCGCCCCTAAAGTCATGTGAAAGCCTTTCTGTGCTGTCTGGAGGAGTTCTTCCGGGTTCATAATCGGCTGTTTGTCAGGTTAACGAATGGGTCACTAGATGCAGAAAAGCCAACACTTGTCAAACTGTCAACCGCTGCAATCGGATCAATTGGCTGTGGATTTATCTTAAAACATGAAAGATAAGACCATTAAGATTATGAAGCATCCTGCCGGGAGAAATCTGCGTTGCAGGCTGGATTTTTACTAGATACGCGTTTAGGGTTTACTTCAAGGCTTAGGGGGACTGCACGTTAATCATAGGCCACAAGGCGGTTAAGGGCCGAGTGCCGTTATTTCGCAGAGCAGCATGAAATGTGTCGCGTCTCTATTCGGAGAAAGTCCGCTCAGAGGGGCTGTTGTTTTCCGGCAATTCCCTAAGAGGATGGTCTAAAAGCCCATCTTTTGGCAGCCCTGATGACTAAAGTTGCGGTTATTTGGCTAAAGCTCTGCTTCTGCCGGTGATGGCGGCTCTGGTTGGCTTTAGTTCGCCTAGGTGGGCTTGGATTGATAGCGTCGTGGTTTTACCGCCGGCCACTTTTTAAGTGCTCTCTTCGGTCTATGGCTAAATCCTCTGACAGTCTGTAGGGGCGGGTGGTGTTTAGAAGTCTTGACTCAGCCAATCTTAGGGCGAAACCTCTATCTGTCGCTCGGTTGCTTACACTTGATGGGGTGCCTTAACCGAATGGGGTGACCAAACCAATGGGATGATTTGAGTAGGTTGATACGTTTGTATTATTTTAGTGTGAGGAGCATTGATGGAAGGGCTGGTTAAATCAGGGAAAGCAGCTATGCTACGCAACTTCAGTATGATGTTGGCTGGTGGCTTGATTGCTGCCACAGCCGTGGGTTCTTTTTGGGCGGTGCATACGGGCGATCGCCTGTTGATTGCTGCGAAAAATTTTCTGGCGATGCCGCAACCGTCTCCTCAGGTGGACGTTCGTTCCTTAGTGATTGAACAAGTTCGCGAGGCTAGTGATTTAACAACGGCGGTATACACGATGCAGGCGGTTGTTCCCACTAGCCAGGACTTGAAGTGGGGTGGGTTTACCGTCGGCACTACGAAGTTACTCTATATTGCCCATGGGCAGGTGCAGGCAGGGGTTGATTTGAGTCAGGTGCGTTCTGAAAATGTGCAGGTAACGGGCGATCGCATTCAGTTGCAGTTACCTCCAGCCCGCATTCTTGACAGTAAAGTCGATGTTAACCGCTCCCAGGTCTACGACTACAATCGGGGTTTTTTGAATCTGGGGCCAGATGCCGCCCCTGAATTGCAGACAACCGCCCAGCGCGAAGCCTTGGCTAAAATTGTTGAGACGGCCTGTGCTGATGGCTTGCTCAGGCGTGCCAGCGATCGCGCTCAGCAAGTCGTCACCAGTCTTTTGAAGACCGCAGGTTATCAGCAGGTTGTCGTTACAACAGCCCCCAATGCGACAGAAAATTGCCAGACCTCAGCGCTCCAGCCCTCACCACAAGCAAACCCTGGGCCGGCACCGGGTCAGGCGCTGTAGTCGCTGGCAGGTCATACGAGTGGGATTCTCGATGCCGCTAGGTAAAACCAGGGTTAGGATACAGACAGTGATATTGAGGGATCTGCCAAAACGATGGTCAAAGCAAACTTTAGGATCGATTTGCCGGAGTCGGATATTGATGTTTCCTGCGAGGTGGTGAATCCCTTTGGCGATCGCCAACAGATGGAGCACTTGCTCAGCACCTTTTGCCAACTCTATGCCCAACGCCCCTTTGATAACACCGGTGGGGTTCTCTTTAGTTCCGCCTTTGCCTACTTTTGCTTTTTACAACGCATCAAGCCTAACCTGGTGATTGAGTCTGGTATTTGGCGCGGTTTTTCGACCTGGCTGATCGACTCGATGCTACCTGATGCAACCCTCTACTGCCTCGACCCCGTTTTGATGATGCCCTTAGAATTTGAAGCAACCTATCGACCTAGCCGGGCCTTCTACAGCACTCAAGACTTTTCCTGTATTCGGTTTTCCTTTGCAGACGCGACTAAAACCTGCGTCATTTTTGATGACCATCAAAATGTGGTTCCACGGCTTGAGCAAGCAGCTAACTATGGCATTCAGCACATTATTTTAGATGATAACCAGTACGAGCCGACGTATCACGAATCTATTACTCACCTGATCAAGCAGGCGCATCCGGTGCTGCCCTACCTGTTCCAGTCTGTGGCAGAGTACTACCTGTTTCCGCCACTTGTACCGCCAGTGCCTGAGGGGTGTCCTTTAGCACCTCTTTGGGAAGAAGTGCCAGAGTGTCTTCAGGCATTAAAGCTCAACCTTGCAGCAGAACTTGTTTACAGTTGGGTCACTTACCTGCGGCTGTCATAACCGGCGGCTGTCATAAGTTGCAAAGATTCAATACAGACGGTGAAGCGATGGGCAAACTTTTACCTGGGGTAAGTTGACCCTGCCAGAATGCTAGTTGGCGGCAAGGCCCTGTTCTAAATGCCCAAGCGTTGATAAATCTGATCCAGATGTTTCAGGTGATGAGACGGGTCGAAGCAGGTTGCAATTTCTGCTGGAGAGAGATGAGCCGTAACCCTCGGATCTTGCTCAATTAGGGCGCGGAAGTTGCCATCAGGTTGATTCCAGGCCTGATGGGCATTTGACTGGACGATCGCGTAGGCATCTTCTCGCGTCAAGCCCTTTTCCACCAAGCTCAGCATTACCCGTTGGCTAAACACGACCCCGCCGTAGACATTCAAATTGCGGGTCATATTGTCGGGGTAGACCAACAGATGCTGAATCAGGTCGGTGGTTTCAACCAGCATAAAATGGGTCAGAATGCAAGCATCGGGCAGCATCACCCGCTCCACAGAGCTATGGGAGATGTCGCGCTCGTGCCAAAGGGCGACATTTTCTAAGCCGGTTATCGCATAGCCGCGAATCATCCGGGCCATGCCCGTTAGCCGTTCTGACCGAATCGGGTTACGTTTGTGAGGCATGGCAGAAGAACCTTTTTGCCCTTTTGAGAAAAATTCCTCCACTTCCAAAACATCGGTACGTTGTAGGTTGCGAATCTCGACAGCAAAGCGCTCAATCGAAGCAGCGAGAAGGGCCAGGTGATTGAGAAAATCGGCATGGCGATCGCGCGAGATCACCTGAGTCGAAGCAGCATCTGGCTCTAAACCAAGGTTTTGACAGGTTAATGCCTCAACTTGAGGATCAATGTTGGCATAAGTCCCCACGGCTCCAGAAATCTTCCCAACGGCAATACAACGTCTTTGGCGACAGAGGCGATCGCGATGACGCAACATTTCAGCCAGCCAGCCAGCCAGCTTAAAGCCAAAGGTAATAGGTTCTGCATGAATCCCATGGGAGCGCCCAATCATTAAAGTATGACGATGCTGCTGGGCCTGGTAACGAATTGCCTGAATACAATCCTCTAAGCGAGCCATTAAGACATCCAGACTAGCTACCATCTGCAATGCGAGAGCCGTATCCAGCAGGTCTGAACTGGTCATACCCAGATGGATATAGCGACCCGCTTCTCCCACATACTCATTGACGTTAGTCAAGAAAGCGATGACATCGTGCTTGACTTCTTTTTCAATCTCTAGTACCCGCTGCGGGTCAAAGTTTGCCCTCGCCTTAATCGTCTCCACCGCTTCTGCGGGAATGTAGCCTAACTCTGCCTGCGCCTCACAAACAGCAATCTCAACCTGGAGCCAGGTTTTTAACTTATAGGTATCAGTCCACAGTTCGCCCATTTCGGGCAGGGTATAACGCTCAATCACGCAGGTCGTGCAGAATACAACTGCCCCATTCTACCGAATTATAAAGTTAAAACTGAAAAGTTAGAGATGGAGACGGCCAGTGCATCATCTAATCGGGGGACGTTACAGAGTGCTGGAGAAAAGATCGCCACCAGATTGAGGACGGGATGCAGCGGGTGAACTCCGACTGGATTGGGCAACCTGGCAGTGGCTATCGATTTTTAGCCGCAGGGAGTGTTAAGGTTTGAGGGTTGTTATTTCGCGGCATGATAGGAAGCGGGCCGTGTTCCTCTGAGAACCCTCAATCAGTGGCGCGTCACGGTGCTATAAACCCCGAACCAAGTCAAGGTTGGGCTGGAGATCCGCTGGCTTCAGGAGATGGAGACAACCGCTGCAAGAGTGGTTGCCCTTTTTCGTTGATTTGCACTTCGTAGCCCAACTTGGCTAGCTCCGCTTTAGCCCTTGCCTGGGTTTGTTGATCTCTAGCCGCGATCGCTTCAATCAAAATCGAAGCCCAGGAATTCACCCTGACCGGCAAGCTGTTAGGGTCTTCTCGCAGAAAAGCGGCGGTATTCCGAAACAGATTGGCTAACGCTGGGTCAATAGGTTCTGCCCAGTTGGCGGCCATCTCATGAGAGGCGATCGCCCCAGGAACATCTCCTAACAACAACAATTGATCTAACCCCTTATAGCGCCAAACTCGATAGGCATTAGGCGCTAATTCAGGAGAGAGAACCTCCGTTCCCCGGCGCATCAGGTCAATTGCGACCTCGGGTTTACCCAACTGGTAAGACACACTACTAGAAAGGAATGGATAAACATCAACAAACCGAGGGTCAAAATGAGTGATCACATCAAAATAGTCAGGAGCCAAACCATAGCCTGTTTGTTGCCGCACGGCGCGATCGCCGTAATACTCCAAGAATTGGAGAAAGACCCAATCGGCCAGCAGATTATCAAAACCAAAACTGGGAGCCTGCCGTAACAAATTTAATTGGGTTTTAGTTTGTTGTGCGGCTAGTATTGGGTCAGATGCCCATAAAGACGGGCGACTGAGTTGCGATCGTTGCATCCCAATCACGCCCAGCAAAGCCACTAGCCCGACAACAGCCTGCACCAGCGTTGTCATCCAGCGTCGTTGCCAGAGAGGAAATGGGGCTTTCATGACATTCACAGAACACTTAGCTTCGATGGGGGGTGCATATCTTCGATGGGGGTGCATATCACTGTTGCTCTCATCCTTTTCTGGTCTGCCCGGATTGCTCTAACCCCTCTTCCAATCTGGGAGCGGGACTTTGAGAGCGCTCTCGGCTCCCCTTCATGAAGGCCTGCAAAGGTGACATGCTCTCTTAGACGGCGGCGGGTAGAACTGATCGAAAACTACAACCTAGGATAGCGCCTCAGCTCTTCACTCTTCTCCGTAGACAGAGGCAAACTTGGGTGTTCCTGCCATCGCCGCATCTGTTTTCCGCGATGGCACGTAAAACAAAATGAAAGCATTGATTGATGAAAATTAATTCTTCTTTAAGTGATTTTCATTAAATTTAATAGGAGAACCTCTAGGCGATTTTCCCTAAATGCGGTTAGATTGTCAGAAAGCTTAAGCTCCTGGGCGGTACCCGGGTTTGAAGGTTCGGTGCTGGTATTACCCAATGGTGAATTGGCACCTTTGCTCATCTGGGGTAGTGAGTGAATTCGATTGAACCAGGGACACTTGGCAAACTGGCATGCATTTGCTTTAGTTCGCTTGGTTTCACTGGGTAAGGTTAAGTCAATCCATCCCAGGCAGGTAGCAGGGTTGAATCTTTTGCTCCGGATGCGGGTTTAACAGGTAGTTTTTAGTTACTGAGAAAGATCGATCTGTTAGTTTACCTTAGATCCAGCAAACGACTTGAGAAGTTCGTGCCTTCCTCTGTGGGCTTATCCAGAGGATGTCTCTATGCTGGGTGATCTAGATAGCAGATAGATTCGTATGCTTGCAAAGCGCTGGTTTTGCTCTCCTCAACGCTAACGCTCATTTCATTCTGGTGGATTCATGAATCAAGTCTGTAAGCGCCTTCCCTTTTACCAAGTGGCTCTCTATGGTAGTGCTGTGCTTACTGCGGCAGCAGTTGGGCTGATCGATGTCGGCAATAATAATAAGGTGCGTGCGGCTTTGGAAGACAGCCCCAAAGCGATTATTGATGAAGCCTGGCAAATTGTTAACCGAGAGTATGTGGATCCCAGCTTCAATAAAACGGATTGGCAAGCCGTGCGGCAAAGTTTGCTAAGCCGTAATTACACCAATCGGCAGCAAGCCTATAAGGCTCTACAAGCTGCTCTAGAGAAATTGGACGATCCCTACACACGGTTCATGGATCCAAAGCAGTTTGAGGCTCTGACCAATCAAACGGCTGGGGAGTTGTCTGGGATTGGGATTCGGCTCGAGCAAAACGAACAGACAAAGGTGTTGACAGTTGTAGAGCCGATTGAGAATTCTCCGGCACTGCGAGCGGGGTTGCGGTCAGGGGATGAGATTTTGGCAATCAACAACCGCTCAACCCAGGGGATGAGTGTCGAAGATGCTTCTGCGTTGATTCGGGGAGAAGCGGGGAGTCGTGTTTCTCTCAGAATTCGGCGAGATGGCCGCATGTTTAATGTGTCGATTATGCGGGCAAGAATTGAGCTACCAACTGTGCGATATGCCTTAAAGCAGGAAGGTAATCGTAAGATCGGTTATATTCGCTTGAATGAGTTTAGCTCCCATGCGGCGGATCAGATGCGTAAGGCAATCCGCGACTTGAGCCAGCAGAAAGCGGAAGCCTTTGTTTTAGACCTGCGGGGTAATCCGGGTGGGCTGCTGCAATCTAGCATTGAAATTAGCCGCATGTGGGTTAACCGTGGCTCTATTGTGCGCACGGTTGATCGCAAGGGTAAGAGCGAAGAAGTTGCAGCGAATCAAACAGCTTTGACTAACTTGCCGCTGGTGGTACTCGTCGATGGCAATTCAGCTAGCTCTAGTGAAATTTTGACGGGTGCACTGATGGATAATCGGCGGGCGACGGTGGTTGGTTCTCAAACTTTTGGGAAGGCGCTGGTGCAGTCGGTGCATTCTTTGTCGGATGGTTCAGGGCTGGCTGTGACGATCGCCCATTACTACACCCCTAAGGGTACGGATATCAGCAAAAAGGGGATTACGCCCGATATTAAGGTGGATTTGACTGAGAGCGATCGCGTTCGCCTTTCTGCCAACCCTCGTTTGATTGGAACCTCGTCTGATCCCCAATATGCTCAAGCTCTGGCTACGCTAGAGCGGCAGGGGTTAGCTAAGCCTGCGGTTGTTGTTCCTAAGGCCAGCGCCTTAGTTGAATAAGTCGCTGAATTTACCTGGCTAGAAGGGTTGTGGGGTTAGATGGGGCCACTCCTTGTTTGGGAGCAACGCCCCATGCTTCTCGACCTTGATAGACTTGATAACCTGGCGTAGCTGTCGTTTAAAGTGAGTGGTTCCAACGCAGGTGGTGAGTGCAGCCGATCTGGATAGAGTTTGGATGCGTCGTTGTCTGGAGCTGGCAGAAACAGCCCTAGGCCAGACGGCACCGAATCCTCTGGTTGGTTGTGTGGTTGTTAAAGATGGGGAAGTAGTAGGCGAAGGGTTTCACCCTAAGGCAGGGCAACCCCACGCCGAGGTCTATGCCCTCAAGGCCGCTGCTGGCAGGGCCCAGGGGGCAACGCTCTATGTCAATCTAGAGCCATGTAACCACTATGGGCGCACGCCTCCCTGTACCGAGGCAGTGATTGCTGCTGGAGTTCGGCGAGTGGTGATTGGGATGGTTGATCCAAACCCTCAGGTGGCAGGGCAGGGCGTTGCCCGACTTCGCGCTGCTGGTTTAGAGGTGACCGTTGGGGTTGAGGCGGCGGCCTGTGAGCAACTCAATGAAGCTTTTAGTTTTTGGATGCTACGGCAACGCCCTTTTGGCATCCTCAAATATGCCATGACCTTAGATGGCAAAATTGCGGCAACTGGCGGGCATAGCGCCTGGGTCACCAGTGTAGCGGCGCGATCGCAGGTGCATACCTGGCGCAAGGGGTGTGATGCGGTGGTGGTGGGGGGAGAAACGGTGCGCCAAGACGACCC
This sequence comes from uncultured Leptolyngbyaceae cyanobacterium, assembly GCA_938023035.1. Taxonomy (GTDB): domain Bacteria; phylum Cyanobacteriota; class Cyanobacteriia; order Leptolyngbyales; family Leptolyngbyaceae; genus DSRU01. The sequence goes on along the minus strand of CALIDI010000024.1, from coordinate 86,758 downwards.
GCTCTTGACCAGCCGGCAAGCTGTAACCCCCCTGCGGGTGGTGATGTCGCGATCGCTCGCCCTGCCTAAACAAGCGCAGCTCTGGAATACTCAAATTGCGCCGACTCTGGTCTGCACTGAGCCGGTAGCTAATCCTGCTATGCAGGCGTTTCTACGCGATCGGGGGGTTGAAGTTCAGTCCTTTTCACCCCTCACTCCCCAAGCTGTGATGGCCTTTCTTGGTCAACGAGATTGCCTGAGCGTTCTCTGGGAATGTGGCGGTAGGCTGGCAGCGGCGGCGATCGCCGATGGCTCTATTCAAAAAGTTCTGGCCTTGATTGCGCCTAAGATTATTGGTGGTCACGATGCTCCTTCCCCAATTGGCGATCTGGGATTCACCCGAATGACCGATGCCCTGATCTTAGAAAGAATTCGCTGGCAGGAAATCGGCGGAGATTTATTAATCGAGGGCTATTTACCCGATTTGCCTCAGCTACCCCAAGAGCCTGGGTATACATCGGCGGCCGGTTGAATTGTGCCCCTGTGCGAAGTGACCTATGTGCTAGGCAACTTAAATGAATACTAGGGGTTTGTTTTTCAGAGGGGCAAAGGCTTCGGCATCGAAGCGGTAGAGGCTGGCAGGTCTACCTGCGCCCCGTGAGGTCTTGATGCCAGTATCTGCAAGAAAGCCTAATTTGAGCAACCGCGAGCGAAAGTTGGAGTAGTCGGAAAAGTTTTCTCCTAGCACCGTGGTGTAGAACTGGTAGAGGTCATTCAGAGTAAATAAGTCGGGCAATACTTCAAAGGCAACGGGGCTATACTCCAACTTGTTACGCAGGCGGCGATGCCCATACTCCAAGATTTGGTTATGGTCAAAGGCGAGTTGGGGCACCTGGTTGAGCGGATACCAGGCAATACCGCTGACGCCATCGGCGATGAGTTCTGCTTCGGCGTAGCGCACCAGGGCAAAGTAGCTGACGGATAGGTAGCGCACTCCATAGCTATCGGCAGCTTCACGGGGATCGCGGTTTGGCCCCCCAAAGGTATAAAGCTGCTCCAAGTAGAGATTTCGCACCCGAATTTTTTCTGCCAGAATGCGATAGGCAGCGGCCTCGAGGGATTCTCCCCGCCGCACCAATGTGCCCGGAAAGCTCCAGCAGCCTAGAAATGGGGCTTCTTGTCGCATCACCAGTAATACCAGCAACCGATTTTGATTGGTATCGACAGAGAAGATGACATTATCGACGCCTACCTTAAAATCGGCAAGTAGGTTAGGGTCTACTGCTTCACTGGCTTTTCGGTGCGATCGTCCTGCCATGGGTAGAGGTGTTCTCGATGAATATAGGCCTCAACCGGAGGGGTAAGGGCTGCGGGGTTGTGGTGTTGACGGTAAGCTGTCGAAGAAGTGTCAGGTACGTTCAGAGTCGCGATCGCCACTTCCACTCCAGTCTGGCGCAACTGTACTAGAGAAGCTTCGTCTAAACGATAGCCTGGGCGCGGTACGACCAGTAAACTCACCTGTTGCAGCAACTCCTCAACTCGATACCAGCGCGGCAACTGGGCCAGCAAATCCGTCCCAATCACGAAGGTAAACCGGGCACTGGGCCAGATTGCCTGAGCGGCCTCCAGGGTATGAATCGCGCGGGAATGGCTTAACTGAGGGTAAATTTGCAGATTATGACGCGGCGGCTGAATCGCTTCTATCAGCAGTTGTAGCATCGCTACGCGGTGTTGTAGCGGTGTCTGATGAGATTTAAATGGATTGTCTGAGGCCCAAACCGCTACCTGGTCGTAGTGATCGGCCAGCCATGCCAGGATAGTTTGATGTCCGGCGGTGGGGGGGTCAGCACTGGTGCCGAAGAGGGCAATCGTGAGCATAACAGAAAGCGGGATCGAGAGAAGGGCGGGGAAGGGTTTGAGTTGTGTCAGTTTTTGGGATTGGCTTTGCTACTGCGTCAGTGACCCTGATAGGCGTGGGAATTCCTCATGCTGTTCGTGGCTGGTGTTTATTCTGGATGTCTCTGTTTTTGAGTCCTTTGGGTGAGGATTTGGAGCGCTGGGGAAAGTGTCACCCTCAAGGGGGTCGGCTGCTGAATTTGACGCACTTCTGGCGGCAGGCTAGCTAGGGATTGGGCGGTGCGATCGCGAAGGGTTGTTAAAGATTCTTTCTCTATTAGCCGTTGCCCCTGGCGCATCACCAAGTGTAGGAGTGGCGTTGCCTGTTCAGGGGGTTCGGTGCTTAAGCCGAGGCGATCGCCGCAGATCTGGCCATCTTTAAGTTCCCGAAAGATTTGCTTCCGCCCAGGATAAGTGGTTTTGCCGGTCGCTTCTTTCATTACTGGAATGCCATCGATTTCTACCAGTTTGTATACGCCGTTGACCGGGGTGCCGGTTACCAGTTGCGTACCCAGCCCGTAACCATCAATGCAAGCGCCAGCAGCCTGTAATTCGGCAATGCGGTACTCGTCTAAGTCGCCACTCGCAAAAATCGGGGTCTGGGGCAATAATTGCCGTACTTGTTGAGATAGGGCCGCTAAGTCGCCTGAGTCTAGGCGCACTCCCGCGAGTTCCATTTCTCCTGTCTGCACCTTTGTAGCCAGTTGTTGAGCCGCCGCGATCGCATCATAAGTATCAATCAGCAGCGGCGCCCCTGGAAAGTAACGATGGAATGCCTGAAATGCCTGAACTTCGCTGCCTTCTACGGCGGCCAGCGCCATCACCAGCGCATGGGCCATGGTGCCCGTTGGTTTACACCCTAGCTTAAAGGCTGCCAACACATTCGAGGTTGCGTTAAATCCTGCGGCCAGAGCCGCCCGTGCCGCCCAAAGTGCTCCCTGGGGGCTAAAAGCACGGCGTGTACCAAACTCTAGGAGCGTGGCTGCGGAACCGGCGACATCTCGTATTCGAGCCGCCCGAGTGGCAATGAGCGTTTGGTAATTGAGGGCGTTGAGCAGATAAGTTTCGGCAATCTGAGCCTGCCAGAGGGGTGCTTCTACCCGGAGGAGTGGCTCATTGGCAAAAACTGCTGTGCCTTCGGGCACTGCCCAGACATCACCACTAAAGTGAGCCGTTTCCAGTAATTGCCAGAAGTAATCGGTCGCTTTGGCGAAAATACCACTGGTTTGTAAAGCTTTCACCTGTTCTGGCGTAAAGCGCAAATTTTCCAGGTATTCTAGTGCCTGCTCTAGCCCCATGGCAATCAGGTAGCCAAAGTCTGCCGGAAGGCGGCGGACAAACAACTCAAAGCTAGCCCAGCGCTGATCTAACCCCTCGCCAGCATAACAGGCGGTCATGGTGAGCTGGTAGAGATCGGTTAGGAGGCTATAGTCTTGAGGCTGAAGCGATAGCAGTGAAGGATTTGAAGCGGACACCAGCAAAGGGTCTGGGAGGATAATCACGACAATGACCTCACAAAGTCACAGCAGATAGACATCGAGATCGCCGGCAGTCGGACTTGCCCGCTAACATTCCGGCAGAAAAATTTTGATGGCGCAAACTTGCAAACTTTGATTCCAGCTAGCGTTTAGGCGTCTGTCAAGACGGCATTAACGCCGTTTCAGGCCATTCTAAACAGTCAAGACATAGTAGAGACCCTATTGACCATAGCGGCGATCGCATTAGAAACAGGTGCGATTACCACTATATTAACAGCTAATTATAGTAATTAAAACCAAAATATAACGTTTTAAGTCAAGCCTGTCGAGAACTAGAAAGAAGTGTCAGATCATTCAAAACCATGCCAAATGAATCAAAGTCGACACTGAATCTTTATTTAGTCACAATTTCAGTCGCAGAATTATCAGAACAACTCCAGAGGCTGAACTAAAAGTTTTAGTGTTTTTGACCAAAACTCATCGTTAAATCGTCCAGGGATTCCTTTCGCCATGGGGGTACAGTCGGATTGGCCCTAGCCGACCGAGATTCCCCGTTGTTGCTGCTGTTCGCGAATGCGATCTAAATTGCCCAGGGGAATGGCCGCAATTAGTTGTCGTGTATAGTCTTGCCGGGGTGATTGGTAAAGGGTTTCTGCGGGAGCAATTTCTTCGATTTGGCCCCTGTTCATGACCACGATGCGATCGCTCATAAATTTAACCACGCTCAAGTCGTGGGAAATAAAGATGTAGGTCAGGTCAAACTCAGCCTGAAGCTCTTTAAGCAGATTCAGCACTTGGGCCTGCACGGATACATCCAGGGCAGAAACGGACTCATCGCAAATGATAAAGCGGGGGTTGAGCGCCAAAGCGCGGGCAATGCAAATGCGCTGACGCTGCCCGCCAGAAAACTGGTGGGGGTAGCGCTTCATGGCGCTGGCATCCAAACCAACCCGTTCCAACAGATAGATCGCCCGTTGCTTTTGCCGGTCACGATCGCTAGGAGCACCATGAATCACCATCGGTTCCATAACAGCAGCGCCCACTGACATGCGCCCATCCAGAGCGCTGTAGGGATTTTGAAAGATAATTTGCATCTCGCGTCGCAGTTTTCTCAAAGCAGCAGCAGGCAGTTGAGTCACATCCTGCCCTGCAAAAAGCACCCGGCCCCCCGTAGGTTTAATCAGCTGAAGAATAGCCCGCGCCAGGGTTGATTTACCACAGCCCGATTCACCCACCAGGCCCAGGGTTTCTCCAGGGTAAACCTCAAAACTTACACCATTCACCGCCATCAAATAGCGTTTTGTTTGGCCAAAGAGGTTCTTGATTGGAAACGCCACCCGCAGATCTTCCACTTGTAGCAGCGGCTGCTTTTGCTGCAACGCGACGAGACGCTGCTCCATCTCGGCAACACTCACTTCCTGCGCCTGCTTCAGGGCTTCATTCACATCAACAGGGCGCTCCTCAATGTGGATTTCACCAGCGGCATTGGTGCTGACCTGCATAAAATCACTGACCGTGGGCAGGCGACGTAAGCGGCTATCTAATTGGGGGCGGCAGGTCAATAACCCTTTGGTATAGGGATGCTGGGGATGGGCAAATACCTGCCAGACAGAACCTGCCTCCACAATTTCACCCTGGTACATTACCACCACCTGATCCGCAATTTCGGCAATGATGCCCAGGTCATGGGTAATAAACATCATCGACATGCCCCGGCGATCGCGCAAATCGCGCAATAAATCTAGAATCGTCGCCTGCACGGTCACATCCAAAGCGGTTGTCGGTTCGTCGGCAATCAGCAACACAGGGTCACAGGAAATCGCCATCGCAATCATCACCCGTTGCATCTGCCCCCCCGATAGCTCGTGGGGATAGCGCTTGAGAAACTGATATTTTTGCCGGGTGATTTCGCGGTCAAGCTCGCGATCAGCAGGAACTATTGCCTGGGGGTGGGCATGCTGCAACTCGGCAACATAACGCTGCTTCATTTCCTCATCGCTGGGCAATACGCGCACCTCTTGCAATAGGGCGATCGCCGCCCGTTCCGCATCAGCCTGATTCAACCGCTTATGTAACTGAATCGCCTCTGTAATCTGAAACCCAATCGTATAAACCGGATTGAGAGAACTCATTGGTTCCTGAAAAATCATGGAAATTTCACCGCCGCGAAAATCTTCTAACCGTTTCGGCGGCAGTTTAAGGAGATCAATCGGTTCTACTTGATCCGCCCGACCACGAAACAAAACCTGCCCTTGGGTGATTTTTCCCGGCGGTAACACTAGGCCCATAACCGCTAAGGAGGTCACCGATTTGCCTGACCCAGACTCGCCCACAATCCCCAAAGTCTGCCCCCGTGGCACCTCAAAAGAAATTCCCTTAACGGCGCGGGTAATTGCATCATCGGCACGAAACTGCACCTCTAGCCCTCGAACCTGCAAGACAGAATCGGTCATAGGAAAATCAGTTGCTTAAACTTTCTGCGATTTTAACAGCCCCCTTACCTGCGATGGGCAAGTTTAAAAGGATCCGCCGGGCAGCACCGCTGAAATTGGGCAGAATCATGACTCCATTACAACACCAGGCAGTAGACTGGCTTAGCAATTTCGGCTACAGAAACCCATGTCCTTAGTTGTTCCACCGCTCAAGTGTCAGGGCATTAAAACGAAGCTCGTGCCCACCCTTCAAACCCTCATTTCCGATATCAAGGGATACTGGCTTGAACCCTTTTGTGGTTCTTGTGTCGTTGCCTTTAACTTGCGTCCCCAGAAAGCCCGATTGACCGATACGAATCACCACATTATTCGGTTTTACCAGGCTCTCCAACAGGGAGAAATTACCCCCGATCAGGTAAGCGACTATTTGCAGCAAGCGGGTGGCCAACTTTCCCGTTATGGAGCAGATTATTACTATGAAGTGCGCTCTCGCTTCAACCAGCAGCCCCACCCCCTCGATTTTCTATTTCTGAATCGAGCTTGCTTTAATGGGGTGATGCGGTTTAACCAAAAAGGGCGATTTAACGTGCCCTTTTGTCACAAACCCCAGCGTTTTGCTCAGTCCTACATCACCAAAATTACCAATCAGGTCAAAGCCGTGATTCATCTGTTAGAGGGGCGCGATTGGCAGTTTGAGGTGGCCGACTTTCGGGTGTCTCTAGCACAGGCCAAGCCGGGAGATATTGTCTATGCCGACCCCCCCTATGCCGGTAGACATGCTGATTACTTTAATCACTGGACCACTCAGGATGAAAGTGAATTGGTGCACCAGTTAAAACAACTGCCCTGCCAATTTTTGCTTTCAACCTGGCAGGCGAACCCGTTTCGTTCTAACCCCGCCGTTGAGGCAAATTGGCAAACTCCTGGGGTGCAGATTGTTGCTGTTGAGCATTTTTACCATGTGGGGGCCGCAACCACCCATCGACACCCGATGGTAGAAGCGGTGGTCGTTCGTCAACCGAAGTCAAGGGCGTAGCCTGCTACACCCTTGTTGGTATCTTGTTTGTTGCGGATTAGCCAAGGGGGGCAGGGCGTGGGGAACCTCTATCTAACGGGTCAGCTTCAGGTGTTTCCCTGCATTTCTGTATGACTGAGTTCCTAGGAAAAGTCTCTAAGAAATGTGAACGAATTCGTGACTGTCCTGCAACAAAACCCCCAGACACTTAGAGCACACTCAGCGCTGACGCTGTGTCCTTTGTATCTTCATGTATTTTTAATGGTGGGGTTTTACGAGCTAAAACATCCTAAAACCTAGGCTGCACGGATGAGTTCCACATCAAAAATCAGGGTGGAGTTGGGTGGAATCGGGCCAACCCCCCGGCTGCCGTAACCTAGATCGGGAGGAATAATCAACTTACGGCGCCCGCCGACTTTCATACTGCCAACACCTTCATCCCAGCCTTTGATCACTTGACCGACCCCAATCTTGAATTCAAAGGGCTGTCCCCGTTTGCGAGAGCTATCAAACACTGTGCCATCTTCTAGGGTGCCGGTGTAATGAACAACGACCTTTTGTCCGGGGGTTGGGGATGCCCCCGTTCCTTCTGTGATTTCTTCATACTGAAGGCCAGAGGGGGTTGTGATCACGCGCTTTTCTCCTTCGGGGGCTTGGGCTAAAACTAGCTCCTCTCCGGGGTTGGATGCTATGGCTACAGTTGGAGTTGGGGCAGTGCTTTCAAGGGGGGCTGCGATCGCGATACTCCGGTTGTTGACAACTTGAGCCACAACCAGCAGAACAACGCACGCTAGCATTACCCCTAAGCTAATCAGGATTGACTTCACAGTAACGCTCCTATTGGATAAGCAAAACCAGCAAAGGTGGCAGATGACTGGTGCAGGTGCGCTTTGCCGTTCAGCCAGCGATTTAACCGAAGCACTTATTAGCAAAGTTGGCCAGGGTTAGGGAAGCTGAAGGCTGCTGCAATTCTAGAGGGAGTGCATCCAGCAGGGTTTGCTCTCGCCCATCTGTCCAGATCTGCCCGTAGTCAGCATAGCTCATTCTCAAGAACAGGCTGAAAGAACCGACAAATATTCCGGTTGGCTCACAGTTTTTCTGAAAGTTTTAACTAGAGCGATCATCCGCGTGACAACGTCGGCAAAGCCGTTGAGTCATCCGCCTGGAATTACTGCCACCACTGTCTGGCCCATGCTTTCAGAATGTGCCTGCGACAGGTGCATTTTGCCAACGGGCTGAAGAATTGCTGGCTCTTGGGAGTTTGGGCAATTTTGACAGAGTTGCCCCTGTTCTCTTATCCAGGAAGCTCGATCAGGTCTCCTGAAATGTCTCAAGGGTGGCGTTCTGGTGGCGGCAGCTCAGGTCGAAGCGTTACTTCCTCCCCAAGCAGAGGTTACAAGCACGGCAGGAAGGAGGATCTTTGCGTGTCAAGTTTCCCAACCCTAAGCTGCGTTAGCATCCTCTGACTCAGTAGTAGAGGATGGTTCGCTCTCTATCTTGTCTAAGCTGTATGCGGAGTCACCTATGGATGCGTCAACCGTTGCTCTATGGACGTTGGCAGCTCTCACTGCTCTTGATCTTACCCCGGCAACCTCGGAGAAATCGCCACCCACTGCAAAGCCGCAATCAGCGGTTAAGCCATCGGTTCCAACCACGCAGGCGACGGCCCAGACAGAAGCGTTAACGGCGTTAACGAGTGTCAGTGTCAGTCGCGCTGAGATCGCCCCGCCGGAGGTGAGTACCGCTCCAGCACTGGCGACTCGTCTTACAGATATCCATGGTCATTGGGCGCAACCCTTTGTTGAAATCCTCCAGGCCAAGGGAATCGTCCGTGGATTTGATGATGGGCAGTTTCGTCCTGATGCTGCGATCGCCCCAGAGCATTTACAGGCCATGGTCAAGACCGCCATGGCCCAACACGGTGGCGACCTCTGGCTGAGCTATGCCCAGGGCTTACTATCAGATGCCAAATCCCTACCTTTACCAACGTTGCTGGCGGCAGATTTAAGTGCCGAGAGTCTACGGGCACTGCGACAGAGTTTACCCCAGCCAGCCAGCCAGGGGCCGGGGTCTTCTGCCAAGCGGTTGGCACCCCCTCCCTCGTCTCTGCAAACAGCCCCTTTAACACGGGCAGAGGCGGCCCTCTTTGTCTATCAGGCATTAGCTCAGGCCGGCGTGGTGCCCCCGCCCAAGATGCCAGAGCCGCCCCCAGAAACTCCCAATCGTTTGAAAGAAGCGAATATTGCCCAGTCAGCCGCCGAGTCGTCTGGTGCTGCGATGGCAGAACCTAAGTCGAGCACTCAATCACAGCCGGCTGGAGAAATTGCCCAACGGTATCGGCTTCGCCCAGATCAGCCGGCACCCTCGGCACCGGCACCGGTTACCCTGCCAGCCATACCCGCCCTGGCTATGCCCACCTCACCCCTTGTGGAGCCGAGTGCGCCGGTAGATTCTGGGGTACCACAACCGACCCCGATCCATTCCAATTTAGAAAATCTGGTTACGGGCGATCGCTCCCAAAATTTCAACGAGTACTGGTATTCCCTCTGTGTGAATCACCCGGCAGAGTTAGCAAAAGCCCTGGCTGCCTGCGACCAGATTCTCACTGCAAAGCCTAAAGAGGCAGCGATTTGGGCGATTCGCGGCAATCTTTTGATGCAGGCTAAAAACTATACGGAAGCTCTCGCCTCCTATGATCGTGCCTTAGCCCTGGCTACTCCCACGGCAGAAATTCATACCCGCCGTTGTCAGGTTCTATCGGCTTTGAACCAGCAGGAACAGGCTCTATTGGCCTGTGATGCCGCTCTCACCCTCGATCAAAATTGGGGCATTCTGACCCCGGCGATCGCCTGGTTTGCAAAGGGCACCGCCTTGAAACGCTTGGGTCGCAATGAAGAGGCTTTAGCCGCCTATCAGCGGGCTTTAGTATTTAACCCCAATAGTTCTGAAATCTGGACAGAGCAATGTCGTGTGCAATCTGAATTAGGCGATCAGGCTGCGGCTTTGGCTACCTGCGATCGCGCCCTCGAGCTCAATCAAATCTGGGGTGAGCGATCGCCCGCCATCGCCTGGTTGAACCGTGCCCTGGTACTGACTCGCCAGGAGAGATTCAATGAAGCGATTTCGGCCTATGACCGGGCACTGGAACTAAACCCCAAGGATGCGGCGACCTGGACAAAGCAGGGCCAACTATTGGCCCGTCTGGGGAACCATGCGGATGCTTTAGCCGCCTATAACCAGGCCCTGAAAGTGAGTCCTAATTTTGCTCTGGCCCTGGTGTTGCGGGGCGCTGCCCTCAATCGTCTCGGTAGCTATGCCGAGGCCGTGACTGCCTGCGACCAGGCCATTGGTGGGGATGGCCGTTGGGGCGATCTGGGGGTTGCCTATGCCTGGGATCAGCGGGGCGTGGCTCTGGCGGGTAGCGGACGCTTTGAAGAGGCGATTGCATCGGCAGATCGGGCTATTGCCCTCAAACCTGATTTTGCCGAAGCTTACAGTAATCGGGCTGTAACCTTGTGGCGCATGGAGGATTTTGCCCAAGCCTTAGCCACGGTGGAGAAGGCGGTTGCCATCAAGCCGGATTATTCCCAGGGGTGGTTTAATAAGGGGCGCATTCTGCGTTCGATGAAGCAGTATGAAGCGGCGATCGCCGCCTATGACCAGGCCCTCAAAGGCGATGTCAACCAAAATGATAAGCCGACCCTAGCTGATATCTGGGTTAATCGCAGTGCGGCGCTCTGGCAAATGGGCCAGTATGAAGAAGCTCGAGACTCGGCGGATCGCGCTGTGACCATTGACCCGAAATCGGCGGTCGGTTGGTATAACCGGGGCGTAGCCCTCCTTGCCCTAAAGCGACCTTCAGAAGCGATCAAATCTTATCAGCGGGCTACTCAGCTCAATGCTAAAGATGCCTTTGCCTGGGCAGGGCAGGGCATTGCTTTGCAACAGGTTCAACAGTACGAAGCAGCGATCGCCGCCCTCGACAAAGCACTCCAACTCAACCCCGATCTTCCCCTGGTTCAACAGGCCCGCGAAGCTCTGTTGAAACAACTAGAACCCTCCAAACCCGCAGCCGTGAAAGGAGAGGGGTAGCCTGTTTCCCGCAGGGCGGGTTACGAAACTAGGATGCACTCTTCCCTATCACTGCATTGTCTAACTCTAGGCAGGCGGCAACTTTTGTGAGCAACTGCTCTGGTTGGGTAAATGCTCCAACTAAGCCATCCATCGCCCCTGCGGCTAACCATTGCTCCAAAGATTCTCCTGGCTGTAGCAACATTAATACTTTTGGGGGCGTTGCTAGCCTCTGTAGCTCTTGCAGTAGCTCCCTGGCACTCATATCGGTTGGCTGGCTGCTCAGCAAGACTAGGGCTGGCTGAGAGATTTCAATTTGGGGAACTGCCATCAGGGCATTGACAAGCCAGACAACCTGATAGCCAGCGGTCGTGAGGAGATTGCAAATCAGGTCAGCTAACATCTCATTTCCTTCAATCAGGGCAACTCGTTCTCGCCGGGTGGCCAACTTACAGGCAGGAGCCGCGGCAGTCTCGACGACGCTCCGTTCCAACTGCTGATCAGGCAGCCAGACCGTAAAGGTTGAGCCAACATTGACGACAGACTCTACATCAATGCGCCCACCATGTAAATCAATCAAGTGCTTGGTCAGAGCTAACCCCAGCCCCAGCCCTTCATAGGCTCGTTGGACGGACATATCCACTTGCTGAAATTTACGAAACAGCAGCGATCGCTGTTCTTCCGCAATCCCAATGCCTGTATCTTCAACTTGAAAGATGGCCAGATGCTCTTCGCGCCACAACCGCAGGGTGACTTGGCCCTGTGTCGGGGTAAATTTGATCGCGTTACTCAACAAATTTAATAAAATCTGACGTACCCTCCGGGCATCGGCGCAGAACATATCTGACGTTGGCTTTGACGGCCCTAAACTCGGCTCAGGCAAGCGATTGTCAAACTCCAGAAGAATCCGGCGGCGATGGGCATTTTCCTGACAGAGTTGGAGGCACTCCCGGGCGAGGTGGCTTAAAGAAAAGGTCTGTAGATTCAAAACCGCTCTGCCAGCCTCAACATCCGAAATCTCTAAAATATCATTCACTAGTTGCAGCAGGTGTTCTCCACTAGCTTGAATGGTGCCGAGATATTGCTGTACCCGTTCGGGTGCAAGTTGCCCTTCTCGGTTAGGCTGAGTTTGCATGCGCATGAGAGTATTCGTCATGCCAATAATGCAGGTCAGGGGAGTGCGCAATTCGTGGCTGACCAATGCCAAAAATTCGCTTTTGGCCAGACTTGCTGCCTCAGCAGCTTCTAGCGCATCGTAAAGTTCTTGGGTGCGCTGTTCGTTAAATTTCTCCAAGAGTATTTTTTGATCTTGGAGTTGGGCATAGAGGTTAGCCTGGTGAATTGCGATCGCCAACTGCTCAGACACTTCCTGCAAAAAAGATTGTTCGCTGAGCTGCCATTGGCGCGGCGTTGTTTGATGGGCAATTAGCAACCCCCACAGATTGCCCTGCACAATAATAGGAACCACGAGCTTGGCCCGCACCTGTGCCCGCCGTAGCAACCCAACTAAACAGGGCGAATCGACAAATTGAGTTTTGATATCCGCCACCGACAAAATATTACCCTGGCGATATTTTTCGCGATAATCACTGCCTTCGACAAAGCAATAGGCTTCTTCGGTCAGGTTGAGCACACTAGGAAGCGTGTGATGCCGCGCCTCATAACGAATCTGCCCAATCGGTAACGGGTTCAGCAGGGTAGAACGCAGCGATGGTCGTTCTAACTCTGCTAGGGCCATCTGATTAAACTCATAGATGACCACCCGATCCGCTCCGAGGGCCTGCTGAACCTGCTCCACCGCCGTTGTCAGAATTTGGCTCAACTCAATGCTCTGGCGAATTTGGCTGGTAACTTGGTTGAGGATACGCTCTTGCTGCACTTGTTCCGCAATTGATCGGGGATGCGGGTCTGGGTCAACGACCCCTGGCGAAAGTGCCGGATCTGCCGACGTCAAATCCTGGCGCTCAGCAGCACTGATTAAATTCAGCAATCGAACCGTGAAGGCGCTCTGAAGTTGGGCATTATTGGGACAAATCTCTTTGCCAAATTGCTGCAATGGCTCCTGCACATGGGGCTGAAGGTCAGGAACAGCCGTGATCTGAGCGAGAAAATCAGCGATCGCCCCCGGTTCAAAGGTCAAGTAAATTTGTTGCATTGCCGGCAGCCGTGCCCTTTGCCTTGCTTCCGCCCTAGGAACCCGGTGCATGAGCAAACCACTAAAAGATCGAGACACCACCACCAAAAAACCTTCCCAGGGCAAAGGGGTAGAGCCAGCAGGAACATCCTTTTCTGTTAACACCAGGCAGCAAGCCCCCCCTGAAGCATCCCCTGTTGCTTGCCCTGTTTGGGTTAAGGCGCGACCAATTTGGGAAACAACGCTAGCTGGCAGGATAGTGCTGAGCCCGGAGGCAAGGTTTGGTGTCATTCGTAAGGATCAGGTAGGAAGGGGTGTGAGCCGCACCGCAACTTGGGTAAAAACCAGGAGTTGCCCTGAGTTGTGCGCCCATCGTCATCGACTGAAACAGCATAAAAACAAACACTGGGTGAATCTAGCTTAAGGCAATTGCTCTTCTGAAAACATCCGCATGGCAGCAAATCATATTAAACAGAGGGTACGACGACCAAGAGGAGAACCCCTGGCTGGGGGGCACAGCGCCATAAATCCCGCGTAACCAAAACGACACAGGGGGGAACCCCTAGCTGGGGGGCACAGTGCTTTTGCCTAACTCCTATGGTAGTGGACAGGGAATCGAAGATAGAAAACAGAGTCAATAGGACAGCAAGCGATGGGTTTGTAACCGATAAGGTGCCCCACCCCACATAGCAATGGCCATAGTAGATTCAGCCACCGGGCGATCGCGCCCCTAGGCAGGAACGACCTCAATCACTGTTGTCGTCACCCGATTCGGCGCATTGGATCTTAAAGGATGACGTAACTGGCAGGAACGACCTCAATCACTGTTGTCGTCACCCGATAGCGACTAGCATCCACAGCCGCAATGGTTGGATTCACCGCTGTAGAGCGAGTAGAGCGGGTATTTTGGTCAATATTGCCCAGGAGGGCCGCCGCAATAGTCGTCGCATCATCGGCATTAAAGGCCGCGCGCGCAGGGCCACGGCTTGAAGAAACTCCCCGCTGTTGCGCCCCAATCGCCTTGATGGCTCTGAGAAAATCCTGAAGGGGCTCTACGCTCGAAAGCACCATCACCTCCAGCAAGCCTGGGCCTCCCAGGATAAAGACTTCTCCCAGATCTAGGGCGGCTCCAACGGCCAGGCGCTCCTGTCCTTCAGAGGTTTCTACCCAGGGAAATAAGGTACGCAATGTCCCTGCATCCCCGATTGAAAGCACGGCGACAAAAACCGGGCGATCGCCCCTATTTTTTACCGCGATTTGTACACGAGTACCAGTGGGCAACCGCATGGAATCAGCTTGGTGCGCCGCGCCGTCCTTTGCATTCACCGTCACAGTTAAGCCACGGGCCGGCCCCCTCTGGAGGCCATCCTCTCCACCGATAGCCTTAATGATTTCTGCGGCCAAAAAATTCATTAGCGGAATGCGTAACCGGCCAACCGCCTGTTCCGCCGATTCCTCAGGGGCCGCAAAAGTCGCAGTTAACGGACGTAAGTCAGCCGTAAAAAGACCCATACTCCCCACGGCGGGTAAAGGCATACCAGCACGCTGGTAGACCTGGGTTTGGTAAGCCGCCGTCATCCGCCCAATGCGGTAGTTCATGCTTTGGGTCGAATTCACAACTTGGATACGACTGAGGGTTTGCAATCTGGCTTTAACAACCGCTAAATCTTCCCCCAGGGAGGGATCCAGCCCCACCCGCAGTTTGAGATCCACTGGCAAGCCCCGCACCTGCTCACGGAGTAACGTACCCGGTTGAATCGCCGCCAAGTTGCCACCCTTCAGCCGACCTATGGCAATTAAGCCAGAACGCGAGGTTTGTTCAATTTGGGCAATTTCTTTGCCAGTGGCATCGATCGCGCTAAAAATAGAACCGTTCTGATTGGCACTGAGATTAATCGACGAAACGCCCCCCAGCCAGTACTGAATCTCGCCCCTAGGGCTAACAGAACGCACAACCGCCTCAGCAAAAGCCACTTGGGGCTGCACAAAATAGGTCGGTTTTTCCCCGTTGCCCGCTGGATTGGCAGCCATCAGCGGCTCCTGGCTAACCATACGATTGGAGACATCCCGTGCACTGCGGCGTAAATTCGCAAACACCATACCAACAGACTCGTTAGCCGATTGTTGCCAGAGATACCGGGTCAGCAGATAGGTAAAGGCCCCCGCGTAGAAAGATTCATTGTCAAAAGGGACATCTGCCGCCAGTTGATCATAATGGGCCGAGCCGATCGCGACCCCTTTAGCAATCCCCTGCTGTCGTAACTGTTGCAGAGTTTCCTCCGAAAGCTTCAAATCTGCCATTAAACGGTTTTGAAGCTCGACCTCCGCTTCACTAGGCGAAGATAAATCCGAGTCTCCCTGACGAGAACTCGCCGTGCGAAATCGCAGGTTTCCCCGAATGCCACCTCCAGAGTGGCAACTGTCTAGCAACACAGTGACCTGATCGGTTTTGAGGGCATAGGTCATCAGAAAGAGCGTCTTGCCCATAATATCTTGCACAGTATTTGAATCATCTGTGTAGCGATCTCTAGGAATTAACGTTCCATTCAATCCCTCATTATTTTCTACTACTGTCAGTTGCCCATTTTGATTAATCAGCAATTTGGGCACTGGTTTAGGATCTTTGACCAGAGAGCCATGCCCTGAGAAGTGAAAAACAACGACGTCATCTGGTTTGGCCTGATCGATTAAATGTGTTTGAAAGGCGGCTAAAATGGTCGCTCGATCAGGCTTGAGACCTTCAGTATCACTAACGATGAGAATGTCGGCTGGATTGAAGCCATACCGATGCACCAGTAACTCCCGTTGCAGCTCGATATCCGTCAAGCAGCCATTGAGAGAACCCACACCATCTGGATACTGATTGATTCCCACCAGTAGGGCTAACTTGCGACCGCGGCTACCCTGGGCCAGCACTCGCCCATAGCGATTTCCCTGGCGTAGCAGATCCAACTGGCTTAAGCCAATGCTAGCCAGGGTTGAGCCAGCAAACTGCAAAAAATGGCGGCGATTGATCCAGGGCATGTTCAAACTCTTCTAAAAGGCATGGCGACTACATTGGTTGCGCACTCACTTACTCAACCCTACTTTAGGGTAATAGGTTTCCCTACCTGTCTATCTCTCTCTCCTCTCTTCTCCACCTTGTCGGTCTTTGATCTCGCGGGTGAGCTTCAACGCTTGCTCAAATTTTTCCAGGGCTGCTCTCAGGTCTCCCCGCTGCTGTAACTGTACCCCTTCCTTGTTCAGCTTGATGGCCTCGGCCCTGGGGGGCTGGGTGGTCTGGGCGGCAGCGGGCAGTAGGGGGCGCATGGGCAAGATCTCCCGATTAGCAAAGCAGGTTACACCTCTTTATACCTCCCCCGCTCTAGGAACATACGCAACATCGGCGCCACGAAACGATTGAATGGCAAGTTTCGTGCTGGGTTTTGGCCTATCTCTGGTGGCTCTGGCGACTCAAGTCGCGGCGATACGGACTAAACCCTACCTCTGCGTCTCCCCGTGCTGCCTCATCTAACCCTGGCGACTCAAGTCGCGGCGATACGGACTAAACCTGTGGCGGCAGGTTACCTGAGTTTTATCCTGTAACTAAACAACAATCTGGTTTTTGCTCAAACACTTGTCAGAGAGTGGACTCTCTCGCATCACTGCTCTGCACGATTCTACCGACGATTTCAGCAAAGGAGGCGCAGATATTGGATCGAAGTATTTGATCGAAGGCTTGGCACTGTCAGGCTTCTGCTCTCCAAAATCGCAAATCATTTGACCAGCCCACCAAATGTCCAAAATCTTAAAGGGTATTAACCCTATCGATGATTTGGAGTTGGGGGGCTGCCAGTTTTTGCGACATGGGAACAATGCCCAAATTGCAGGCTCCCGACTAAGCGCTCCCAAGTTCATTCCACCTTAACTGGGCCATGGCCCGGTAGACTGCGGCAAGCCCTTGGGCGATGACGGCGCTTTTTCCTAAAGAACTTTTCCCCTAAAGAAATGGAGCAAGGGGTTCAGTCGCGGGTTAGCAGCGGGAATACCGAAGGTCTGTTTAACCATGTGGGTAAAGGACTAAGTATTTCTACGAGTTCTCTCGTTGCTTTAAAAACGCCCCAGAGCAGGCTTTTCCGTACCATTACTAACACGTTAATGCCAGGATAGCCATTCCTTAAAGTTGCTGTGAGATTGTGATGAGTGGCTAATAAAACCACGATGGGCAGGGGTGATTGCTACTGCCGCAGATGCGATCGTTCATTTTACCGTTGCGCCCGAGTTCACCTAATCCACTGGTAGAGGTTTTCCATGGGGTCGATTTCGCTGACTAGCTCCAACAGCTCCTACACGCAAAATTTTGATGCGCTGGCCCAATCGGGTACGACGAATGCCTGGACAAATGGCAGTACCCTGGAAGGCTGGTATCTCTTTCGTCAGCCAGTACCGGGCGCTGCTATCACCTCTTATAGCACGGGCACTGGTAGCTCTACGACGGGTAGTTTTTATAGTTTTGGTGCCACGGGGAGCAGCGATCGCGCTCTTGGGGGCCTGGGTTCTGGAGGTACTTATTTTGGCAGCCCGGCGTCGGGGGCGATTGCGGGGTGGATTGCTTTTGCCGCAGTCAATGCTGCCGATACCCCAATCTCTGAGGTGACAATTTCTTTTGCTGGTGAGCAGTGGCGCAATGGCGGCAACACCTCGGCTCAACCCATGGTGTTGGAATACGGCTTTGGCAGTAGCTTTGAGGCGGTTACAAATTGGCTGGCCCCTGGCGGTAACTTTAATTGGGCTGCACCGGTGGCTACGGCGACCGCCGCCGCTGTAGATGGCAACACCGCCGGTCGCGTTGACAATGTGGGCGGCACCCTAAGCGGACTTACCTGGAATACCGGAGAAACTCTCTGGCTTCGCTGGGTTGAGTTGAATGATGCCGGCAATGACCACGGGTTGGCGATCGATGACCTTACCATTGCGGCCACCTTCTTGCCGCCTGCTGTGGGCAATATGCAAATTACCGAGTTTATGTATGACGGCTCCAATGGGGAATTTGTCGAATTCACGAACATTGGCAATGCCCCGGTCGATATGACGGGCTGGAGCTTTGATGATGACTCTAATACGCCGGGTTCTTTTGATTTGAGTGCCTTTGGTGTGGTGCAACCGGGTGAGTCGGTAATTTTAACGGAAGCGATCGCTGCGGCTTTTCGGACAGCCTGGAGCCTACCCAATACGGTCAAGGTGATTGGTGGCTTGGGCAGTGGCAACAACCTGGGCCGCAATGACGCCATTAATCTGTTTGACAATACTGGGGCTTTGGTGGATCGCCTGGCCTATGGGGATCAGACTTTCCCCGGTACAATTCGGACTCAGGGAGTTAGCGGCTGGGCACCCGTAGACAGGCTTGATGCCCAGGTGATTACACCCGATTGGGTTTTTTCTAGCGTCAACGATGGGCAAAACTCGCGCACCTCGGCGGGCGGCAATATTGGTAGCCCAGGGATTTACAACACAGGTGCTCCAGGGGTGGTGCTGATTGAGTCGGGGGCGGTGACAGCCGTGACAGAAGGGGGGGCGACAGATATCTACACCCTGGTTCTCCGTAGCCAACCGACAGCGGATGTGGTGATTACCCTGGATCCAGGAACCCAATTGGCCACCAGCGCAACTACGGTTACGTTTACACCAGCCAGTTGGAATATTGCGCAAACGGTGACGGTAACAGCGATCGATGACACTGTGGTGGAGGGCAGCCACATGGGCACAATTAACCATACTGTCACCAGCAGCGATGCCAATTACAACGGTATTGGGATAACTGCGGTTGTCGCCACCATTACCGATAACGATTTTGCCAGCCTCCCCCCCACTATTGCTGAGGCCACAACAACCCCCTTCTTGAATTTGCCCGCGACTGGCATTGGTTTTGTCAGCGGTGTGTTGGGTGACCCTACCGACCCCGCCAGCACGTTGGGTATTGACTTCACCCTGGCGGATGCGGATACGCCGGTAGAAAACCTGGTGGTAACGGTTACTAGCGGTAATGCGGCGGTTGTCCCCAATGCCAACCTGATTGTGAGTGGTACGGGCAGCACTCGCAATCTCAAGATTAATCCGGTTGGGGTTGGCTTTACGGATATTACGGTGACGGTCAGCGACGGGGCCAGCACTGATAGCTATGGGATTCGGTATGCGGCATCGGCGGGGTCGGGAAATCCAACTGCGTCCCGCTTCCATACTGGAACGAGTGATGCCTCAACGGCGATCGCCCTGGATAGTGACTTTATGCTTGTCGCTGACGACGAAGACCAGACGATTCGCCTCTACAGTCGGACGAATTCGGGTTTACCGCTCGCTGCCTTTGATTTCACTAGCTCCCTGGGCCTTTCTGGCAGTAGCGAAGTAGACATTGAAGCCTCTACCCGCATCGGTAATGTAATCTACTGGATGGGTTCCCATAGCAACAATAGCAGCGGTGCCGATCGCCCCAACCGGGAGCGCATTTTTGCGACGCAAGTCTCGGGCACAGGAGCCAGCACTAGCCTTACCTTTTTGGGCTACTATCGCTTCCTAGAGGATGACCTGCTGGCCTGGGATGGGGCCAATGGTAATAGCCTCGGCTTAGCCGCCAGTGCTGCCAGTGGAGTCTTACCCGAACAACCCAATGGGTTCAATATTGAAGGTCTGACGATCGCCCCCGATGGCACCACTGCCTATGTCGCCTTCCGTGCCCCCAATACCCCCACAACCAGCCGAGAGCAGGCGCTGATGATTCCGGTGACAAACTTTACCAGTTTGCTTTCGCCCACTGGCGGCACCGCCGGTTCTGCCACCTTTGGCACACCAATTCAACTAGATTTGGGTGGCCGAGGGATTCGCAGCATTGAGCGCAACGGCACTGGTGAGTATGTAATCATTGCTGGCCCTGCTGGTGCGGCAACGGGTACCGCTCCGGCAGACTTCCGCCTTTACACCTGGAGTGGCAACCCGGCTGAGGCTCCGGTGTTGCGTAACGCCGATCTGACGGCTTTGAATACGGGTGGTAGCTTTGAGGCGATCGTCCAGGTTCCCGACAATCTCACAGGCACCACCCAGATTCAAGTTCTGGTGGACAATGGCGACACCATCTGGTACGACAACGGCGTCGTTTCTAAAGATCTGGAAGCGCCAACCTTTAGTAAGAACATTCAGAAGTTCCGGAGTGACGTGATTACCTTGGGGAATCCGGTTGTGACTACCCCAGCGGGGGCGATTTCCCTCAGTGCCCTCTACACGCAGGATTTCAATACCCTGATTAACTCAGGTTCAACCACCTGGGTCGATAATGCGATCGCAGGTTGGTACACGGCCCGCACGGGCACGGGCACCACCATTGTGGCAAATGATGGTAGCAGCAATGCGGGCGCACTCTATAGCTATGGCACTGGCACTTCGACGGATCGAGCACTGGGATCGGTGGGTTCTGGTGGGGCAGCGGCTGGTAACTTCTTCTGGGGTGCCCGCTTCTTTAATGACACCGGTAGCACCGTCGATACGCTTTATCTCAACTATGTGGGCGAACAGTGGCGTAATAGCGCAGCCGGTGCCCAAACAGTAGACTTCCAGTACCAGATTGGTGCAACGGGGCTGACTAGTGGCGCCTGGGTTGATTTCAACCCCCTGGATTTTACCAGTCCAATAACGGGTGGCACGGCGGGTGCTCTCAATGGTAACGCCAGCCAGAACCGTATCCATCTTGCTGGCACGCTCAGTGGATTGGCCCTCGCCCCTGGACAGGATATTTGGTTCCGCTGGGTGGATGTTGATCATCCCGGTGCCGATCATGGTCTGGCAATCGATGATGTGAGAGTGTCTACAAGTCCGTTGCCGGGTATTACTCTGCTGGAAACAGGAGGAAATACCACTGTGAATGAGGCGGGTGAAACCACCGATACCTATACGATCGCCCTGAATACAGCCCCAGCCAGTCCAGTGACGATCGCGATCGCCGCCCCCGATAACCAAACCGTCATTAGCAGCGATGGCGTGAATTTCTTCAGTGCTCTCAGTGTGGTTTTGAGCGACACCACTCCCCAAACAGTGACGGTGCGGGCGGTGAATGACACCCTGGTGGAAGAGCCAACCCACATTGGCGTCATCACCCATACCGTTACCAATGCAGATGCTGGCTACAACGGACTGCTAGTGCCGAACCTGAATGTGAATGTGTTGGATAACGATGGGGTGCTCAACATCACCAAAATCCACCAGATTCAGGGAACGGGCAACACCTTTGATCCCAACTTTAGTGGCATTCGCACCATCGAAGGCATTGTGGTTGGTGCCTTTCCTGGCGGTTCTGGCCTGAATGGGTTCTACGTTCAGGAGGAAGATTTTGACTGGGATAATGACCCCCTCACCTCTGAGGGCATCTTTGTCTTTGACCCAACAGGCCTGTTCTCTGGCACTGTTGGCGACAAGGTACAGGTAACCGGTTTGGTGGCAGAGTTTACCAGCTCAGCCCAGGGCATTACCGGAACAACAGTCAACAGTAGCTTAACCCAGCTTTCTCTGGCCAATACGGTCACTAGCCGAAATGTGCTTAATCTGGGGGCTAGCACCTTACCCAGCGTCACTAATGTGACGTTGCCCGTGACAGATGCCTCTGTTATAGAGCGCTATGAAGGCATGCTGGTGAATGTTAGTGCGGCTTTGGGTTCCTTAACGGTGACCAATAACTTTACCCTGGGCCGCTTTGGGCAGGTGGGCCTGTCGGCGGGCGATCGCCTCTACCAATACACCCAGTTAAATGCACCCAGCGTGGCTGGGTTCCAAGATTTCCAGAACAATCTACTCGACAACTACATCATTCTGGATGATGGCAGCAACACCCAAAACCCAGCAACGGTAATCCACGCTCGCAATGGCCAACCCTTAAGTGCCACCAACACCCTGCGCGGTGGCGATACCGTTACCAGCATTACCGGCGTCTTAGATCAGCGCTTTGAAGGCTACCGGGTGCAAACAGCAACGCCCGTCAACTTTGTGGGTTCCAATCCCCGGGAAGCGATCGCCCCAGAGGTGGGCGGCAGTCTCCGGGTTGCCAGCTTTAACCTGCTCAACTTCTTCAATGGGGATGGCCTAGGCGGTGGCTTCCCGACTCCTCGTGGGGCTGAGAACCCGGCTGAATATAGCCGCCAGCTTGCCAAGACGGTCGAGGCGATTCTGGGGCTAAATGCGGATATCATTGGCTACAACGAGATGGAGAATGATGGCTTTGGCCCCACCAGTGCGGTTCAAGCGCTGGTCGATGCCCTAAATGCGGCCACAGCTCCAGGCACCTATGCCTTTATTACCCCCCCTGAGTCGGTTCTTATCAATGGCCGATTTGGCGGAGATGCCATTACCGTTGGGTTCATCTACCGCCCCAATGCGGTGCGCGTAGCGCCCGGTACCAGCATTGCCGCCCTAACCACCGGAGCCTTTGCCCAAGAAGATGGGGCGCGGGTACAGCGTCCGGCCCTAGCGGTTACCTTTGAGCAATTGAGCAATGGGGTACCCACCAACGAAACCTTTACGGTGATTACCAATCACTTCAAGTCTAAGGGGTCGAGTGCTGGCGGTGTCGGCGATAGCGATGCAGGGGATGGACAGGGCCTATCCAACGGCACTCGCACCCGCGCTTCCCAGGAATTGGCCGCCTGGCTAGCTACCAACCCCACTGGTACTACGGATCCTGACTACCTGATTATGGGTGACCTCAACTCCTATCGGTTTGAGGATCCAATTACGACTCTGGAGAATGCTGGCTACACCAGTCTGTTTGGTGCTCAGACCTACTCCTTCCAGTTCCGGGGGCAGTGGGGTTCCCTAGATCATGCCTTGGCCAGCAGCACTCTGCTAGATCAGGTGACAGGGGCCGCCAAGTGGCACATCAATGCCGATGAGCCTGTATCTCTGGATTACAACTTAAACTTTAAGTCTCCCGCCCAGCAGATCAGCTTTTACAACGTTGACCCCTTTGCCTCCTCTGACCATGACCCCCTCGTGGTCGGGCTAAACCTGCGCACCCCGGTGACTACTATCAATGGCACTGCTGGTAATGATGTACTCACTGGCACCCCTGGGCCAGATATCATTAACGCGGGGAATGGCAGCGATATTATCAACGCGCTGGGGGGCAATGACATCATCTTTGGGGATAGCACCCTCAACCCTGATTTAACGTCTCTCTTCTTTGGGCTGCAAAACGCCAGACTAACGATTGAGTTTAAGGAGGGCAATCATCCTTCGGTGCTTGACCGCACCCGGCAAAATGGTGAACTGCCCAGCACCTTTGGCAGCTTTAGCATTACGGCTTTGGATGCCGTTGGTAATGAGGTGCGCACTTGGGTGGATCAGGGCGAAGGGGTTGGCATTCAGGATGCGGCCGATCGCCGCCACAATTCCCGTCTGCGTAAGCGGATTGAGGGCGGCGAGCAGTTGCAAATTGGCATCCTTCCCCAGGCGACCTACGACAGTGCTTTCAGTGCTGACATTGTGCTGAATCGGTTTGCAGCCGGTTCTCAGGTCACGGTGATTGCTCGTAAAGATGGGGTAGAAGTGGGTCGCCAAACCTTTAACCGCGATCGCTTCACGTTTAACTCGGAAGCAGCCTTTGACCAGGTCATCATTCGAGCTGATGCGGGAGAGTTCACCTTCCGTTCCATCAAACTCAACAAAGTGCTGCTGGCAACCGTCGCCGGAAATGATGAAATTGATGCCGGTGCCGGTGATGACATTCTCTATGGCGGTGCGGGTCGCAACATCCTGACTGGCGGGCTGGGGAACGATACCTTCGTGCTGTCTTCCCTGGCGGGCACCACTCGCATCACCGATTTCACCAAGGGAGAAGACACCATCGGTTTGCTAGGGCTGAGTCTCAACCGCATCTCGATCGTCCAGAAACCTGAAGGGACTTACCTGAAATACTACGATGGTGGCCGTTCCCATCTGATTGCCATCCTGGAGGGGGTCGCTGCAAACACCATTGACTTAGGAGATTTTGCCCTTCTCTAACCACCGGTTGGGGAGCGTCTAGTGCTCCCCATTTTTTTACACAGACGACTTTTGACTGCGGCTCCGCTTACTTAAGCGGTTAGAAATTTGCAAGATCCGCTTGGCGATCGCGCTAGCAATTGCTTATTCGAGCGCGCGATGGAATCCCAACACTTATCCAACCTGGGTTTAGTCATTCACCTGCTCAGCCTGCGGCTGAAGGATTCTCACCAATTTGTTAGAAAGCGCCGTGCGTTCTTTGCCCTGTCTCCTTTGAAAGATGTTGAGTCATTGCCCTCGCGATCGGCGTTTTCTATCCGTGCTGCTGCTCCCTTCTTGACACCAAAGGATAGTTTTATGTCTCCTACCATTCGCTTCGCCCAGTTTAATGCCTCCCTTAACCGCAATGCCGACGGCCAACTGGTCAATGACCTCTCTAACCCAGCCATCCCAGATAATCGCGGCTTTGGAGCGAATGCCAATCAAACCCTCCGAATTCAGCAAGCCAAAAATGTGGCCGAAATCATTCAGCGCACCAATGCCGATGTGCTGCTAATCAACGAATTTGACTACTTTGAAGCCGACCCCACTAAAGCCGTTGAGTTATTTCAACAAAACTTCCTATCCATCAGTCAAAACGGTGCCACTCCCGTCGAGTATCCCTACTTCTACATTGCACCTTCCAATACAGGAATCCCCACCGGGTTTGACCTAAACAATAACGGGTTGGCCGTGACCCAAATCAGCAATGGGATTGGAGCACCCGGCTATGGCGATGATGCCTTTGGCTTTGGCACCTTTCCAGGACAGTTTGGCATGGTGCTGCTCTCTAAATACCCGATCGATACGGCCAATGTCCGCACCTTTCAAACCTTTCTCTGGAAGGATATGCCAGGCAACCTGCTGACCAATGACCCCACAGTCGATAATCCTGCCACCCCAGTCAATGAGAATCTCGGTGGCTTTTACTCCCCTGAGAAGCAGGCAATTTTGCGGCTATCTTCCAAAAGCCATTGGGATGTGCCGATCCAGGTGGATGGCGAAGTGGTGCATGCCCTGGTCAGCCACCCCACACCGCCTGTATTTGATGGCCCAGAAGACCGCAATGGCAAGCGCAACCACGATGAAATTCGGTTCTGGGCGGATTATGTCACCCCCGGTCAAGGAGACTACATCTACGATGACAACGGTGGAGCCGGTGGGTTAACCTCGGGTTCTCGTTTTGTGATTATGGGCGACCAAAATGCGGATCCCAGAGACGGCGACAGCTACAAAAATGCCATCTGGCAACTGCTGCTCAATCCCAATATCAATACCAACGCGATTCCTTCCAGTTTGGGAGGCATTCAACAAGCCGCCCTGCAAGGTGGTGCCAACCTCAACCACAAGGGTAATCCCGCCTTTGATACGGCGGACTTTGCCGATACGACACCGGGTAATCTGCGGGCTGACTACGTGCTGCCCTCTGCCGATTTACCGATTGTTCGTTCCCAGGTATTTTGGGGGCTAAATACGGATCCGCTCTTTCCTCTGGTCGGGACTTTTAACCCGACACTGCCCGGTGGTTACCCCAGTTCTGACCATCGCCCGGTGTTGGTGGATGTGCACCTTGGCCCTACCCCTGCGGGGCGAACTCTTACTGAGGCCACTTTCCTGAGTCAGACCACGTTCCCTACCGGGTTTGTCCCCGCTGGCCCGGTTGGCACAGTGAATGGGGTCACCACACCGCTGGGAGGGCTGTCGGGAGTGGTCTATGATGCCAGCCAGAACCTTTACTATTCGATTTCGGACGATCGCTCGGAGGTTGGGCCAGCCCGTTTTTATACGTTCACAGCGGATCTGCAAAACCTCTCTAGTAGTGTCAGCTTTACGAGCGCTGTTACCCTGAAGGATCCTAGCGGCAACACCTTCCCTCGACTCAGCCTAGATCCTGAAGACATTGTGCTCACCCCTAACGGCACCCTGTTGATTTCTTCAGAGGGGGAAGTGCGCCCTGATTTAGGCCCCAGTCGGGTCACGAATCCTTTTATTAAGGAGTTTGACCGGGTCACTGGGCAAGAAATCCGTTCTCTGCCGATTCCGGCAAAGTTTCTCCCCCAAATTGAAGATACTAATGGTAATGGCGTTGTGGATGCGGGCGATCGCGCGATCGCGGGGGTACGCAATAACCTCGCTTTTGAGAGTCTTACCCTCACCCCCAATCAAAAGACTCTGTTTACTGCTACAGAAAACGCCCTGATTCAAGATGGCCCAGCCGCCGGGGTCAGCAACAGCAGCCCTGCCCGCATCATCCAGTACAACCTAGTCAATGGCCAGCCAGAAAAAGAATACCTCTACGAAGTTGACCCGGTGGCATTTCCGCCGAATCCCGCTAATGCCTTTGCCACCAATGGCCTGGTAGATTTGTTGGCGCTGGACGACCGGGGCACCATGCTGGCCCTAGAACGCTCTTTTGCTGTCGGTGCTGTCGGCACTCCTGGCAATACGGGCAACACCATCAAAATCTACGAAATCAGCACCCAGGGGGCAACCGATATTAGCTTTATCGATTCACTGAATGCCCTGGATCCGGCGGCGCGGGCGGCGATTCAACCGGTGCAGAAGCGGCTGTTGTTAAATCTGGATGCCCTCAACCTGCCCACAGGCACTGATAACATTGAGGGCCTTGCCTTTGGGCCAAAACTGCCCGATGGTCGCCAATCCATTGTGTTGGTGAGCGACAACAACTTTAACCCAACCCAATTCACTCAGATTTTGGCCCTAGATTTGGAACAGTTGCCCTCCGTTACCCCCCGTGTTGAAACCCGTCCCGCCCTCCTAGATGATGAGGTAGAGCAGGCTGATGCCGATGATCCGGCGATTTACCTCCATCCCACCGACTCTAGCAAGAGCTTGGTGGTGACCGCCGTGAAGGATGGCGGTTTGCGCGTCTACGATCTGGGCGGCAATCTGGTGCAGGAGATTAACCCTGGCCGGATCCGCTATAACAATGTGGATTTGCTCTATGGCTTTGAGCTGGGTGGGGAAACGATGGATCTGGCGATCGCCACCGATCGTCGGAATGACAAAATTGCGATTTTTGCAATCAATCCCGATGCTAGCCGTGGCTCTTACCTAACCGACATCACCGACCCCAACCTAGGCACCCTGTTTCAGATGGCTCCTTTTGAGCCGCCTTACTCGGCCTCTAGTCGCAGTGCCTACGGTCTTGCGACCTATCGCAGCCCCGTTACCCATGATGCTTTTGTCTTTGTTAACCGGCGGCAAACGGGCGATGTCGTGCAACTCGAACTGTTTGATCTGGGCAATGGCACCATTGGCGTCGAACCGGTGCGCAACTTTACAGTGCCCCTTCCCGCAGGTGCCCCGACCAGAACCAATCCCCAGCTTGAAGGGATGGTCGTGGATCAGGAAACGGGCTTTCTCTACATTGGCCAGGAAAATGTGGGCATCTGGAAATACCAGGCAGAACCCAACGGTGGCAGCACGGGTAGGCTGATTGACCGGGTCAAGGCGATTGGCGGCAGCAACCTCACTGATGATGTGGAAGGTCTCACCATCTACTACGGTGCGGATGGCACCGGTTACTTGCTGGCCTCCAGCCAGGGGGATAATACCTTTGCGGTTTACTCCCGCGAGGGCAACAATGACTTCCTCGGACGCTTTGCCGTTGGCCCTAATGGCAGTATCGATGGTGTGCAAGGGTCTGATGGAGCGGATGTCTTGAATGTGCCCCTTGGCCCCAACTTCCCCTATGGCTTGTTTGTTACCCAGGATGGCGATAATCTGCCGCGCGTTTTGGTCGAGGATGATGGCGAGTTAGAAAATATCAGCACTAACTTTAAATTTGTACCCTGGGAAAATATTGCGACTGCCTTTGCCAACCCACTAAATATCGACACTAGCAGCTACAATCCGCGTACACCCCAACCCCAATCGATTACCGCGATCGCCAGTGGCGATGTCACTCAAACAACAGCTGTTTTACTGGCTCAAAGCAATTTTGTCGGTAACATTGAGATTGCGTATTCCACCGACCCCAACTTTGAAGCGGATGAGAATGAGGTTGAGGCACGAGTGACGGTGGCAGGTTTGCCTGTGAAGGTGCCGATCCGTAACCTTCAACCCAACACGACCTATTACTATCGCGTCACCGATGCCGCCGGTGCCATTGAAATGGGTCGCTTTACTACCGCCGCCGCCCTCGGAACCTTTGCCGGTCTCAGCTTTGGGGCAACTGGTGACTGGCGGGGTGAGTTGGCTCCCTATCCGGGCATTGCCAACGCGACTGATTTCAATCTCAATTTCTTTATTGAGTTGGGTGACACGATTTACGCCGACTTTCCCTCGAATGCCGTGCGTAACCCCGATGGCAGCCGCAAGGTGCAGGCAACGACCCTGGATGATTTCCGCGCTAAGCATGCAGAGGTCTATGGCGATCGCTTTGGGGTGAATACCTGGAAAGACCTGCGGGCGGCTACAGCGATTCTGGCAACCATCGACGATCACGAAGTCACCAACGACTTTGAGGGCGGCAAAGACCTATCTAGAGCCACCGCGGCAGAACAGGCCTTTTACGGAGCGAGCCGTGGGTTCATTAACGACTCGCCTCTCTATGAGACAGGGATGCAGGTCTTTCAAGAGTACAACCCCCTCAGAGACGAGTTTTACGGCAATACGGGCGACCCTCGCACCACTGGAGAACGCAAACTGTACCGTTACAGTACCTATGGTAGTGATGCGGCCACCTTTATTCTCGATGCCCGTTCCTTCCGAGATGAGGGCCTACCCGCTGTCACAAATCTGGCAAACCCGCTACAGGTGGGGACTTTCCTCACCCAATCCTTTGACCCTAGCCGTACTCTTCTCGGGCGGGTTCAGCTCGAAGATCTCAAGCAGGACTTGCTCAATGCTGAGAGCAATGGTGTCACCTGGAAGTTTATCGTGGTTCCTGAACCGATTCAAAATCTCGGTGTACTAGCGGCCAGTGATCGCTTCGAGGGCTACGCGGCAGAACGGACAGAAATCCTCAAATTCATTGATGAAAATCGGATTCAGAATGTTGTCTTTATTGCCGCCGATATCCACGGTACGCTGGTCAACAATCTGACCTACCAAACCAGTCCCTTTGGGCCGCAAATTGCGACCAGCGCCTTTGAAATTACAACGGGTTCCCTGGCCTTTGATGCGCCCTTTGGCCCGACCGTAGCCGAATTAGCCGTTGCCGCTGGCCTCCTTACCCCGGCGCAAAAGGCATTCTACGATTCCTTGCCGGTCGCCAATGATGCTGATAGTTTGCCCAATGACAAGGATGACTTCATCAAACAAATCATTGACAATGCCCTGCAACCCCTTGGTTATGACCCCATTGGCTTGAATCACAACCTGGCGATCGCCGAAGGCAAAATCGATGCCACCCTCCTTCAGGGTGACTACATCGCTACCCATACCTATGGCTGGACAAAGTTTGATATCGACCCCACCACTCAGAAACTGCGGGTCACCACCTACGGAATTGCCCCCTATTCCGAAGCAGAACTCTTGGCCGACCCCGCTGCGATCATCAACCGCACCCCTGGGATTGTCAGCCAGTTCGAGGTCAATGCTAAACTTGCTGAAATTCGCGGCACCCGCCGGAATGATACCCTGTTTGGCACTAGTGCCAGCGAAACCTTCTTTGGTCTGGGGGGCAACGACACCATCTACGCCGGGGAAGGCAATAACACGGTTTGGACGCTAGATGGCAACGACACCATCTATGCTGGAGCGGGTAACGACTTTATTTCCGCCGGGAATGGCAACAATACCATTTACGCCGGAGAAGGCATTAATCGAATTCTGGCTGGGGCTGGACGTGACCTGATTTACAGCGGAGCGGGTAGCGACTTCATTGATGCCGGGAATGGCAACAACACCATCTATGCCGGGGAAGGGAGCAACATCATTACCGCTGGTGCCGGCAATGACCTAATTTATGCCGGTGCCGGCAATGACGTCATCAGCGCTGGAGCCGGTAGAAATACAATCTACGCCGGGGGTGGCAATAATCGTATTACCTCTATCGGCAAGGACACGATCCACGTGGGCAGTGGTCAAAATACCTTTGTTCTGGGCAAGGGTGAAGGTGATGCCACTATCATTGGCTTTGGCGCTGAGGATCGGATCAGTCTCTCTGGCGGGCTGAAATATGAAGACCTGACCATTCGCCGTATCGGTGGGGATACGCGCCTGAGCGCGGGTGGCGATCTAATTGCCACCCTCAAATGGGTGCAACCCCAGCAGGTCACTGCCAGCTTGTTTGTCTAAGCGTTGGGGGCCTCTGGCTTGCCGGTGCCAGAGTTGTTTCGGCGACTCTGGCCGGCCCAAGGTAATCTCCAGACGGCTGGGGCGATCATTGCGATCGCCTGGGGGCTGAGTCCATTAGGGGTCAGAGGGGGGTGGAAGCACTGCCGCCAGCTAGGGGTTCTACCTTCTGCACTCTGTCCTCAGGTAGGCGGCCATAAGTGGATGGGGCAATGGTGATACAGACTCTAGCGCGCAAATTCGCTATTCTGAAAGACGCAGTTGATCGTGGGAATGGTTTAACCCCCTATGTTGTCGCAGATTGTTCGCCCTATGGTTCAAACTCAACTGCGGTTGCTGGCCAAGAGTCAAGCCACCCGGCCAACGTTGGTTTCAACGGTGGCTCAATGGTTAGGCTTTTTGGGAGTGCGTGCCCATGTGACGCAGCTTGACGCTAGCTCTGGAAAAATTACTATTTCTCTGATAGTAGATAAGCCAGAAGCCTGCGATGACCATGACTGGCAGCAAATTGTCAAAAACTTAGAAACTCCTAATGGCCATCTCCAGACGCCCTTGCTCGCAGACTTGACGCCACAACAGCAGAGCAAGTTACAACGGTTGTTGGCCTATGTCTTGCAGGCGGGTAATCCTGGACAGCCGGTAAAGTGGGAAGAGGTCTACACGCAGTTACAACCCCTAGGGTTAGATGAGACAACCCTACTGGGAATTCGTTCGGCGCTCAAAATTCCACAAGATTTAGACAGTCTACTGGAGGACTTAGATCCCGATGTGGCGGCGATCGCCCTACCAAAGGCCGTCAGCATTGCCATGCTTGATCACAAAGTCAACCAATCCGAAGATGCGGCTCTGACCTCATTGCTTAATGCGATGAAGCAAGGCACTGGTTGATCGATTGCCACTTTTTGCTCTTTATTTGATCTTTAGGAACATTTGATCCTTAGGAACTAATTTTTAGGAAGCTGGCTCATCTGTTCCAAATTCAGCACGTTGGCTAATTGCTCGGCGGTCAGCAGTCCCTTTTCTAAGACAAGCTCCCTTAGAGACTTCCCTGTCTCGAGGGATTCTTTAGCAACGGCTGCGGCATTGAGGTAGCCAATGTGGGGGTTAAGTGCCGTCACCAGGGCTAGGCTGCCTTCGGCATAGGCAAGACAGCGATCGCGGTTGGCAACAATGCCCTGGAGGCACTGGTTAGTCAGAGCTGCCAAACAATTACCCAAAATCTCAATGCTATGGATTAAATCGTAGGCTATCAAAGGCATCATCACATTTAGCTCCAGTTGGCCGGCCTGGGCCGCCAACGCGATCGCCGCATCATACCCCATCACCTGAAAACAGACCATCGCAGTCATTTCCGCCATGACTGGATTGTACTTACCCGGCATAATGGATGAGCCTGGCTGCACGGGCGGTAGCGAAATTTCCTTGAAGCCGGTTTTAGGACCAGAATCCAGCAGGCGTAGGTCATGGGAAATCTTCGCTAAATCCTGAGCGAGATTACGCAATGCCCCAGAAACCGCCACAAAGGGAGCCATGCTCTGCATCGCCGCCATCAGGTGAGGTGCCGGACGCAAGGGTTGCTGAATCAGTTCCGATAACACTTCAGCGACCCGCTCTCGATACCGAGGATGCGTATTTAGCCCAGTGCCGACGGCGCTTCCACCTAAGCCCAGTAGGGTTAAATCTTGAGCGGCAGATTTTAAGCGCCCCTGATGGTCAGTCAGAATTTGTCCCCAGGCGCGAAAATTTTCTCCCAACCGGACAGGCACCGCATCTTGCAGGTGGGTTCGCCCTGAACGAATCACGTCTTGAAATTCATCAGCTTTGGCATTGAGAACCGCGATCGCCCCTGTCAGAGCCGGGTAAAGGGTGCGCTCCAGCGCGAGCAAACCGCCAATCCGAATAGCGGTCGGAATCACATCATTGGTCGATTGGCCATAATTAACATGGTCGTTAGGGCTAATGCGGTGGTAACTTCCCTTTGGCTCTCCCAGAAGTTCCAACGCGCGGTTAGCCAGCACCTCATTCACATTCATGTGATGAGACGTTCCCGCCCCTGCCTGGTAAATATCCACCACAAACTGATCCCGAAACTGACCGGCTAACACCTCGTTGGCAGCCTCAACAATGGCCTGACTAATCTCTAGGGGAATGCAGCCTAACTCACCGTTGGTCAGCGCCGTCGCCTTTTTGATGAGCACACAGGCATCGATATAAGTCGGTAACGGGCGCAACCCACTAATCGGGAAATTTTCCGTGGCCCGCAGGGTTTGAATACCATAGTAAGCATGATAAGGAATGGGGCGATCTCCCATGGAGTCTGTCTCTGTACGGAAACCGGCTGGCTCTGTCATAACGCATTACTCAATTCCTGCTGGGGCGAGTTTCTAGCAAAGATGGTGCACTTTATCAAGCGGCTATCGAGCGGCAAACAGCTCTAAACCGACCGCTCTCAACGCCAATTCCTGCTCAAGGATTTATGCACTAAAGCCATCGGGTGTATCCGTTTGGCTGGTTGAACGGGCGATCGCTTTCGCCTGTTCCCGCTCTTCCCGCTTTTTGCGTTCGGCTTTGAGCGCATCCTCCATGGCAATTAAGGCCTGGGCCATTTTCTCTAAATTACTTAGGTAAAGCTCTAGGTCTTTACTGAGCTTGTCTTCGGGTAAGTTTAGACCCTGGCAGATCTGGGTGAGCGCCTCTGTACGACGAGCCTCATCCTTAACCAACGCTGGATCAGAGAGTTCCAACAGGCTAAACAGGCCAATGGCAAACAAGCGACTGTACTTAAATTTGGGATTCGTCGCGATCGCCCGAACCGCATCCTGCAAATCAGTAAATTCTGGCACAAAATGCTTCTGCCCCAGCCAGCTAATCAACGCCTGCGGACTCATGCTTTTGGCCAGATGCAATAACCGTTCTGCGGCCTGACGATATTGCTGAGGGTCGGCTTCATTGGCCCGACAGATTGCATCAAAAATCGACTCTTTATCGCTCTCCGGACGATAACCCTGCATAAAGCGGTTAAATGAGGTAACAACGCCCAGAGCATAAAAGGGGTCATAACGAAAATCAACATTCACTGACAGTAGATGCATCTCTACCATCAGCTCTTCCACGACCCGGCGATAGATAGAATTAATCGGGCGCGTGTGGAGCGTATAAAAGGTACGCTTAGTATCAGAGACAGTACGAACGTTGTTCACAGTGATGCGGTTGCAATTGAGCTATCCTTCATTTTCTCTTGTGATGGGACGTTTGCCAAGTTTGGATTCCTGACTCTCCTGCCTATGACTTTGCCTGCACCTCTTTTAACCCTGGCCTACTATCTGGCTGGCGAGTTTCATAATCGCGACCAGGCTATCGCCGAGCCAGTCTGGTATGTTCCCCTAAAACTGTGGCACCGCCCCACCCAGTTCTTTCGCACAGACAGCCTTACCCTATTTGCCGAGCAAGCCAATGTCGACACGCCAGACAACCCCTATCGCCAGCGGCTTTTGCGTTTGCAGTATTCCCCCCAGCAGCCCGATAGTCTTTGCGGGCAATACTATGCCTTTCACAATCCCCAAGCGGTGAAAGGAGCTGGACAAAACCCGGCACTCCTGGAAAAGCTAACGCTCGATGACCTGGAACTCCTCCCGGGCTGCACCTTAGACATTCAACCCCAGGGAAGCCTAGCCCATCCTACTGGTTTTATCGCGACCCCGCCCCCTCAAGCCCAATGCTTTTTCAGCTATGAGAGCAAAATTCGCCAGGTCATCCTAGGGTTTGAAGCCTATCCAACCCACTTCCTCAGCTATGACCGAGGCATTGACCCAGAGACAGGGCAACTCCTCTGGGGAGCAATGATGGGGCCTTATCGCTACACCAAAGTGCAAGCCTACCCCATCTAGTACACCACGGCGGCAATGGCTCGCTAATTTAGGAACCTTGCAACGCCGATACCCTGAGCCAGTTTCACCTTGAAGTTTGTCATTTTGAGTGTCGCATCGCGACACTCGGGGTCTACCTAGCCCCCAAGGAAGCGAAGCAGCCCTGCCCGCTTAGCAGAAAGGCCTTTAGCCTAACTCGCAATTTCCCTAGGAACCCCTTCTAGGGCTTCAGCTTCTGTGTCAAAAATTTCAAACACAGAATCCATCATAGTGACTTCAAAGACCAGTTTTGCCTCAGGGTGCACATTACAAATACGAAAACTACCCCGTACCTTATCCGCATCTCGCATGCCGGCAACCAAGGACGTTAAGCCAGAGCTATCAATAAAGTTGACTTGCCCCAGATTAACGACCACATGGCGACTCAGTTTTGAGATACACTCCTGCAGCTTCAACCGAAATTGCCAGGCGGTGGTAATGTCCAAACGCCCATTAGGCGTCAATACAATCACAGTTGTGCCATCAGGAGTCGTATGGGTCTTCTGCTCCATGTGAATTGATTTCTGTTCCATTGGGAGTGCTTACCCTCGCCTTTGCTAGTATGGATCCTTAGGAGAATCTTAATCGAGATCTTGATAGCGCAGCCACCGAAAAGCGAATCTAGAAAGCAGCTTTTGCCAGGAGACGGGAGCAAAAAAGCCCACTAAGAAACCAGTCAAAAGCTTTCACGAAGTTGCCAGCTCTACCCAGTCAAGGTAGCAGCAGAGAAAGCATGAATCCTATAAATAAGGATAAGTAATAAATGAGGATAAGT
This sequence comes from uncultured Leptolyngbyaceae cyanobacterium, assembly GCA_938023035.1. Lineage (GTDB taxonomy): Bacteria > Cyanobacteriota > Cyanobacteriia > Leptolyngbyales > Leptolyngbyaceae > DSRU01. The sequence continues at coordinate 51,775 of CALIDI010000024.1, read as the reverse complement.
AAGGATCCTGTGAACTTTTCTGCAATCTGCCTAAATGGGTTTTAGCTCCTACCTAGGCCACTCTATCGGATTAACTCAAATCAATCAGCAAACAAAACTGCCGCTGAGCGAGCTACTGCCTCGCCTAGTATTGACAATTTTTTAGAAAAGTAGCCAACTGATCGAGATTTAACCCATTTCAGCTCAGTGTAGCCCAGTCTTCTCAATTTTATGGCTGCCAATTGGCCCAATCTTGAGGCTTCAAGAACTTTTCATAGAGAACCGCTTCCGGAGTACCGGGTTCTGGCTGATAGTTATATTCCCAACGCACCAATGGCGGCAATGACATCAGAATCGACTCAGTGCGGCCATTGGTCTGCAAGCCAAAAATGGTGCCCCGGTCATAGACGAGGTTGAACTCTACATAGCGTCCGCGCCGATACAGTTGGAAGTGACGTTGGCGATCGCCATATTCCATCCCCCGACGCCGCTCCACAATGGGAGTGTAAGCGGGGAGAAAGGCCTGGCCACAGTCTTGCACGAAGGCAAAAAGATCTTCCCAGGTACGATCAGCGATCGCCCCCACCCGCTGGCTATGCTCCGCCGCAGGTGTGCCACTTTGGGAGCCAGGATACGCAATCGGGTAGAGAATTCCCTGGGCATCCTGGTAGTCAAAGAAAATACCACCAACTCCACGGGTTTCCTGGCGATGTTTGAGGTAGAAGTATTCATCACACCAGAGCTTAAAGGTGGGGTAATACTCTGGATGATGGCGATCGCAGGTCTGCTTCAACGTTCGGTGGAAGTGAGCAGCATCTTCTTCGAAGGGATAGTAGGGGGTTAAGTCAATACCACCACCAAACCACCAGACGGGGCCAGCCTCAAAATAGCGATAGTTAAGGTGTACGGTCGGAACGTAGGGATTCCGTGGATGCAGCACCAGCGAGGTACCTGTAGCATAAAAACTGTGCCCCGCCGCCTCTGGCCGCTGCACCAAAATTGAGGGCGGTAAATCTTGACCCCAGACTTCTGAAAAATTAACGCCGCCTTGCTCCAACACGTTGCCTTCACGTAGTACCCGCGAGCGCCCGCCACCGCCTTCTGCTCTTTCCCAAGTATCTTCTTGAAAGCGACTGCCTCCATCCAAAGCTTCCAGGCCCTCGCAAATAGAGTCTTGCAGAGATTTCAAAAATTGGCTCACCCGTTGGCGGGAATCACTCGGAGGAAGGGGCTGAGAAGTTTTTTCAGGCGCAGAAAACGCAGTCATAGGTCGTCACACTTAACTTGTAGTCGTTTTTGATGCTTTTTAAGCCTATCGCGAATTGGAGTCTATCTGAACAGCCGTCAAGGCGGACTCCTCTTGGAAGGCGCTGCTCAGGCCGATGAAGGTTGGTTTGCTCAACCGTAAATTTTTCTAAACGATCGCCCTTGTCGTGCGATTTCATAGCGATTTCAACACAGAATGTGGCAGAGATCCGATGAAACGCTTGGCGCGGCAGGGCTTCTGCTGGCCAAAATCGCACATCCAAACGCCAAAATGGGATCGCGATCGCCGGGTTGCTGAGACCCTTGGGGGTAAAGGGGGGGTGGGGTTGCTCCCTAGCCTAGGGGGCAACCCTGCGCGCTGTCCTGAATCAGGTGGCTGCGGCTATACCTAAGGACTAGTGCATCCTATTCAATCGGAAGGTTTTAATTTTTCAGTCAATTTGGATACGATAAAGTGATCCCAGAAAAAGGTAGTGTCGATCACTCTTCCTGGGATTGTCTCTATTCTTTTTCGTCCGAGAGGTTGTTTCGATGTTTCATTGGTGTTCTCAGTGTTTTCACAATAGAAAACATCGGTTGCAATATTCTCTCGCGCGAACTTATGAAGCTCTCAGTTCGGCCTCGGTTGATGATCTTTGGAAGCAACTCGTAGATGTGGCCGATGTTTCCTGGCATCCTCTGCTGGCCAGCGTTGATGTTCCTAAGGGCCTGGTCGCCAAGCCTGGCTTAATTTACTCTGCTGTGACCCGGCTGATTCCCATTCCGATCCACATTTTTGTGGAGCGGGTTAACCCAAATGAACTGCTCAGTATTCGAGTGTTGGTGATGCCTGGTTTTGAGGAGCAGGTTACCTATCAAGTGAAGTCGACCCTTTGCGGCACCTGTGTGACCTACTCTGTTACCCTGCGGGGCTGGTTGTCGCCTCTGATTTGGTCTTTGATGCGCCCCTTTGCGGCTAGGGTGGCTTCTCGGTTGGCCGCTGCCGCAGAGCAGGCGGCTCTGCAAACGGTGCCAAAGGGGAGCAAGTCTGCTAGTCAAAGTTGTCTCGGCTTTTGAGGGTTCACGAAAGTTGTTGATTTTCGCGATCGCACAGCGTATTGCCCGTGGATATTGACCAGGTACGGCATCAGATAGGTTAAACTCACGGCGGCCCAACGTTCGCGTGTCATCTCCTGTCGCACACATGCCGCTCCATGATTAATGATAAAAAGGATTGTACCGATCACTAAAGCAACTCTGAGAGCCGTTGGGGCCAGGGTTGGATCAATCAGACACCTCAAGTAGGCCTTCACAGAACTCATTGTTCCTTTCATTGCAGTCTCGGTTGATGGTTGTAATGGACGGCTTTGGTCAGAAGGCTGAGGACAGACCCCAGTGCTTAACCGCTAACGCTGAGTCGGTTTTTGGATGTGCTGTTGCCATGAAAAACAGGGCGTCCGCTTTCCTTCTGCACGACTTTAAATGTGCCCATCTCTCTTCAGTCGGTAGCAATGACCTGTGGGCAAAGGCGTCGATCAGCGACAGGGGCCAAATTGCGCAGTCTGGGAGAACCCATCTGGGCGGTGAGCGGTTAGAGAATGACGGGTGCGCAAGTGGCGATCGCGGGGATCACGTCGAGGGCTGTACTGTCTCAATGACCACATCTCCTGGTGCTTTGACCCAAGCAATCCGGGCAATGCGTCGATGTTTCGCATAGTCGTAAATTTCGGGGTGGGTTCGCTGCCCGAGATCTAACTCGACCCGAATCGGATGAGGGGTGGCTCGCAGGGTACGAGCATAGGCAATTGCTGCGGGGTAGGCTGCGCTTGTGTCTGCCACCACCAGCCAATCACTTGCTGCCGTTTGTTGGGGAAGCTGGCCGGTGGGAAGTAACACCTGATGTAACTGCTCAATTTGCAAGGCAAAGCCAATCCCGGGGTAGGTTTGCCCTAGGGGATGATATAGCCCTAGCAGTTGATCGTAGCGACCTCCCTGCCCTAGAACCACCAAACCACTCGGGCTGGGGGCAACCACTTCAAAGACGACCCCCGTGTAGTAGTCAATGGTTTGCACCAGGCTGAGATCCAGGGTTAGGCGGTTCTCCTGAAGGGCGGGTGCTGTTTGCAGCAGGTCAATCAGGGCTTTGAGATTCGCAACCATGGTTTGTTGCTCTGGGTTTAGCCCAAATTCAGCGACTTGGGCCAACACATCCCCAGGGTTACCCCGCAAATGAAACAGGCGGAGGGCGCGATCGCGCAATTCTGGAGACAGGGGCATCGCTTCGAGGGCTAACCGATCTAAATGGGCGATCGCTTGACGCACCTGCTCCCGCAAGCCTTCTGGGAAGCTGGCTAATAGCGCCTGTGTTAACCCGGCCTCACCCAGCAAAATTGACCATTGCTGCAACTCCAAGTTGGCCAGGCTATCAACCATTAATAGCAACACCTCTGCATCGGCCAGGCATCCCCCAACCCCAAGCAGTTCTACACCGGCCTGGTAAAACTCCTGTTGATTGTTAGGGTTACCCGCTAGCGATCGGCGAAAGACATTGGCATTGTAATAAAGCCGGAGAGGATGGGTTGCCCCGGCCATGCGGGTCACCGCTGCGCGCGCAATCGAAGCCGTCAGCTCAGGGCGCAACCCCAGATCGTCATCGGCTTCTTGCAACTTCAGCACCGTTTCTCGGTGAATCGCCCCGCCAGCCATTAGCGTATCCAGCCGCTCAACGGTAGAGGTAATAATCCGGTGGTAGCCCCAACGGTGAAAAACTTGTTGGAGACGTTCTTCAATCCAACGTTTTTGAGCCACATCCAAGGGGAGCAGGTCCCTGGCTCCCATCGGAGACTGATAGACCATTACTTTTTCTTCCCAAATAAGCCAAACAGACCGCCGCCGCCCTTTTTATCATCCGGTTTAGCCGCTTTGGATGCGCTTTTGGGGGCCGCCGGGGTTGCCCTGGCATCTCTTTGGGCATTAACCTTAGGTGAAGCCGCCTGACCTAACCGCTGCATACCCGCGATCGCATCTTCATCCTGAGGGTTGTGCTTCAGCGCTTGAGTAAAGTGAATCTTTGCCATCGTTCCCTGATTTTGTTTCAGGTAAATAATCCCCATTAAACTATGGCAGCGACCGTTAGTAGCATCTACCTTAAGGGCATCTCGTAGCTCTAAAATCGCCTGGGCATAGTTCCCCTTGTCAAATAGCGCGCGTGCCCGCCGATAGTACTGCTCAACCAGCATTTGCTGCCGAGTCTGAGGTGAAGGAGCCGGCGGAGTCATCCGATTGGACGGCTGCATGCTTGGCTGCGGCATAGAAGGCGACCCTGCTGTTGAATCAGGCAGGTTAGCCCCGGTGTAAATTGCCTGTTTACGACCTTCGCCCAAATTTAGGCCCCCGGAGCTTTCCTTTCGCATCAGATAAACCAGATTCATCTCACTGATTTGAGCGGTAATTTCCAGAGTTTGGTCGAGCTGCTCATATTGTTTATTCGCCAGATCCTTCAGGGACGTGACATAAAAATGATCGGGGTTGCTTGCGGTCGAGAGTTGCTTAGCTAGGTTAGAACCTAACTCGATAGACTCCTGCTGTCGCAGGGCCTGCTGCCCCTTTAGCTTGAGCAACAGGGTGTACTCGTTGCGCTCTTTTTCCTGGGAGAGGCGCTCCCAAGCAGGGTTAACCAGCTTTGCCAGATATTGGCTGGCCCGCTGCTTATCAGCCTCTGTTTCCGTTGCTAAGGCATCTGGGTGGAGTCGGCGAGCAATTTTAAGGTAGCGTTTGCGAATATCCTTAATCTCGGCATCTACCGGAACGCCCAAAATCGCATGGTGATCCGTAAACTCTAGGCTAAATAAACCGCGCTCAATCTGAAAAGACATAGGTGCGTCCGTTAACCCATTATGGTTCTCTATAGTGTAATGCGCTTCTGCTGGGATACAAGCTGAGCCAGATCTGATTTACCTGGGTGCCGCCCTGAAATGGCTGAAAGGCGTCCCAAATAGCGGGACACAAGCTGAGCCAGATCTGATTTATCTGGGTGCTAGGCAAGAAAACCATCAGGAGGACTGATGCCTGCACTCTAACCTAGCTTACTCAACCCTTCTAAATCTGCCCAGATCGATAGGGGAGGAGTCGCCTCTAACGCCTGGCTGAGCGAGGTATGGATCACCCCATTTGTTGCCAGAATCCGACCAGTATTGACCTGAATCGGGCTGCCATCGTAGGTGCTGACCAGCCCCCCCGCTTCTTCAACAAGTACAATACCTGCTGTAATATCCCAAGGTGAGAGGCCCCGTTCCCAATAGCCGTCGAGTCGGCCACAGGCAACCGCGGCCAAGTCGGTGGCGGCTGAGCCACTACGACGCACGCCTTGGGTGAGATGGGTGAGATAACAAAATTCGGCATAGTTATTGTCTGTTGTTTGGCGGCGATCGTAGGCAAACCCGGTGACTAAAAGGCTTTTACCGAGTTCTTTTGTCGTGGAAACCCGAATCGGGCGACGATTGCAAGTCGCACCCAGGCCCTTGGCAGCACAAAAGAGTTCCTGGCGGGCGGGATCAAACACAACCCCCACATGGGGAACTCCCTCCACCAGCAACCCAATTGAAACGGCGTAGGCCGGATACTGATGAGCATAGTTGGTGGTGCCATCGAGGGGGTCAACGGCCCAAAGAAAGCGATTGCTCGTGCCACTGCTAGCGCCGGCCTCTTCTGAGAGAATGGCATGGTCTGGCAGGTGGCGTTGCAGGGTTGCCAAAACGACGGCTTCTGAAGCTTTATCGGCTTCGGTCACCAAGTCACCAGGGCGGCCTTTTTCCTGGACATCTTCTAATTTCCCCAAAAAGGTTTGGAGAATCGCGCCCCCAGCCAAGGCGGCTTCGGTCGCAATATCCAGATAGATTTGCAGATCAGTGGTTGACAGTTGAGAGGGCAGGGGCATGGATGATGTAACACTCATTTTTCCTGTTTATCCTACCGGGAATTGGTGGTGTTGTCGGTTGCCTTGATCTCGCGGAGGGGATTTTGCGGGTTCCAGATGCCCAACCCCAGAGTACGCGCCCGGTTCTGGGCGTAGGCCAGACGCTGATCGTATTTGCTGTTGGGGGGCTGGGGGGCAAACAGGGCGTAGCCTTCAGCAATGAGTGTTTCGTTGAGGAGGGTGTCACCCTGCCAGAGATAGGCACGGCGACGACCGTCACGATCGCGCACTTCCTGATCCAGTTCTAACAGCACTGGGCGATCGCCGATCATCTGCTGTAGGGCCTGTTGCGCCTCAATTCCCCAGGGAGCTTGGGCTAACCCAGGGGCCGCTAAACCCTCTAGGCGAACTTGTTCTGTAATTGTTGAAGCCGTTTCACCCAGGCTCACCTCAATCGTGGCTCCATCCTGCACCCGCATCACCTGCACGATCAGGCCAGAGGGGGGCACGGTCGCTTGACACCCCAGTAAGAGCAGAACCAGACCGAGAACAATCGCTCTGATCAGCTCCAAATAATAGCTGGCTTGAAGTTTACTCTTCATCTAGGGGTAAACCCCGCTTTACCTGGCCTTTACCAAAATATTGCCCAAATTGGAGTTCGTATACCTCATCTTCATCCTGGGTCTCAACGTCTAAGTCAGAGCGGGCGTAGCTGACACAGAGCAAGGCGTAACCTTGCTTTTGCAAATCGGGCGAAAGCCCCATTGCTTCCGGTTGATAGACCTGTCCAGACAACACTCTCACCGCGCAGGTCGTACAGGCCCCGTTGCGGCAGGCAAAGGGCAGATTGGCTCCCTGGTTTTCGGCGGTGTGAAGAATGTAGCGGTCACCAGGAACTTGAATTTGGTAGCGGTTGCCAGTCTGGCGATCGTGAACCCGAACGGTATACAAATCAGTCATGAATTTAAAGGCCAGCTTTTGATTATCCTAAACTAGTCAGTGTTTCTGGTAACATAATACTTCTGGGAGCGACGCTTCCGATGAATACCCTGGAGAGATGGCCGAGTGGTTGAAGGCGCAGCACTGGAAATGCTGTTTAGGGGTAACTCTAACGAGGGTTCGAATCCCTCTCTCTCCGTTGTCAGCTCGTTTGGATGGTGATTGTCGCCTGGATTGTTTTTGGGTTCTGCCTGAGGGTGAGAACTCGCGGTCTTCCTCAAATGTAGTTGACTCTCTGGCTGTGATAGGCTGCAAATTTCGACTTCTGGTTGTTTGCCTGGCGCTGTTAGGAAACCAAGGCTGCGCTCAGACAACGCAGCAACTATTTTCTTCCCAGGCAATTCAGCCAGGAGTCAATTCAACCCGTCTGGGGGTCATTGTCAATGCAGCCGACCCGCTCAGTGTCAAGATTGGCCAGTATTACCAGCAGCGACGCCAGATTCCCCCTCGCAACATGATCACAGTGCGATTTGCGACGGGGCAAACGGTACTGTCTCCGGAAGCGTTTCAGCAATTAAAAGAAGCGGTTGAAAACCAGGCAGGCGATCACATCCAGGCGTTTGCCCTGACCTGGATAGCCCCCTATCGCGTGGATTGTATGTCAATTACGGCGGCCTTCACTCTAGGGTTTGACCTAAGTCATTGCGCCGAAGGCTGTAAGCCCATCCGGAGCAGCCCCTACTTTAACAGTATCAGTCGAGAACCTTATACTGACTTCCAGATCCGTCCGACGATGGCGATCGCCGCCCGCACCTTTGACCAGGCAAAAGCCCTAATTGATCGGGGAGTCAGTGCAGATGGTACCGCACCCCAGGGTACCGCCTACTTGATGCAAACCTCTGACGCTGCTAGAAATGTGAGATCTGCCCTCTACCCAATGACGCTACAGTTACTGGGAGAACGATTTCATTTACGGGTCGTGACCGCTGATCGCTTGGAAAATCAGACGGATGTCATGTTTTACTTTACGGGCCTAAGCCAGGTTGAAGGAATTGACCGCAATCGTTATCTGCCGGGGGCGATCGCCGACCACCTGACCTCTGCCGGAGGCATGCTCACCAACAGTCCCCAAATGAGCAGCCTCCGCTGGCTGGAAGCCGGAGCCACTGGCAGTTATGGAGCCGTTGTCGAGCCTTGCAATTTTCTTCAAAAGTTTCCCCATCCGGGGGTCGTCATGTTCCACTACCTGGCAGGCAACACCTTGATCGAGGCCTACTGGAAAAGTGTGGCCCAGCCCGGTCAGGGCATCTTCATTGGCGAACCTCTAGCGCGCCCCTTTCTTGCAGACAAGCCCTGAGTGAAATCCAGGCCTACTTACCTACTTATAAAGTGGGCAGTGCGCCATTGTTGGCACTTCACCCTGAACCGATGCGATCGCCATCTGGCCAAGCCCATAAGGGAGAAGACCGGCCTCAATCAGATGGCTATAGCTATCAATAAAGAAAAAGATTAAATACCAGAGCCATCGAGAAATTCTTCGATAATCTTGTTATTGAGATCGCAATGACGATGGCTCTGAGGCAAGAGGGATTCAGAGCCGTCAACCCTGCTGGAGGTCGACAAGCCTGCCGCTGCCATCACGCGACGCTCCATCGGGGCAGGCTGGGCTTTCAACTGTTGCATCTGTTGCTCTAACTGCTCAATGCGATCGACCAGTGCCCGAATCACTTGCGCCTCTGAATCAGGCAAACGACCATGCTCCAGCGGTTCGACCCGCTCACCCGAGCGGTAGACAATCCGACCCGGCACACCAACTACCGTGCAATCAGAAGGGACATCACGCAACACAACAGAGCCAGCCCCAATCCGCACATTATTGCCAATCAGCAGATTGCCTAAGACTTTAGCTCCCGCACCTACCACCACATTCTCTCCCAGGGTGGGGTGGCGCTTACCGCTTTCCTTCCCCGTACCCCCCAGGGTAACGCCTTGATAAATCAGGCTATAGCTACCAACAACGGCGGTTTCCCCAATCACCACACCCATCCCATGGTCAATAAACACCCCTTCACCAATTTGAGCACCGGGGTGAATCTCAATCCCAGTGAGTAGTCGCGAGAGATGAGAAATCAACCGAGGAATGAGCGGCAAACCCAGCACATAAAGCCAGTGGGCAAAGCGATGCAGCCAGAGCGCATGCAGACCTGGGTAGCAGAGCAACACTTCCACCCAATTGCGGGCCGCCGGATCCCGTTCAAAGACAATCTGAAAGTCAGCCTTAAATGTTGATAGCACTTATCTGCGCCCCAAGGTTAAATCACCAAGCTCTATCTTATCGCTCTGGTGGTGCCCTCGTTCATCCCCTGAGTTGGCTAATCAGATCAGGGGGTAATCAGAGTCTCTGCCTAGAGGTTGGCCGGTTCTACCCTCGGCGTCGGGGTGAAATCAAAGGGCTGCTCAGCAATGGAGACAATGACGACCTCGTAATGGCCTGTCTGGAAGAGTCGGGTCGATACTGTTGTCTTCGTAGAATCTTGCAAAATTGGGCCAGCCGCTTTCAAATTCGAGGGGTAAACGGAGAGTTAGCTTGCCCTCTGGGGTGCTTCAAGCTGCACTGTTAACGTTTCTGCTGCTTTTGTCAGATGGAAGATATCAGCAATGCCTTCCCCCTAGATTAAGCTGGCTTTGCACCTGCGCGAATGCAGGCTGACTCCGCCCGTTATTGACGGTACTGAATCTGAATCACCCTATGCACTCTCATTCTGGCCTTCTTCCAAGTAGGGAGGGAACTGAATCGCTAGCACCGTTCTCCCTATGAGAGCTGGGTATAGCCCTGACGGGCATTCAATAAAGGGGAGGAGGGCCATTCATCCCTTGGTGAAGCAACGCCGGGAGTTGTTTCTCCTTGGGTGTTGGTTGAGGGTCGCTAGGAGGTGGTGGTCAGATGTTATGGTGCAAGGGAACAACGTTACACGTTTGCTTTGTCTATGAAACGGCTGATTTGCAACCGATTCAAATTTGCTTCCGATCGCCCTGTCCTGATATCCAGAGATTGGTTGCGAAGTTGCCAGCGGGTGATAGATCCAGCGTTGATAGAGTTAGGGGGTTTCCTTGCGGGTTTCTGCTTGACGCTGCTATTGGGAAATGCTCCAGCGATCGCCCAGTTCTCTTTGCCAGCGAATCCAGGAACACAAAGTCCACCTTCTGGGGTTGAGCGCATTGGCCAGATCGAAGTAACGCCAATCTACTTTAATGGCTCCCCTATCTTCAAAATCGCCGCTCCGACAGTGCTCAATCGCGAGAACCCAGATACGTTGGTGCCCGTTGAGGTCAGAGCACGGGATATTGAAGCCAATTTGCAACGGCTGATTGCGGTGGATCCAAACCGGGAACCAGCCAATCAACGTCCCTATTCCACCTTGCTCGACCCAGAGACCGTAAAAGTGACGCGGGAAATGATCAATGAGCAACCGGTGCTATTGGTCATGGATGCCTATTTATCTCAACCGGAAACGATTATTACTGTGACGGATGCAGATGCTCGCTATCACTACGCCACGAAGCAGGAGGTGGCTGATCGCTGGCAGACGATTTTAGAGCGTGAATTTCGTCAGGCCTTGGCCATGCGCCAACCCGATGCGCTCAAGCAACAGGTACAGGAGGCTCTCTGGATTGGGTTGCGAATTGGGCTGATAACCTTGTTGATGCTGGGGCTACTAAAGTTTTTGAGCTGGCGTAAGCAGATTTTAGACCGTCAACAAACGGCGATCGCCGAGCAAATTCAGACCGCGACCGCCGTTGCAGAGGCTGCTGACAATACGGAATGGCCCCGCCTTCCAGAAACCTTGGCTAAGCAACAATTTGTCTTAAGGTTACGCTTGCAATTAGTAGGGATCTTTCGCTGGTTTTTTTACTCCTTTATGGCCCTTGTCTGGCTATTGGGGATTGGGGGAATACTGCGCCTCTTCCCCTGGACTCGGCGATACTCCTATCTCACCAATGCGCCGATTCTGATTTTGGTGGCCTGGTTTTTAGCAGGGTTGATTGACCGAGTAGCCAATTTATTAATTGACCGATTTACAACCGCCTGGCGACAGGGCGAATTTTTGGCAACAATGGTGATTGCCCAGGCAGATAACCACCGCGATCGCCGTATTTCAACAGTGACAAGCGCCGTCAAATGGCTTAAGGCTTCTTTGATCTACCTCTTTGCCACATTATGGGTGCTACAAAGTCTGGGTGTATCGACTGGGTCGGTATTGGCGATCGGGGCAATTTTTGCATTAGCGGTTTCTTTTGCTGCCCAGAGTCTCGTTAAGGATTTGGTGAATGGATTTTTGATTTTGCTGGAAGACCAGTACGCCGTGGGGGATGTCGTGCAAATTGCCGGAGCGGCTGGAGCCGTTGAAACCATCAATCTTCGCATTACGCAGCTTCGGAATGCCGAAGGACGCCTGATTACAATCCCCAATAGCCAGATTACTCAGGTAGAAAACCTAACGCGCAATTGGTCGCGAATTGACTTTGCCGTCGAAGTTGCCTATGCCACCGATGTGGACAAGGCCCTCAAAGTCTTGCACGACCTGACTGCCAATCTCTACCGCGACCCCAAATGGCGACCTCTAATTTTGGAACAGCCAGACGTTTTAGGGGTAGATGGCATTCACCACCACGGTTTGCTGATCCGGGTCTGGATTAAGACCATCCCCCTGCAACAGTGGAAGGTGGCCAGGGAGTTGCGCCGTCGCGTCAAAATTGCCTTTGATGAATGCCAAATCCAAATTGGGATGCCTCAACAAATCTGTATATCAAGCCACGGTCAAGGCATTGCTAACCGGCTCGATGCCTTAACGACCGGCGCAGCGGCTGAGCCAGGTGATGAGCCAAGCAATATAAGCAGTGCCATCGAAAAGACCTAGTACAGCAAGGCAGAAATTGCAGAAATTTCTGGATTCGCCTCAGCTATTCTCACACCCCCCTTGCTTGCCTGCCTGCCAAAGCTATGCCCCTTTTCCCTTGAGGGGGGCAGGGGAGTCAGATCGAAGCCCCTCTCCTAAGCTTGGGAGAGCATTTAGGGTGTCGATTGTGTCCCACAAGGTAGGCAGGCTGAGGCGTCACTGAAAATCTGGCATACCTTGACTAGCCTGTGAGCTGCTTCATCCCTTTTCTGGCAGAATTGTGGGGCGGTGAGTTGGAGTGGCAAACAGAGCTTGCAGAGCCGCCCGGCGCTGAGCTTTTGGTTCGTTTGTCAGGTTCCAGAGGGTTTCATAGAAAAAGAAAGAAACCCCAGAGTAGCCGCGATCGCGCACCAACTGTACCTGTTCCTGCACTTGGCGAAAGGGTACTGGCCGGTCCTTTAAACCAGTGAGAATGCCAACGGCAGTGGGGATATGAGTGAGTGCATCTCGCAGAGAAGGTTGTGCCAATTCTTCGATAAACCGTTGGCGATCGCTCCGGTAAATTTGCACAATCAATTCTTCAATCAAGCCCTCCCGCTCCCAGGTCAGCCAATCTTGCAGATGGGCATTGTAGGCAAATTCATAGGGGTTGGGGGAAAGTGCCACTAGCACCTGGCGCTTCTGGGCTTTTACCGCAGCAAATAGCTGACGCATCAATCCGGTGATCTTATTGGCACGCCAACGCACCCAGTTGGGGTCAGTTGGGGCCGGACGGGGCTGTCCCGGATTTTCTTGCTGGTAAAGATTTAAGGTGTAAGGGTCGTAGCCAAAGTCATTGGGCAAACCAAAGTGATCATCTAGTTGAATCCCATCCACGTCGTAGCGGGTAACAATTTCCAGCACTAAATCTTGAATAAACTGCTGCACTTCAGGATGGAAGGGGTTAAGCCAGACACGGGGATAGATCCCCTCCATCCAAACTGTAGTGCCATCTTGTCGTTGGGTCAGCCATTGGGGGCGGCGTTGGGCTAACTCTGAGTCGGCGGGGGCCATAAAGCCAAACTCAAACCAGGGAATCACCGCCTGCTGATGCTGGTGCCCGGCGCTCACCATTTCTGCCAGTATGTCTCTTCCCCGTAGGCCTTTGGCCTCTGGTCGGGGGTCTCGGTCAAAGCCGGTGACGTTGCGGGCGACGCGACTGGGGTAGAGGGTATAGCCCCAATTCCAAACGGTGGGGTAGAGGCTATTAAAACCGAGCTGGGCTAAGTCTGCGATCGCCTGGCACAATCTATCCCGGTCAAATAACACTTCGCTATCAATATTTGTGAGCCACACCCCGCGAATTTCGCCGGAGCTATTTGGATTCTGAGGGGGAGCCGTTGCAAGGCTGGCAATGTATTGGTTAGGGATGACATTGGGAAGCAAAATTTGACAAAAGAAAGCAGCAATTTCGCCCCGGGTGGCTGCCCGGTTGGGGTTGAGCTGCTGTGGATTGGGATAGGCCACCACCAGCCGGTTTTCTAACCCAGCCGCGATCGCCCCTCTGGCATAGCTTGGAATCGCCTTTGCATCTGTGAAGGCAGACTGGAGTAAGGAGTCAACGGGCTGACGATTTGGGTAACCCATCCCCCCAGCGATCGCTCCCAGGGCCTGCACCCGCGAAATTGCCTGCTGCGGTTGAAACTGGTTACCCGGATAGCCACTCAAAAAGCCCATCTGATAAGCATTTTGTACAGCGCGATAGGCCCAATGGGTGCGCGGCACATCCCGAAATTGAATGGCTGGGCGCAAGCTGGTAAAGGTTACCCCGGGTCGCTGACGGGGCAATACCTGGGTAAAGGCATCCACCATCACCGCAAACTCAGCCCGAGTGACAGGCGCATCGGGGCGAAAACGGCCATCGGGGTAGCCATTAACAATGCCAAATTCCTGTAGCCCTGTGATGCAGGCACTGGCCCAATGATTTGGCTCCTCAACAGAGCGAGTTTGGCCCAAAGCGGGGATAAACCATTGCCCGGTCAACGCCAGAATTAGTGTGGCTAAAAACAATCCCGAAACAAACTGCTTTGGGAAAAAATAGGGCGATCGCCCAGTAAACCACTGCATTCTAGAAACCTCATAATCACTCGCAGCCGCCAGGGAGCCAAGACTCTTTCAAATTAAACACTCAGAATCTGGATTTGGATGCCATACTGCTTGAAGCGTGCCTCCCAATTTCGTAACCCTTCCCCTAAAGCCCTCTCTCAGGCAGGAAGAGAACCTTTGTATTCGGTTCCCCTTCACCCATTTGCGAGAAGAGAACAGCTCTGACGGGCATTAGGAGATGCAGGCAACTCATCCCTTCGTTCGGCAATGCCAAAAGTATGAATGCCGCCGCACCTGGTGTTGAGCCGATGCAGCTAACACTTCAGCGACGGAATTTTGTCACCCCAAGTTTCTTATCATCAAAGTGCCAGAAGCGAGCTAATACCCAGCTTTGGGAGAGTTGAGTGCGCGCTGATCTCAAACGCTCCCAACTTGTAATAAGCTAAATGGAATTGACTCGGCCCCAACCCCCAGTCATGCTACAAACCACCAGTGTTTACCATGCCTTTGCGTTTATCTGTCATCCGGTTTTGGTCATTGGCCCGCTATCGGGACTTATCTCTGCAACTGACACAGATTGGGTTTGTCATCACGCTGGCATTTGTTGCGTTGGCCTTTCTATCGCCAGTGTTGCAAGTGGTGGGGGTTCTGCAAGATCCAACCGAGTTTCTCAACAATCCGCCCCATATGCCTCCTTCCTGGCAGCATTGGTTTGGGACTACCCGCCTCGGCTATGACGTTTTCTCCCGCACGTTGTTTGGTAGCCAGGTCGCCTTAAAGGTAGTGGTTTTATCTACCTTGCTGAGTCTGGTGATTGGGGTGCCTTTGGGAATGGTGAGTGGCTACTTGGGCGGCAAGCTGGATCGGGCTTTGCTGTTTTTGATGGATACGATTTATACCCTGCCAGGACTGTTGCTCTCCATTACTCTAGCCTTTGTTGTGGGGCGGGGCGTGGTGAATGCGGCGATCGCCCTGAGTATTTCCTATGTGCCCCAGTATTTTCGGATTGTGCGTAATCAAACCACCAGCATTAAGAATGAACTATATGTTGAGGCGGCTCAGGCTATGGGCGCTTCGACTTGGCAAGTGTTGTCGCGTTACCTGTTTCTCAATGTGGTGCAGAGTGTGCCAGTGATTTTGAGCCTCAATGCTGCCGATGCGATCGCCACCTTGGGCGGCTTAGGCTTTTTGGGGTTGGGGCTGCCCGAAGAGGTACCCGAATGGGGGGCCGATCTGCGCCAGGCGCTAGACGGGTTATCAACGGGCGGCATCTGGTGGACAACGCTTTTTCCTGGCCTAGCCATGACCCTGATGATTGTTGGCTTGTCAATGCTGGGTGAGGGCTTAAATGCCCTGGTGAACCCCAAAACCCGGGTACAGTCGAGCGAAACAATTCACTAGACAACAAGGTTCTATCACCTGAAACCTGCCCCCAGAGGTACAGAGAACACAAGACTCCCCCTCTTCGCGCTTTCCTTCTATAACCCCTGCTTGGGAAATTTTTTAATACAGTTGCAAACCTGTCCCAGTGTAGATTTCTGAATCTCAGAGAAAATCTACACTATTTAATGTAACGCCTTGTTAAGTATGAGCCTGGCCCTGTTAGAAATTTAGGCAATGGCTGGCGGAAAGTTGATGTGGTTGCCCTCTCCTATCAAACCGTCGTGAATGACTGCCCCAACTGAACCAATGTGTAGCAACATCCAAACTAGGTTGCGAAACGTAACTTATGCAGCAGTAGAGGGTGAAACCGATGGCCGTTTCGCAGATGAGTTATCGATTGCGCCACAGTAAGCTACGACTGTATCGTCCCCAACTTGCCACCCTGGTAATGTTGGGTATTTTTCTGCTTGCAGGGGCGATTAGTATCGCCTGGTTTGTGGGAGAAGGCACGATTAGTACTATCTTTCAGCAACTCAACTGGCTGCAAAGTCAGCCGCCCTCTTGGCTGACGGCACCGATGGCGGCTGGCCATGTTCTCCTGCTACCAGCCGTCGGGTTATTGGCAGTCGCCGGATTCGTTATGCACCTATCACCCGTTCCTCGCCCTTGGTCACGGGTACTGGTGGTGGGCATTTTGTTGTTTTTGACGCTGCGGTACTTGCTCTGGCGATCGCTCTCGACCCTGAATCTGTCTGATCCCAAAAATGGCCTCTTTAGCCTGCTCTTGTTTTTTCTAGAAATGCTGATGCTCTCTAGCAGCACAATTCAGCTCTTTCTAATGGTGCGGATGCGCGACCGACGACAGGAAGCGGACTGCAATGCCACCGCGGTCATCGAGGGACGTTATACGCCGACTGTTGATATTTTAATCCCCACCTATGACGAGCCCGTCTTTATTCTGCGACGCACAGTCATTGGTTGCCAAGCTTTAGAGTACGAGCATAAGCGCATTTACTTACTCGACGATACGCGCCGTTCTGAAGTCCGGGAACTGGCAAAGATGCTGGGCTGTCACTACATTACCCGTGGTGATAACCGCTTTGCTAAGGCGGGCAATCTCAACCATGCTCTTAGCCTTACCGAAGGGGAGCTAGTGGTGGTTTTTGATGCCGATTTTATTCCTACGCGCAACTTTTTGACCCGCACTGTGGGCTTTTTCCAGGATGCTAGTGTGGCATTGGTGCAAACGCCCCAGAGCTTTTACAACGCCGATCCGATCGCCCGCAATCTGGGGCTTGAGGATGTGCTCCCCCCCGAAGAAGAAGTCTTCTACCGGCAGATTCAGCCAATTCGAGATGGCGCGGGTAGTGTTATTTGCTCGGGCACGTCTTTTGTGGTGCGACGCACGGCCTTAGAAGCGGTGGGTGGATTTGTCACAGACTCCCTCAGCGAAGATTACTTTACCGGCATTCGGATTTCGGCAAAGGGGTATAAGCTGGTTTACCTGGATGAGAAATTAAGTGCTGGCTTGGCGGCAGAAAACATGGCGGCCCACGCCACTCAACGGTTGCGTTGGGCACGGGGTACCCTTCAGGCTTTTTTTATCCAGTCGAATCCCCTCACTATTCCTGGTCTCAGCATTCTGCAACGGTTAGCCCATTTGGAGGGGTTACTGCATTGGTTTACCAGTTTCTCGCGGGTTGGCTATCTGCTCATGCCCTTGGCTTATTCTTTCTTGGGAGTGATTCCGCTGCGGGCGGGGCTGGATGAACTGGTGTTCTTCTTTTTGCCCTATTACATTGTGCAGTTGTCGGTGTTTAGCTGGCTCAATCACCGCTCGCGTTCGGCATTGTTGTCTGACATTTACTCTCTGGTTTTGGCGTTTCCCCTGGCACTGACGGTTTTACAGCTGATGTTTCAGCCCTTTGCGAAAGGGTTTAAGGTTACCCCTAAGGGTACGGTCAGCGATCGCTACCGCTTTAATTGGGGTTTAGCCGCTCCCCTGATTGTTCTGTTTATCCTGACGGCCATTAGCCTCTGGCGTAACCTGGGGCTATGTCTCTTATCTGGCTGGGAGCAGCGCCACCTTGAAGCCGCAACACCGGCAATCGGGCTGGGGTTAGGCTGGTTTTGGAGTGCCTACAACTTGATAGTGATTGCGATCGCCCTGCTGATTTTGATCGATGCCCCCAAGCCCGATCCCTATGAATGGCTTGATTTGCGACGCACCGTGCAATTGCGGTTATCTGCTCCGATCAGACAAGGGGAACCCCCTCTCCAGATAAACGCTGCTAGAACAGAGGGGTGTTCTTTTTCCTCAGAAACTGGGGTTTCTTTTCGAGCTGAGCGTGAACCCGGTCGTTGTCAACCGCTGGTCGCTAGCCCACCCAGTCGGCGGCTGGTCTCGTTTTTGCCTTGCTCCCAACGGACTCAATCAGGCTTTTGGGGAAATACCACGATGCTATCAGAGGGGGGGGCTGAGGTTGTCTTGACCCAAGGGGGGTTTCCGGTTTTAGCTCCGGGCGAGGTGCTGCCCGTTGATGTAGAAATTTTGGAAGAGGGTTTGCATCTCCGTGGTCTGGCCATGGCAACGGGGCTGAATGGCGAATTCCCAACGGTGCGCGTGCAATTTGAAGGGTTGACGCTAGAACAGCAGCGATCGCTAGTGGAAATGCTATTTTGCCGTCCGGGACAGTGGAAACGGCGGAGAGCGCCCAGCGAATGGTATTCGCTCTGGTTGTTATTACAAGTTTTGTTTAGACCCCGCGTTTTGTTTGACCGGCGGCAGAAGACTCATGCCCTCTCGGTTGCTCAGGGGTAAGAGAACCTTTACCTTTGCAGGCCCTCTTACCCTAGCCCTTCTCCCAAATTGAGAGCAGGGTTTCGGGTGAGGGCAAAAGTGATACATGTGCCCAGGGGTAAGCCTGAGAGTGAATCTGTGCCTTTGGTCTAGTGGGGAGTGCTAAGCCGCTGACGCTGCCAGGTATTGCGTTCCCAAAAGACCCCGTCCACATAGCCTTGAATCGCGCGATCGCGCTCCGCTAGCTCCAGCCGTCGCTCTGCTAGCAGGCAATATTCCTCATCCTGCTCAATGCCCAGGTAGCGCCGTCCGAGCTTTTTGGCCACTACTGAAGTAGTGCCACTTCCTAAAAAGGGGTCAAACACCCAATCCCCTGGCCGGCTGCTGGCCAACATTAGCCGCGCCATTAGCTTCTCGCTTTTTTGAGTGGGATGGGGGGTATTTTCAGGCATCGACCAAAAGGGAACTGTAATATCCGTCCATAGGTTAGAGGGGTGGGTATCGCGAAAGTTGCCCTGCTGGGTCGCCTGCCAATCTTTAGGAGAGCCGTCTTCTAAGCGATAGGGAGCCAAAACGCGGCGGCGCAATTTCACCGCTTCCACATTAAAGGTATAGGTATTAGAGACGGTGCAAAACCAGATATCCTCACTGGCATTTTTCCAGTTGCTTTTAGCGCCTCGCCCCTTTTCTCGTTCCCAGGTAATCCGGTTACGCACAATAAAATGGGCCGCCGCCGCTTGATAAATTGAGAGCGAAGTCAGCCAATCGCCACAGAGATAGATAGAAGCCGTTGGTTTGAGCAGAGGTTTGAGTTGATGCAGCAGTTGCTTCAGCCATTGGGTGTAGTCACTAATCGCCTGTTGCGGAAAGTGCTGGTGATTAAAGGTTTTGCTCAGGTTATAGGGCGGATCCAGAATGAGCAAATCAACAAAGGCCAAAGGCAGCCAGGAAATCCAACTCTGGCAATTACCCCAGATGGTGCCCTGGGGTGGTTGGTTGAGGGGCTGAGCCGGAAGTTGGGTCAGCAAGCGATCGCTGAGTCGCAGGCGATCGGCCATGGTCAGGTTCAGCGTCTGGTTGCGGGGAGATTTGGGTGCAGCCGTTTGGGGAGAAGGGGGAGAGGTCATCAGCCAGTCAAAATGGGGCACAATCCGACCGCATTATTGCCTAAGCTGAGAGAATGGATGCACAAATTTTGCAGAGAACCTATGGCCATTTCTTTCACGAAGTATCACGGATTAGGCAATGACTTTATTTTGATCGATAATCGCACCCGCTTAGAACCCTGTCTGACTACAGAGCAGGCAGTACAGTGGTGCGATCGCCATTTTGGCATTGGGGCAGATGGAGTGATCTTTGCCTTGCCAGGGCAAGCGGGCAGCGACTATACCATGCGCATCTACAACAGTGATGGCTCCGAACCTGAGATGTGTGGTAACGGGATTCGGTGTCTGGCCAGGTTTATCGCTGATTTAGAGGGGCACACCGCTCCCCGTGCTTACCAGATTTACACCCTAGGGGGAATCATGACTCCCCAACTGGAGCCTAATGGTTTCGTAACCGTCGATATGGGGCAGCCCCACTTACTGGCAGGCGAAATTCCAACCACCCTGGCAGAAGCCGATCAAAAAGTGATGAACCAACCTCTAGAGGTAGCTGGGCAAACCTGGTTTGTCACTGGTGTCAGTATGGGCAATCCCCACTGTATTACCTTTGTTGAGGATGTTGCAGCCATTCCTCTAGAAAGTCTCGGCCCTCAGTTTGAGCATCACTCCTCCTTTCCAAAGCGCATCAATGTAGAGTTTATTCAGGTGGTGCGGCCCGATTACCTGAAAATGCGAGTTTGGGAGCGCGGGGCTGGAATGACGCTAGCCTGTGGCACTGGGGCTTGTGCCGCTTTAGTGGCTGGAGTCGTCAATGGGCGGTGCGATCGCGCCGCGACGGTCGAGCTGCCGGGTGGAAACCTACAGATTCAGTGGTCGGCTAGCGACAACCATGTTTATATGACAGGCCCTGCCACCAAGGTATTTACTGGAGAAGCCATGGCGTAGGGGGTTATCAACCTGATTCAGCCTCTCCATCCATCTGGGTGGACTGAACCCCACAGGAGCCTGCCGTAACCGGCAGAGTCAGGTTTTGCCCCCATCGCCGCGATTTAGTCATCAGCGCGCGGGAAATGAGGACTTTGTCTCTGGCCGGGGTTCTCCCCTTACACCTATCCCAACCGAAGTTCGTCTTGCTATCAAGCTTTATTTCCTAGGGAATAAAGCTTGTTTCCACTCGCCCGCCGCTCACCACTACCATTTGATCCCGCAGGCCACCCACCGCCTTAGGGCCAGTTAGATTCATCGGTGGGCTAACTTGGGCATAGGCGACATTACCCGTTGCTTCAAATTGTTCAGTAACCAGATTCCAAACCAGGCGATCAGCCCTAATTTGAGCTTGATTTTGACCACTGACCCCCCTAACAGAACTTGTTAGGTCAGCCATATTGGTTTTGAGATTGAGGACTCCCTGCGAAGCTGTTATCGTTAGCTGCTGGGCAGGGTTAACAATCTGGATGCCATTGTTGCTAGAACGGATTACCTGCTCTCTCAAATCCCAGGTGAGGGCGGTGCTCATCACCTGTAGACCTTGCTCTCCCAGGGTGATTTTTGCCTCTTGCTGAAGTGTAGCGGTTCTGGCTTTTAGATCGGCACTGCCGCGATTGGCCTGGGCACGATCCACAACATTGCCCTGAGTTCTCACAAAGGTAATGGGTTGATTGCTCAACACCTGCTCTGCCGGAATCTGCCAACTGATTTTTTGGCCCTGAAATTGTATGTTTTCTTGAATAGCGGTAGCGGTAACATCTCCGCTCAGGTCGATCTGGCGTGCCCGGGTCAAAAACCGCCCCTCTTTGGCTTTCATTGTCATTTTGGGATGTTTGCCCGCTAGACTGTTTTTGACCACAAGGGTATCTTTTTCGGGCTGCCACTCCATCTCATCGCCCGTTAGCTCGAGTCCGTCGCGCAGATCAATTGCCTTAATATTCCCCTTTAGGAGAATGGCTTTGCCATCCTGGCGAATTTCGCCTTTCTGGGCGCTAACTTTGAGAATGGCTTTGCCATCTTGAAAGAGTTCGCCACTGGGGGCCTGGATATCGGCTAGCTTACTGTCCCGGCTATAACGGGCCTGTTTGGCATTGACCCGCCACCACAGCCGTCCCTGCTGATCAAATTCTTCTAGCGTCACAGCCTGAAAGGTAAGGTTACTGTCAAACTGCGCCACTTGCTTGCGATCTTCCTCAATTTTTTGGGCGGCCCGTTCGGGTCTGGCGCAGGCCGATAGCCCGGCTAGCAAAACACAAACCCCCAGGAGGACTCGTGTAGGAAATCGGTTGCTTGGAGTGGTTTGCAAGCGTTGCATCGGCAACCCTGGTTTCAACATTGGTGGTAGCCAACCCTTAAGTGATAGTCAGTCTCTCTGACCCTAGCAAAGAATCGAACGAAGCGATCGCCCGTAGGGCCAGATTGAGAAGTGGAGAAGTTGTGGGAAAAGAACGCAAAATCAGGATTGCAGCAGGGACTGGATGAGAGCAGCCGTTAAGTCTTGCACATTGTTTAAGACGATGCGCGCACCAGCCTGTTCCAACTTTGCGGCATAGGACTGGGACAGAGGCTCCGCCTGTTGGACATGGGGGGGCAGTACACCGACGGCTACCCAGATCCGCTGGGGCTGAAGGGCACGGGCATGGTTGACTGTGTGAATATCGGCGACCGTATCACCGGCATAGAGCACGGGGCAAGCGGCATCAGCGTGAATCTGATCTAGGGCCGCAAATAAACCGGTCGGATCGGGTTTACCAGGGGCATCTTCCATTGCGACCAGAGGCGGGGATGCCAGACCCAGCCGCCGTTCTAGCACATAGCGGGCAGAGCCACGGGTAGCTCCGCTAAAAAAGCCCCAACCGATGCCAGCCTGTTCTAGCGCCTCCAAGTAGCTGGCGGCCATCAGGAGCGGTTCCTGGCAGATGTAGCCGTTCCAATTATCGGGATTTTCTAAATCGGCGCCCCGATACCGCGCTTGAAAAAAATGCACCAGATTGGGATAGGCGATCGCCACGCTGGCACGAACCTGGCCCTGGCGCTCAAAGAAGCGATAAATCAACTCCTGGGAGGCTTCCCAGTCGTTATTCCAGCATCCTTCCGCTTTGAGTGTATCAATGTCTTGCTGAGTGGGGCGATAGGCACCCTGGGTAAAGTGCTCAACCGTATCAGCTAGCGCCCGCCGATAGGAATGGGTTACATCTCGCACAACCCCATCAATGTCAAACAGGGCGATCGCCCAGCATTCTCGGCTCATGCTCATCACTTCAGTGTTCAATCTTCCCTGATTGTGCCAGATTCTCCTCTTGTCGTTTACCCTGCTCCACTTGGGTGCATGTCACTTTTGCCCTCACCCTAAATTCCTCTCCCAATTTGGGAGAGGGACTTTGAGATAGCTCGGCTCCCCTGCGCCCAACCGGGGAGAAGAAGATCTGGAGAATGAGGGCCTAAAAAGGTGGCATGCGCGCATCCACTTCCCCTCAGTTCTAAGGTTCTGAGTTTTGGCATTGCTTCACATCCTCACATCGGGATGAATTGCCCTCATCCCCCTTGCTTGAATACCCGTCAGAGCCATACTCTTCTTCCTCTGGGCGCAGGAAGCGAGTGATCCGGTTCCCTCTTTCTCGAGGAGAGAGCCAGAGGACAGGCCAATGGGGTGGTTCCTATGCAGATTTAGCCACGTCTACGTTTTTCTTTTTGTCACACTCAGTTATCTAAAGTAGAATAGTAGATTGTAATTTACTAGATTGTTATGATGACGGTACGGGAGGTCGGGTTGGCAAAATTCATCCTAAGGGTGCTTTGGCTTGAGGAAAACGTTGCCCTGGCGGTCGATCAGGTTGTCGGCAAAGGCACCAGCCCTCTGACATCTTATTTTTTTTGGCCCCGCAATGATGCCTGGGAGCAACTCAAACAAGAACTTGAAGCAAAGCACTGGATTTCAGAAGCTGATCGGGTCGAGCTACTCAACAAAGCCACCGAAGTGATCAACTATTGGCAAGAGGAAGGGCGCAAGCGCCCGATGTCAGAAGCGCAGGCCAAGTTTCCAGAGGTTTCGTTTACAGGGAGTGCCTGATTTCTCTCGGTCGGATGAGTTCAGTCAAGGGGTGTTGCTCGGGAGACGCGATCGCGAGTCAAAACGCCAAAGCCGTTTCTAGGGTTTCACTGGTTCATAATTTTTGCAGCCCCGCGAACCAATTCGATTTATTCTTAAGAAAGAGGATGCCCCAACTATTTCGTAGTTGGGGCATTTTCATCAGAAGACGGCATCCTTCTAAGACCCTACAACCCATTGAGGGGGCAGCACCTTTGCTAAACTCCCCCAAACCCATAGAGAAAGCTCCACTGGCCGTCCTTCAACCTCAACCAAGACAGTAGCGCCTCTATTTCAAAATTTTGGCGCATTTGCTACGGTTTATTCCAATAGACTGGTAACATTCCTTTACAGAGTTTATCCACTAATTCACAGCAACAAGCATTGCATAGGCAGGTAGTTCCATGACGATGACCCTTACCCAAGAGCAAGTTGAGCGGATCGTTTATAACCTTCATCAAGATCCGTTTGAGGTATTGGGCCCCCATCAGATCGAAAAAGATGGCAAACCAACCTGGGTTGTAAGGGCCTATCAGCCAACTGCCGATGCCATGTGGATCGTGCTCCCTAGCTCACGCACCGAGTACCCGATGGCAACGGTTCACCATCCCCACTTCTTTGAGTGCATTTTAGACGTGCCCGAGCTTGATAACTATCAACTCCGGTTAAAAGAAGGAGAACACGAGCGGGTCATCTACGATCCCTATGCGTTCCGGAACCCCTATCTGACCGATTTCGATATTCATCTATTTGCGGAAGGCAATCATCACCGCATCTATGAAAAACTGGGTGCCCACGTGACTGAAGTGGACGGTGTCAGAGGGGTTTATTTTGCTGTTTGGGCACCCAATGCCCGCAATGTCTCAGTTTTGGGTGACTTTAACTACTGGGATGGGCGCAAACATCAAATGCGCAAAATTGGCAACGGTATCTGGGAATTGTTTATTCCCGGTTTAGATTATGGCGAGCATTACAAGTACGAGGTGAAAAACTGGGAAGGCCACATTTATGAAAAGTCCGACCCCTATGGGTTTCAGCAAGAAGTGCGCCCCAAGACAGCGTCGATTGTCACCAACCTGGATAACTACACCTGGAATGACGCCGCCTGGATGGAAACCCGTCGCCATACGGATCCTCTATCCCAGCCGATTTCCGTCTATGAGGTGCATTTAGGTTCCTGGTTACATGCTTCTGCTGATGAACCCGCTCGCCGTCCCGACGGTACCGAAGAACCCGTGGTGATTGTGTCAGAGTATAAGCCCGGTGCTCGCTTTCTCACCTATCGAGAGCTGGCAGAAAAGCTGATTCCTTATGTGAAGAAACTTGGTTTTACCCATATTGAGCTTCTTCCGGTGGCGGAGCATCCCTTTGATGGTTCTTGGGGTTATCAGGTGATTGGTCATTATGCGGTGACTTCTCGGTTTGGCACTCCGACCGACTTTATGTACTTTGTCGATCAATGCCATCAAAACGGCATTGGGGTGATTGTGGATTGGGTGCCGGGGCATTTTCCAAAAGATGGCCACGGTTTGATCTTTTTTGATGGCACCCATCTCTATGAGTATGGCGATTCCCGTAAGGGCGAACACAAGGAATGGGGCACCTTGGTTTTCAACTATGGGCGGAATGAGGTACGGAATTATTTAGTTGCCAATGCCCTCTTCTGGTTTGATAAGTACCACATCGATGGAATTCGGGTGGATGCGGTGGCTTCGATGCTGTACCTCGACTACCTGCGCAAGGATGGGGAGTGGGTCGCCAATCAATATGGCGGGCGGGAGCATCTGGAGGCGGCAGACTTTTTGCGGCAACTCAATCACGTCATTTTTAGCTATTTTCCGGGGATTCTTTCAATTGCAGAAGAATCAACTTCCTGGCCGATGGTTTCCTGGCCCACCTACATGGGGGGCTTGGGCTTTAACCTGAAGTGGAATATGGGTTGGATGCATGACATGCTGGACTATTTCCACATGGATCCTTGGTTCCGACAGTTTCACCAGAACAATGTCACGTTTAGTATGTGGTACCACCACAGCGAAAACTTTATGCTCGCGCTCTCCCACGATGAGGTGGTGCATGGCAAGAGTGCCATGATTGGCAAAATGCCGGGGGATGAATGGCAGAAGTATGCCAACCTGCGCTGTTTGTTTACCTATATGTTTACTCACCCTGGCAAGAAAACTATCTTCATGAGCATGGAGTTAGGCCAGTGGAATGAATGGAATGTTTGGAGTGACTTAGAGTGGCATTTGTTGCAATATGAACCCCACCAAAAGTTAGGACATTTTTTTGCGCAGTTAAATCGCCTTTATCAACGGGAGCCAGCCCTCTACACCCAGGATTTTTCAGAGGCGGGGTTTGAGTGGATTGATTGCAGTGACAATCGCCATAGTGTGGTTTCTTTTATTCGGCGGGATAAAGACCCGGAGAATTTTGTGATTGTGGTCTGTAACTTTACGCCCCAACCCCATGCCCATTATCGTATTGGCGCGCCGGAAGCGGGTTTCTACGCTGAGATCTTTAACAGTGATGCGCGGGACTATGGAGGCAGCAATATGGGGAATCTGGGTGGTAAATGGACGGATGAATGGAGTTATCATTCTCGCCCCTACTCTATCGACTTATGTCTACCGCCCTTGGGGGTGCTAGTTCTTAAGCTTGATCGAGAGAAGACGGCTGCTGCACTCACTCCAGCGGCTCAGCCTGAGGCTGAGGCTGGCTGATGGATGCAGTGATTGCGTTGGTGGTTTTGGTGGTTGTGGCGATCGCCCTGGCAAAAACGCTGCGATTGCCTGCTTATAACGATTGGCGCAATTTAGCAAAGTACTACCGCACCAGCTATAAGCCTCCAGCCGATCTGGCGGCCTGGCAATCTGGCAAAGTCGGGAAGTTGCTGTACAATGGCACGCTGAATCTGGCGGCAACGAGCAAAGGTTTGTACCTGAGCACATTGCCATTGTTACGCTTTCAAACTCCACCGTTGCTGATTCCCTGGGAAGAGATTACCCAGGTGCGGCGACAAGAAAACCGCTACTATCAAAATTATGAGCTGACCGTCGGTGACCCGGCGATCGCCACCTTGGTCTTGCCCTGTAAGCCCTTGGCTGGCGCTATTGCCATTTGGGAGGCGACACTGCGGGCACAAACTGCTTCTGAGCGACCGGCGATGGCTTCGAGCAAACCGATGGATAGTGTCACCCCTGCCCCGACTCCAAGCCCCCCGCTGCAACGTTTGAGCTGTGACCTTCTGGCCAAAGTCACAGAGCAGGCCCGTCTCAGTTCGCGACTGCGCCAGAACTATAACTTTCATACCCACGAAGAGCGGGTTCAGCGCTTTCTGAATGCGATGCAGCCGGGTACCTATGTGCGACCCCATCGTCATTGCCCTGTGGCAGGAGTCAACCGGTTTGAATTTTTCTTGGCCTTGCAAGGCGCACTAGGCCTGCTGGTCATGGATGAACGGGGGCAGGTCACCCATACAGAACGGATTAGCGCCCAGGGGGAAATAAGGGGGATTGAGCTGTCACAGGCGACTTTTCATACGCTGGTGGTACTGGCCCCTGATACAGTGATCTTTGAGCTAAAGGAAGGGCCTTATCAGGCCGAGACTGATAAGGAGTTTTTACCCATGTTTCCCCTGGAAAATACTCCAGAAGCTGCCCAGTGGGTAAAGACCTGGGAAGGCTATTTTTCTGGCTAAGGACACTTCTCGGCAGACCTTATTTCCGGGCGATCGCCCCATTGTAAATCCGCTCATTGGCTTCAGCCGATTGAAACAAATCCACAATCGGTAGAGGATAGTCTACCCCTAGGCGCACACCAAAACGTTGCTGCTCCACCGCTTGTAATTTCCAGGGAGTATGGCGCTTCGCCGCCGGAATCCTCTGCAACTCTGGTAACCAGAGGGCAACATACTCCCCCCTTGGGTCATAATCCTGGGCTTGTTTGAGAATATTGAAAAATCGGAAACCGCGAGCATCGTTGCCAACGCCAGCAGTATAGTTCCAGTTGCCGTAGTTACTACAAACGTCATAGTCGATCAAGACAGACTCAAACCACTCCGCGCCCATCCGCCAATCAATGCCCAGATTTTTAGTGAGAAAGCTGGCCACGTTTTGCCGTCCTCGGTTTGACATAAAGCCAGTCGCTGCCAACTCTCGCATGTTAGCATCCACCAGAGGAAAGCCCGTCCTCCCCTCGCGCCACAGCTCAAATCTTGGCCAGTCTTTCTTCCAGGGGATCTCGATACCTTGTAACCCCGCCGGTTGAAAAACCTTATTCCCATGTTTGGCGCAAATTAGGCGAAAGTAGTCGCGCCAGAGCAACTCAAACACCAGCCAGTAGGTTGAATCATTGCGCGTGCGGCGCTGCTCGTACTCTTGCACCTGCTCGTAAATATAGCGGGGCGAGAGGCAACCCAGGGCCAGCCAAGGGGAAAATTTTGAGGAATAATCCGCTCCGACCATGCCATTGCGGGTTTCCTTATAGGAACGTAGGCGATCGCCCTGCCAAAAATACTGCTGTAACCGCTCCATCCCAGCAGCCTCACCGCCCTTAAATACCAGCACCGCCCGCTGATCACTGGGGGGAAGCGTCAGGCCCCAACTGGCGATCGCTGGAATTTCTCCGGGGTCTAACCCTTCTGGCAGCGATCGCAGATGTTGAGGAGCCGGTAAAGCTGGATTCACCGTCACCCCTTTTTCTACCTGTTTGCGAAAGTGCGTAAATAGCTCTGGCAATTGGGATAGCCGAAAAGGGAGGTCATCGGGATGGTAAAGCGTGTGGCCCCAAAAGCCCTTCAGGGGAACGGCGAGTGTCTGCAATTCCTTGGTCAAAGCGTGCTCGACGGCTAACTCTTCCGCTGTTACTTCCCGCTGATAGTAAACAGCCTTGATCTCCCACTGTTGCACCAGCTCTGGAATGATGACTTCAGGCCGGCCTTGCCGCACCAGCAACTCACTCCCCCGCGATCGCAAAGCGGTTCGCAGAGCCGCTACACTTTCCCGAAGAAACTGCGCCCGAAACGCCCCCGTTTTAGGAAAGCCAAACCGAGTTTTACCAAACTGTCGCGGGTCAAAGCAGTAGAGTGGTATCACCTGAGCCGATTGCTTGAGCGCCTGGTGCAGCGGCTCGTGGTCATGCAGACGCAGGTCATTGCGGTACCAGATGAGAATACGATTTTCAGGCATGGCGGTATGGCAAGAGATCCAGAGCAAGTGAGCAAGAAACCGTTCCGTTCGAGACGACGATCTCTTTTCTCATTTTCGTATACTTTTGTAAAGAATAGGAGAGGGTAGAATGGCGCGATCGCCCATTATTGGTGTGATGGGGCCGGGGGAGCAGGCCACATCTACAGAGCGAAAAGTTGCCTATGAACTCGGGCAGGCGATCGCGATCGCCGGTTGGATTTTACTCACAGGTGGGCGCAACCAGGGAGTCATGGATGCAGCCAGCCGCGGGGCCAAAAGCCAGGGCGGGTTAACCATTGGCATCTTGCCTCAAAGCGACAGGGAGGGGCTATCGGCAGCGGTAGATATTCCTATCTTGACGGGGATGGGGAATGCCCGCAACGTGATTAACGTCTTGACCAGCGATGGGGTGATTGCCTGTGGTGTAGGGGCTGGTACCGTTTCCGAGATTGCGCTGGCGATTAAAGTTAAGCGGCCTGTGATTTTGCTTCAGGTGCCCCCAACCGCGCAGGCCTTTTTTCAATCCCTTGCGCCTGACCAAGTGTGGGTGGCCGACCATGTGCCCATGGCAATCGCCCTAGTGCAGCAGGTGCTACGACGGATGTAGGCTGAAACTATCGCTTTAGTCAACAAGCTGCGGATAAAACCTAGGGCGCAACTGCCCATGCTGGGTAGGTTGTTTGACTTACTGTGGCCAGATTTTTGATAGCGGCAGCGATAAACCAGCTCCAGGTCTAGCCCTGAAGGTTAGCCTTGGGAAACAATAACCCGTTTCAAATTAGCCACCTACCCGACATTCAAGCAAGGGGGATGCGGGCACTTCTCGTTGGGGAAATGTTTGATGCTGTGCTGCGTGCTTGCGATCAATGGCCAGTCATGCCATCACCCAGCTCCTACTCAACATTCCGACGCTGGATAATTTGTTTCAGTTCTTCTGCTAACAAAAAATCTTCCGAGGCACTGCGTGCTCCAGCTTCGGCAGCCCAACCTTTGAGACTCTCGATTTGTTCATGGGCGATCGCCGCTAGGGGGACGGTTTCTTCAATCGCCAGGAGAATGTCTTCTGTCGAAAAGTCTCGCCGCTGCTGATTGAACCTTTGGCTAAAGGCGCGATGCATGCCATCGATAATCACCTGCTCAATTTCAGCACCGCTAAACTCCTTCGTTTGCCTGGCCAGCAGGGGAATATCAAATTCGCGCAACCGGTTAGGGCGCAACCGTTGTAAGTGCACTCGAAAGATATCTTTGCGCTCTTGCTCGGTCGGTAGGTTGAGAAAAAAGATTTCATCAAAGCGGCCTTTGCGCAACAGCTCAGCCGGCAGAATGCGGACGTTATTGGCCGTTGCCACAATGAACACAGCGCTTGTTTTTTCCTGCATCCAGGTGATTAGCGCACCAAACACCCGGCGACTGGTGCCCGCATCACTATCTGACCCGGTTGTCATGTTGCCAAAGGCTTTGTCGATTTCATCAATCCACAACACACAGGGGGCGATCGCCTCAGCAATTTGAATCATCTGCCGCACTCGACTCTCGCTCTCACCGACAATACCGCCAAATAGTCGGCCTGTATCAAGTCGCAGCAGGGGCAGCCGCCATTCATAGGCGATCGTCTTCGCCGAAAGGGATTTTCCCGTGCCCTGAATGCCTACCAGTAAAACCCCTTTAGGGTTTGGAATGCCGTAGCTGCGCGCCTCTTCTGTAAATGCATCCTGTCGAGTGCGCACCCACTGCTTCAAATTCTCCAATCCTCCCACCTGTTTCAGCGATTCACGGGTGTTAAAAAACTCAAGAATACCCGTCTGGCGAATTACCTGTTTTTTCTCCACTAGCACATTTTCAATATCCGTTTCATCCACCTGCTGTTTAGCCGCTAAGGCCCTAGCCAACACCCAGCGAATTCTAGCTTGACTCAGCCCCTGGCAAGCCTTGACCAATTGCTCCCTAGCTAGCCCCTCTAACTTTAGTTGAGTCGGCACCACCATCTGGCTAATCAAAGCCGTAATTTCTGCGGTATTCGGTAAGGGAAAATCGACCACAGTGACACTATCCATCAGCTCAGAGGGGAGTTGTAACACCGGCCCTAAAAAGATCAGTGTTTTACGACTGCCCCGCAAATCCTGGGAGAGGTTCTTGAGTTCTCGCACAATTGGCGCCGATCGCTCTGTGACAGCTGCTCCTAAAAAGGGATGGGGGTCTTTTAACAAAA
This sequence comes from uncultured Leptolyngbyaceae cyanobacterium, assembly GCA_938023035.1. Taxonomy (GTDB): domain Bacteria; phylum Cyanobacteriota; class Cyanobacteriia; order Leptolyngbyales; family Leptolyngbyaceae; genus DSRU01. The sequence goes on along the minus strand of CALIDI010000024.1, from coordinate 20,952 downwards.
ATAAAGTTGCCTCCTGCCCTGGAGACTGCCGGATGCGTTGTAGTGCCCCCATCATTGCCCCCTTATCTGCCCCTGAGTCAGACCAACCTCTGGCCACATCCCAACTGAGTATCTGCCGCACTGGCTGGGATCTCTGGGCGACCTGACTGAGCACCGCAATCACCGGCTCTTCCTCGACGGCAACCAGATAGAGTAGGGCATACTTGGCTCGAATCATCAAATCAATTTGGTTAACCAGGTCTGGGGGAGAGGCTATCATGCAGATCAGGGCAGTCGGGTAGGGCTTGTATCCATGGTAGTCGGAAGCGAATCGAGCGATCGCCCGGTTGCTCAGTCCATGGGGGAAAGAGGCTGGGGGCACTTCTGCTCATTCCTCATTTCTCATTCCTCATTTCTCAGTCCATAGGGGTTCCTGGCCTGTACCCCTTGCGTCCCCATCAGGTGGCGATCGCTATCAACAAAGCAGGCGGCAGCAACCCGACGGAATGTGTGCGCGGCAGGGCGGCTGCTAACCAAAATCGCCCATCCAAAACAGGATCAATTTCCCGGTTATGGCAGAGTAAGCCTAAGATTTGCCAATGGGAGAGCGCGTTACGCTTCTGCGTGGTGGAAAAGTTTTGGATAAGTGGGTAACTGTGTGCTGAAATGTTAGGGGGGCCTTGTGTTTGCCCTCAAGCTGGGAATGATTGTTGGTCAGAAGTGAGCCGATGGAACTCTTACAGTTAGGAAAAAAATTGTTGGCGAAATTGCGCGCATCAACCACTGAGCCACTTCCTACTGCCTCTCCAGAGGCCATTGGGGCAAACGATTCTGCCGCCGTTGAGCAAGCGGTGGTTGCACCCATTTTGGATCAATATGTCACGACTGCTCCTAGCGTTGAAACGGCAGTGAATATTTTTGCGGGGGAGTGGTCTTCTGTTTTCCCTGCTCCCTACGAAACGCTGACAAAAGGAACCGCGAAGCTATTTGAAGACCCACGGATTACCTGGTTTATAGAAGCGGTCGGTGGTGTCGAGGGTAAAACAGTATTAGAGCTAGGGCCACTCGAAGGGGGCCACTCCTACATGCTAGAGCAGGCAGGGGCTGCCCAGGTTACGGCAATTGAGGCCAACACCCGTGCCTATCTTAAGTGCTTGGTTACCAAAGAGCTATTTAACCTACAACGGGTTCGCTTCCTCTGTGGAGATTTTATAGAGTACCTCCGCCAGACTGATTCAAAAACGGATCTGTGTTTAGCGAGCGGCGTTCTTTACCACATGGTCAACCCGGTTGAGTTGTTGGCTCTGTTGGCTCAACACTGTCAGAGCAGCCTCATGATTTGGACGCATTACTACGACCCCACGATAATTTCTAATAGTTCGGTGCATGCGCCCAAATTTCGTGAAAAGTTAGAAAGTGAGTTTATGGGCTTTACCCACACCCTGCACCGGCGCGAGTATGAAACAGCACTCAATTGGAGTGGCTTTTGTGGTGGCTCTGCTTCCTATAGCTATTGGTTACTGAAGGAAGACATTCTGCAGGCTTTGCAACACTTTGGCTTTGGCAACATCCGCATTAATTTTGATACGCCCGATCATCCTAATGGGCCAGCCTTTGCCCTGGTGGCCGATCGCGGCTCCTAATGGCTGACAATTCCAGACCATTGCACTTTTTTTTCCTGCGTCCGCCGATAGGAGAAAAAGTAAGTTGGGTTTTGATAGGTGCAGTGGGGCGCGATCGCCACCTGCTCTTCATGAATGCCGAGTTGCTCTAGCTGTAAAACATTGACGCGCCGCACATCCAGCCGCAGCCGCCCGGGGGTGGGGTCAGGCAAAAGTGGCGGTCGAGCAAGTGGCTGCACAGCGGCAAGTAGATCCCATGTTTGTAGGGTGTGAGTGGGAGTTGGGCCTAAGGGTAGCACGGTTGCTGTGACTTCTGCGGCCACCTGTGTCGAGACCTGATACACTTCACCGGCGATCGCAGGGCCAAGGGCAATGCGCAAATCCCCTAGCCGACTACCCTGAGCCTGCATCTGGGCGATCGCCTGGGGAACTATTTTGCGAGCGGTACCGCGCCAACCAGCATGAATCGCTGCCACCTGGCCAGTGGTCACATCCCCAATCAATACGGGCGTGCAGTCGGCAGAGCAAACCCAAAGGGCCTGTTGCCCTGCATCACTCACCAAGCCATCTGCCTCTGGTAAGGCTGCATCCACCGAGTTTGGTGGGGCAACCGCTGTAGAGGCACTCAGTACCGTATTACCATGCACCTGCTTAACTCGGTGGGGCGTTGCGGTGGGGTGCAACACGGGCGTTAACTCCAGAGGCGATCGCCCCCAAAACTGCTGCGTAAAAAATCCATGCACCCAGGGAGTCAGCAAATCACAAACCAAATAGGGCAGATCATTCCAGGTGCGCCAGTGCCAAGTATGCATAGGGATAGAGATGAAAACATGCTTTCAGTGTTGAAATGCCAGCTTACTTCTGAAGCCCTACCCGATTAAACTCAGGGCGTTGCTTACACAGAGACGAAAGCGAATTGAGTGATTCCGACCTAGACTTAGCCACGTCAAACTTAGCATCAGCTAGTACTGAATGGCAGAAATGTCTGGACTAGCCCATGCCAAGCTGATGCCTGAGTCTACGAGTTTCCCTATCGGCTAGTTTTTACCGCCTAAATCTAGATAAAGCTTAATAGATAGCTGGCTTCAAGTGGCTGCCCTTCCACTATAAACTGATCACATCTTTTCCCACTGAGAATTTATGGCAACGTCAGGACTCATCGGATACACAGGCTTTGTCGGTAGCACCCTTAACCGGGCGATCGCCTTTGAAGCGCTTTACAATACCCAAAACATTCAAGACATTCAAGGACAAACCTTTGACTTGTTGATTTGTGCCGCTCCCCAGGCTAAAAAATGGTGGGCTAACCAAAATCCTGAAGCAGATCTGGCGTTAATTCAGCAATTAATCTCCCACTTGCAGCAAACAAAGGCGCAGCGATTTGTATTGATTTCCTCCATTGATGTCTTTCCGCGCCTGGTAGAGGTCGATGAAACCTTTGATTGCAGTAGCATGGCAAATCACGCCTATGGAAAAAATCGGCTTATCCTGGAGCAGTTTGTGTTAGCCCAGTTTCCCCACGCGCACATCGTACGATTGCCAGGGTTATTTGGGCCAGGTCTGAAAAAAAATGTGATTTTTGACATGCTGCATCACAATGACGTGGCAAAAATCAACCCAGCTAACCAGTTTCAATGGTATGACATCACGCGCCTGTGGGCTGATTTGCAAATTGTCTTAAAGCAGGATTTGCGGCTGGTGGTGCTGGCCACTCAGCCAATTGCGACCCAAGAAATTCAAGCCCGCTTCTTTCCAGAAGTTAAGATCGGCGCGGTTCCCAGCACTCCGGTATATTATGATGTGCGGACTTGCTATGCCCGAGTGTTTGGCGGAGAGGGTGGCTATATGCTCTCTAAGGCGCAGGTGCTCGATGCGATGAGTCAATTTGTTGCCATGGAAAAAGCCAAAAATTGTGAAACTCACCATTTCTAACATCGCCTGGACAGCCAGTCAGGAAAATGAGATCTTTTCTTTGTTACCCCTCTATGGGGTAACAGCGGTCGAAGTGGCACCCACACGGATTTGGCCCGAGTGGAACTATGATGCTAGAGCGGTGGTTGCCTATCGAAATTTTTTGCAGGAGCACGGACTAGTCTGCTCTTCGTTGCAAGCCATTTTGTATCAGCAGCCTCAGCTCAAGGTGTTTGGAACTGCTACCGAGCGGGCAGAGCTAATCGTACATCTCAAGCGTGTTGCTAATCTGGCTGCCGATCTGGGGGCACGGGCAATGGTTTTTGGAGCACCCAAAAATCGCGATCGCGGCGATTTAGATGAACAGACCGCAATGGCACAAGCCGCAGAGTTGTTCGCGATTGCGGGTGAGTATTGCCACCAACAGCAGGTTTGCCTCTGTCTGGAGCCCAACCCAGTGAATTATGGTTGCAACTTCATTACCAATAGTCAGAGTGGGGCAGAGCTAGTGCGACTTGTAAACTCTCCTGGTTTTCGCCTGCATTTAGATGCCGCAGGAATGCACTTAGCCGGGGAGGACGTGTCTTCAGCCATTCCAGCCGCCGCTGATGTGCTAGAGCACATTCACATTAGTGAGCCAAATTTAGGCACGTTTAGCCAGCCCCAAGTGAATCATCCACACATTGCGACCGCTCTACGCACCATTGGTTGGGAGCGGTGGATTTCTATTGAAATGAGAGCGACCGAACAACCGGTTGAATCCGTTAAAGAGGCTCTCAGGGTCGTGAAAGCCATCTATGAGGTGTGAGCGTGTGTATGGGTAATGACGCAGAGTTTTTTCGTGATACCACAGCAGAAATGCCAGCGGAGTGGGAACTGCCCCCATTTACTGTGGCTGAATTTGCGCCGCGCCAAACCCGGTTTTGTATTGGCATTCCTATCCTTAATGAAGGCGAACGGATTAAAACCCAATTGCACCAAATGAGGGATTTGGGTTTACCCGAATTAGCCGATATCATCATTGCGGATGGAGGCAGTACGGATGGTTCTACGAATCGCGATCGCCTAGTGCCTGTTGGCGTCCGCACGTTATTAACAAAAACAGGTAAGGGAAAGCTCAGTGCCCAACTTCGGATGTTTTTTGCCTATGCACTGTATCAGGGCTATGAAGGCATGGTCATTATTGATGGCAATAATAAAGATGGGGTTGAAGCGATTCCCCAATTCCTCACAGCACTAGAGCAAGGCTGGGACTATATCCAGGGGTCGCGTTACATTCCTGGCGGAGTCGAAAAAAATACGCCCCTCTCACGGGTGCTGGCTGTGAAGTTGATCCATGCTCCAGTGATCAGTTTAGGCGCTGGTTTTCGCTATACCGACACCACGAACGGGTTTCGTGCCCTGAGTCGGCGGTTCTTGCTAGATCCGCGCTTGCAACCCTTTCGAGATGTTTTTGCGAACTACAACCTGCATTACTACCTGTCTGTGATGGCTCCTCGGTTGGGTTATCGAGTCCGAGAAATTCCAGTCTCCCGTATCTATCCGGCAAAGGGGCCGACCCCCAGTAAGATCAAAGGGTTTCGAGGAAAGTTAGCCATTCTGGCTGAGCTGTTTCTTGCGGCTCTGGGGTTTTATCGGCCACCGTTGAGCCGCCCATAAGAGGAAGATAGGTAGAGGAAGATAGGGTGGATGTAAAGCACGCCATTGTAGTTATTGGTGGGGGATTTTATGGCTGTAGTGTGGCCGAGCATTTGGCCCGACAGGGTGCCCAGGTGATCCTGATAGAACAGGCTTCTGATCTCTTAACACGCGCTTCTTATAATAACCAGGCCCGCCTTCATAACGGGTATCATTACCCCCGGAGCTTTAATACTGCTTACCGGAGTCGGCTCAATTTTCAGCGCTTTTTGCAGGAGTTTCGTCCAGCGATCGCGACCGACTTTATTAAGCTCTACGCGATCGCCCGAGTAGGATCCAAAGTCAGTCCTCACCAGTTTGAAACTTTTTGCCAAACAATTGAAGCTCCTCTCGTGCCTGCGAGAGCCAGCCTGGTGAAACTCTTTTGTTCTCGGTTGATTGCGGCTGTTTATGAAACTCAAGAGTACGCCTTCGATGCCGCTATTCTCCGCCGGCTATTCATCGAACGCTTGGCACAGGCTGGCGTTAAAGTTAGGCTTGACACCACAGTTACAACCGTCCTAAAAGCGGAGGATGCGGTTCTAGAAGTCGTTGATCATCGAGGAAATAGCACCTTAGCAGACTACGTCTTTAACTGTACCTACTCTGGTCTCAATACCATTCAAAATATTACACCGACTCGGCTCACCCTAAAGCATGAAATCACCGAGTTAGCGTTAGTGCAACTCCCTTCAGAACTTGAGCAAATTTCTGTCACGGTGATGGATGGCCCCTTCTTTTCATTGATGCCATTTCCTGATCGGCATCTTTGGACGTTGACCCATGTTCGCTATACACCCCATGCAGCGTGGCGAGAGTCCCCACGAGCGACCATCAATCCTTATCAGTTTTTAGATGCCAACCCGGCTCAATCTAATTTTGGCTATATGATCCGTGATGCTCAGCGTTATCTCCCCTGTCTAGAAGCTGCTATTTATCAGGATTCTCTCTTTGAAATTAAAACCGTCTTAACCAAAAATGAAGCCGATGATGGACGACCGATTTTATTTGAAGTTGATCCGAACTGCGATCGCATCATTTCAATCTTAGGCTCAAAGATCGATAATATTTATGATGCCCTCGAAGCCATTAATGATTATTTTCATTCTATCTAGCAGAACTGATTGCTCAAGATGCCTCAAATACCACTAAGTTTTGATTAGAATGTTTTGATCCTCTAGTAGCGAATTACCGATTGAATCGCTTAAACCTATGAGCATTGACCCGAAAAAATCAGATGTATTGATCTCAATCGTGTCCCCTATCAGAAATTCAGCAGGATGGATAGAGACTTATCTGCGAGAAATTCATACACTAATAGAAGCAACATTCAAAGATTATGAAATTGTGCTGGTTGATAATGCTTCAACTGACCATACTGTCGAAGTGATTGAACAGCTTCAACAAGAGTTGAGGAATATTCAGCTCTACTGCCTTGCTCGCTCAATTCCCCATGAGAGTGCTTTTATTGTTGGTTTAGAGCAAGCAATTGGGGATGTGGTGATTACTCTGGATGCGGCCTATGATCCTGTCAGCCCTATTCCTGAGATGGTAGAGTTGGTTTATGCTGGGGCAGAGATTGTTTACGGGTTACGCCGCGATCGCGTTCAAGGTTCGTTTAGTCTCTATAACTACCTGAGCAAATTATTTTTCAAACTCTATCGCCAAGTCACAGGCGAAAATCTGCCGATTACGGTTTCGACACTACGCTTATATACACGTCGCGCGATTAACTCTTTTCTTGATAACAGCGATCGCTACCGTTTATTTTCAGTGATTGCTGCTTTTTCAGGGTTGCGCTACAAGACCTTTACCTATGAGCGACTCAATCGCACAGGTATGCCAATAAAACAGAGTTATATCCAGGCAATTGCTCGCGCCTTGAGCCTCATTTTTCTCTCCTCTCACTATCCCTTACGACTTTTATCTTTTATTGCCTTGCTTGGAGCATTTCTAAACGTTATTTACAGTTTTTATGTGCTGTTTGTGAATCTATTTAAATCTAAAGTTGCAGAAGGTTGGACAACCCTTTCACTCCAAAATTCAGTGATGTTCTTTATTTTGTTTATGATTTTAGCTGTCTTATCAGAGTATGTGGCTAAGCTATTCATCAATCATCAAAATCGTCCCTTTTATCTAGTCGCACGAGAAAGTAGAAGCCTAGTTTTGGTACGAAAGCAGGAGATTAATGTAATCAAGAGTCATATTGAGACTCAAAATAGTATCGCTGAGGATTCAAACTGACTATCTGAAAGGATGCTTTAAAGAGGATGTCTAAAAGGTGTATCCTACTTATGCAAGTTGCCCCACCCCGCGAGAAGAGCAGAGCGCTTCATCCCGCTTACCTGCATCTCCATCAAGATTTATATTTTCAGATGCTCTAGTACCGTCTACAACGAGGTCATCGAATGCAACGAGTTCGGCGCTTTCAGTCTTTGCTCCATCCTCCCACGTTGGTTTGGGAATATGGACTAACGGCTTTAGTATTAGCTGCCATGCTCGCTCAGGGCTGTGCTGCCCTAGTTAGGGAAGTGATTCCGCAGAAATACTCCCAGCTGGTTGTCAGTGACATTACATGGAATGCGGGCACAAAATATCCTGACTATCTGGTTCTGGGGATTTTTTTAGTAGGCTTTTTGACTATTTACCTGGGGTTGCGTCAGTTGTCTGCCGCCATCCATCGGGTGAATGGTGAGTCTGTGGAGAGTGCGTTGCGGCAACTGCTGATTTACGCGATGCTACCTGCTGGTATTTGGGTTGGCAGTGTTTGCATTGTGAATAACCCTAGCCTCGACCTTGTGATTTTGTCTGGGGTGCTACTGTTATTAGTGCTGCTATTCGCAGGAGTTGTGCTCAGAAGCGGGGTAGAGTTTACTTCTGGCGATGGGCCGATCGCCGCCATTGGTAGTAGTCTCCTCGTGATTTTATTTGCGCTGCTTGATGCAGTCGCGATTGCCCTAGCCGTGAGTCGGCTCCATCTGGGTTGGTCGTTGCGCCTGAACAGCGTAATTTGGGGTGCAACCGGGTTAGCACTCATCTTTACCCTTTGCCTGATTGGGGTTTGGTGGCGATATCGGCACAGACCCCCTACCCTGCTAAAAAAATTGGGCCTGCTCTTGGGTCTAGCGCAATTCGGTTTACCACTATGCTTTTTTATCCTGCTGCCGACCCCCTGGCGAGATCAACAGCACAAGTTTTATGGCTATGCCATGACTCCCGCCTTGGGGATTTTGATCGCAGTTTGCATTCTGGCGGCACTCATTGATTTAACCTGGCGAATCAGAGGTTTTGTCACGGATGAGAACCGCTCGCCCCTTAGAGTAGTGTCGCCTTTGTGTTTAGTTGCTCTGCTGCTGTTGATTAAGGCTCCAGTGGCTCAGCCTAGCATCATCCCCACAGATGATTACCACTGGGGTGAGTTTCTCTTGCCCTGGTGGCTATGGCAAGAATTTGGCTACATCCCCTTTAGAGACTACGAACCCGCTCGGGGATTGGTTAACTACGTTCCAGGGATGTTGGCCAACCTATTTATGAATGGGAATGCCGCCTCTTACATCGCAATCCAGGGGCAACCGCTCCTCATGTTTCCTTTTTTAGGAATTGGTTTCTTTGTGATTGCATCTACCATTGGGTATCTACCTGCGTTTCTGGCCCTTCTGCTTTTTCCTGGAGCCAATGGGTTATTTGAAATTGATGTACTGGTTACAAGCGGGCTGTGCATTTTAGTCAGTACTTTTTTGAAGCGGCGACCTATCACCTGGCTCTGGCTCTGGCTGACGACCGTGAGCCTCATGGTAACGTTTGGGGCTGGCAACGGCGGTCTGCTGATGCTAGCAACGATCCCACTAGCCGCCGTAATGCTTTACCGCGCCTGGTTTGAACAACGGCAACGGCTCTTGCCAAATGCGATCGCCCTAATTGTTGGTGGGTCGGTGGTTTTATTGACCCCAGCCGGCTCTGTACTGGTTGGTGCTTTTCGCTATGGCATTGAACAATCGTCGCTCAATACCCTCTCCTATGGCATTGAGTGGGTTAAGAGCCGCGGGAGTCAGACTTTTTTAAGTTACCCCCTCTGGGAGCTAGTCCGCACTTCCTGGATAGTTGCTAGTTGTGGTATTGGGCTGTTGATCTATCGTGCTCTTTTGCAAAAAAAGACACCTGAACGCCAGCAGTTTTTGGTGTTTGCGATTCCTATTTTTTTGCTTACACTGCTAATAATCACACGCGCATCTGGGCGAATCGATCCAGGAGAATTTACTCGCTTAGGAAATGCTAGTCTCTGGGTGATTTGCCTGCTCCTGCCCATTCTCCTAATAAAGGCATTTGGGCAAAGCGGTCGAGCACTTAACTTATTAGTGGTGGCCATTTTAGGCGGCCTCCTTACAACTGCTGCCGGAAGAACACTCAGTTTGGATAGAGTTGCGCGCCAGCCTGTCAATGCAGTGAATGTTACCGGGTTAAAGTTTCTCGATGGCCAACAGGCGGGCTTGCCCAAATTAAATGGTGGAGTCACTGACCCCACGCATCTTCAGCGGCTACAGACGATTCACTCGGTGCTTCAGCCACTCTTACAACCCGGTGAAACCTACTTGGATCTCACCAACCGAAATGCCCACTATTTCTATCTAGGCTATCCCCCTCCAATTGCAACTACCGCGTTCTTTAACCTGGTTCATAAGAATCAACAACTGCGAGCGGTGCACCAGTTAGAGAAAAGTACGCCGCCGGTGGTTTTGGCGTCAGCAGACTCTTTGATCTTTGATCATGTCCCCGTCGCGCTGCGCTCTCATCTGCTCTACCGCTATGTCATTCAGCGTTATGTGCCCTTTGCTGTGGGGCACTATATCTTTCTGATTCGCCCTGACCGGCTGGCGCAGGTGCAGCGCCTAGCACAGGCAGGTACAGCCTTGCCGCCGATTGTCATGGGCAATACCGAAGAACGGCAGTTGCAATTGCTAGATCAAGCGTTTCGATCACCCGATATTGCATCCGTTCCCAGTGCGTGGGGCCGCTCAATGGGCAGCCTGCGTCGGGAGATCCAGCCGGTTGCAGCGATCAGTGAATCGCTTAATCCTACTTTAGAAAATCTAGAGTCTCTAGGTTCCGGGCGTTACCGCAGCACTGGCCCTAACCCCAGTATAATCTTTGACCTAACGGCCCTTGGCTTGAGTGGCCGTGATGCCGGGCTACTTGCTTTTGACTTTGCTTGCAAAAAGCGAACAACAGCCATGTCTCTACGCTGGGAAGGTCAGTTTCCAACTGTTTCTCAAGAGAATGTTCTTTCTTTTAAGGCTATGCGTGGCCAACAGCTTGTGCCGCTAGATGCTGCTCCCCGTTGGTTGTTGGCTCAGGGCATCAAAACAATCCGAATTGAAATATTAGAACCTACTTGCTCAGAGTTTTCTTTGGCAAATGTCAGTCTCTACCAACGACGGGATGCGGCTCAGGCCAATCTAAGGTAAAGACTTGGGCGATTCTCTGAGGGCTGCACCGCTTTAGCTCTAGATTCAGCAACGTCTGTTTTAGAAACACGCCAGCGATCGCGGCTCCTCAATCTTTGCGGGTGACTCTGCGATTGGCTGCGAACCGATCGCAAAGGTTGACCCGTGCGGTTACCCCGGTACCACTTCGATCGTGGTTGAAGTGACAGCATAACGAGTTGCATCCACAACAGCATGATCAGTCGTGAGAACAGCAGTCGATCGCGTATGGCGGTCAATATTGCCCAACAATGCCCCAACGATATCCACGGCATCGTCGCCTCTCAGTGCTTCAGAAGAGAGACTGCGACTCGATGAAACACCCCCCTTGCGCTAATTTCTTTCAATGCTTTGAAGGCATCGCGCAATGATTCTGGACTAGATAGCACCATGATTTCCAGTAACCCTGGTGCCCTCAAGGGGAAATTGACCCCCGGTTCAGGAATTTTAAGCGTTTCTCCTTGGGGAATGCGTTCTCGCCCTTCGGCAAAATCCACATAGGGAAACAGGACGCGCATTCGCCCCGCATCCCCAATCGAAAGCACTGCCACAAACAAATCGCGATCGCTATTGTTGGTAATCTCGATTTGAATCTCGGTTTTTGGCACAAACCGATTGAGCGCAACCTGTCTCCCGGTTTTACCCGTTGCTTGCACCTTTACCGATAATCCATTGACTTGCGCTCCCTTCACCACATCCACACCGCCAATCGCCTTCAGCACTTCCGCAGCCAAAAAGGCTTTGAGGCGCGGGGCTAATCGAGTGACGGCCTCTGTTGCCGATTCTCCTGGTTGAGCAAAGGTAGCGGTCAGGGGGCGCAAATCTCCAGTAAACAATCCCAGGCTACCGACCTTGGGCAAGATTGCCAGTTCTCGCTGTTGCGCTTGTATGTGGTAAGTACTGGTCATGCGCCCTTAGGGGAATATACAAGCAATCCTATGCGCCTAGGGTTGCGCTTGTATGTGGTAAGTACTGGTCATGCGCCCCAGGCGATAGTGCATCGATTGATTGGACTCAACCACCTCAATGCGATCAAGCTGCTGCAACGCCGCCCGCCCGCTTGCCAAATCCTGCCCTAGGGATGGGTCAAGCCCTACACGCAACTTCAAATCGGTAGGCAACCTTCGTATCCGTTCTCGGAGCAGGATCCTTGGCACGATATCGGAAAGATTGCCCTGCTTCAGCCTACCTATTGCCAGCAATTCTCGACGGTCAGTTTGTTCAATCTGGGCGATCTCTTTACCTGCGTTGTTCAGGACACTAAAAATTGTTCCCGCTTGATTTACGTTGAGACTCAATGATGAAATACCACCCAACCAGTACTGAATCTGTTGATCCGTTTCAACTGAACGCACAACCGCTTCAGCAAAGGGCGTGGAGGGCTGCACAAAATAAACAGGTTTTTGGCGGTTGCGATCGGGGTTGGCAGCGTAAATTGGTTCCTGACGGGCTTCTGTTAGGTCTCGCGTACTGCGTGCCAAGTTCACAAATACCGCACTGAGAGATTCATCCACAGACTGTTGCCACAAATATCGTGTCAGCAAGTAAGTAAATGCTCCCGCATAAAAGGGTTCATTCCCAAACGGTGCATCGAAGGCTTGCTGATCATAATTGGCAGAATCGATCGCGACTCCTTTGGCAATTCCTTTTTGGCGCATCCTATTGAATTGCTCCTCCGACAGGTTTAATGCCTTCATCCAGCGTTTCTGATATTCCAGCTCTACTGGGCTGGGGTCAGCACTACTTTCACCCAGCCGAAAGGGAATCGCTCGAATCTGCAAGTTGCCCCGTGTGCCGCCGCCGGAGTGGCAACTATCTAGCACAAGGGTTACATGCTCCGTTTTTAACGCATGGGTAAGTAGAAACAACGTGCGCCCCATAATATCCTGCACTTGGTCTGGGTGATGGGTGAAGCGATCAAAGGGAACCGTTGTGCCATTTAAGCGATTGAGATTGGGAACCGTTGCTTTCTTGCCATTCTGATTCACAATTAACTCTGGCAACGGGTTCGGATCGCGAATCAGCGACCCATGTCCAGAGAAGTGGAACACGACCACGTCCTCTGATTTTGCCTGGTTTATTAAATGGGTTTCAAACGCTTCTAAAATGTTCTGCTGGGTTGGCTTGAGCGTGCTGGTATCACTCACGATGAGAATGTCGGCTGGATTGAACCCATACCGATGCACCAGTAATTCTCGCTGTAATTCCACATCGGTTAAACACCCTGCGAGTGAACGAATTTTGTTGGACTCGTACTTATTCACACCCACCAACAGCGCTAACTTGCGCGGGGTGCTTTGAGCTAAGATGAGACCAACGCGATCGCCTTAACTGAAAAGGTCTAATTGGCTCAAGCCAATCGATGCCAGTGTTGATCCAGCAAATTGCAGAAAGGCCGACGGTGGATGGAAGGCATGCTAAAGGCGCTCCTACTGGTCAGTCTTTTAGCGATTAGTCAAACAGTCATTCTTAGGGATGGGAGAAGTCGCGCGATCGCCCCTGAACTGCTTGTGTTCTAGAGCCTACAGCAACTGGGATATCGGATCGCGCTGGGGCATCTTTCGCGATGACTTTACCTTGAACGCTCCTGCGGACAGTTTTTGTGAGAATGCTAAAAAACCCTTGCCATGCCGTTAGCTTTAGCCCTCACCCGCAATAAGGAAAGAGAAGAGAGGATACAGGGTAGAGACTTGCAACCTAGACTAGATTCGTAAGATACTTCACTACCCGAAATCCCTTTCCCTCTTTGGGAAAGGGACTTTGAATCTGGCTCCCCTGCTCCCAAGTTCGAGAGCAGAATCTGGGGGATGAAGGCGGTTCGGCGGACTCGGCCTATGGCTTGAAGGAATGCCAGTTGCACCTTTCTCAAGCACCCGGCCCGGCTCTAGCCGGCTTAGCTGCGCATAGAGTCTGGAAGAACTGATTGAAACAGGCAAGTTGTCGAGACCATTACACCGGCTTTCCCTTAGGTAACCGACCCATCCGCTCCAAGAGAATCATCCGGTTCTCTTTGGTCTGCTCATTGTTGGGGTTGATTTGCAGAGTTTCATTAAACGCCGCGATCGCTTCCTGATAGCGGTTTAGATTGGCCAACGCCACACCGCGATTAAACCAAGCGGACTCATTCCTGGGTTGCAGGGCAATCACGCGATCATAGGAGGTCACTGCCTCTGAAAACTTGTTCATTCTAAACAACACATTCCCTCGATTCAACCAACCCCTGGGGTGTTGAGGGTTGAGTTTCACAACTTGGTCAAAAGAGCGCAGCACCTCTGCATACTGCTTTAGCCTTTTTAGTGTAATTCTCTGATTAAACCAGGCGCTGACATTGTCTGGATCAAGCTTGAGTGCCTGGTCACAGAACTTCAACGCTTCCTGAGGTTTACCCGTGTCATCTAAAGCATTGCCTAACCCAACCCAGGCAGCTACGAAACGATCATCTCATGCCAAGGCCTGTTTGTAAGTGGCGATCGCCTCCTGGTAACGTTTCAACTCATACAGAGAATTGGCACGACCCACTAAGGTGGGAGCATGGTTGGGGTAGGTCTGAAGGAGGCGATCAAATATCTCCAAAGCCTGTGCCGGTTTTCCAGCATCTAACAACTCCCAGGCTTTTTTGAACAAATCTTTTGGTTGTTCCGCCTGTACCAGTTGGCTAGCTGTAGCCCTGGACAAGTTGGCCTGAGGATGAGTTGCCAATGCTTGTGCGATTGTTGGGCGTCCAGGAATTGCAAGCCCAATGAACAATGATATACAGATGCTGAAGCCAAGTTGCTTAGAACCTGTTTGAAAAGGTAGTCGATAAAGTAAAGAGTAAAGGGGTCGATTGAAGCCCCCATAAATAACACGACTAGCTCACCGTAGCGATCTCACGAATGCCCAGTGGAGACTCCTAGCGCCCCATCTTCCTGCGGCTAAACCCGGTGGACGACCTCGAACTCTGGACATGCGAGAAGTCTGTAATGCCATCTTTTACCTAATCCGCAACGGTTGCCAGTGGCGAGACTTGCCGCATGACCTGCCGAAGTGGCAAAGCGTCTTCCTACTTCCGCGCTTGGAGTCGCGATGGCACTCGGCAGAAACTCAATGACCTGCTGCCAGTTCAACTCAGGAAGCAAGCGGGACGCCATGAGCAACCGAGTGCAGGCGGTATCGATAGTCAATCAGTCAAAACTGCCGGAGCCGCCGATGAGAAAGGGTTGGATGGTGGTAAGGAAGTCAAGGGACGCAAGCGCACGATTTTAGTCCATACGATGGGCTTGCGGTTGGCAGTCTGTGTTCACAGTGCGGGTCGCTCTGACCATGCTGGGCTGACCTTGTTAGCGTTCTTCTGCGCCTCATTCTGGTCTTGCCTGCAACTCATTTGGGTGGATAGTACCTTTGGTGGCAAGGACTTTATCGCCAAGGTCAAGCAGCGCTACGGTTGGAATCTGGAAGTGGTTAAACGCTCGGATAATGCTAAGGGCTTCGTTCTGCTGCCCAAGTGTTGGGTGGTTGAGCGCACGTTCTCCTGGTTGGGTCATTTTCGTCGCCTCAGTAAAGATTACGAATACTTGCTAACTCGGAGTGAAGCCATGATCTATGCAGCGATGGGGTATCTGATGCTCAGGCGTTTAGCACCTGCTGATGCGACTGCTTAACTTTTCAAACAGCTTCTAATAGAGGAATAAGCGATCTAACGTTCCCAATCACCCGCCGCAGATAGCCTTAAACGTTCAACCGATAACAACCTCCCAACGGTCGGGTGCATTGGGGTTATTAGCTGGATGTTTCGTAGCACCACTCTGTAAGCTGATCATAGAGATTGGCTGTAGCCAGTAACTAAGTGCAAGGCTTTACCTAGCTTGATTAAAAAGAAACGGCTTGATAGAAGAATTCATACGCTCCAACTCAGTTTTGTTATGCCTAAGAAGATTATGCCCCCATAATTCATCAGTATTATCAGAACAATTGGCTGAAAGAGATTCTCCAATCGCTTCCAAACTCTTCCCAAGGCTACTCCTTAATTCCTCCGGGTTGGATAAGGCTCCAAGGACAAATACTCTGTCCCTTACATCATCTGGAATCTGTTGCTTTATGTAATCAAGGCGACCTTCTTCTCTATCAAAATCAATAAGTAATACAAACCACCTATTCGGATACTGGCGCATTGTAGGTATAAAGTTTGTTATGAACTTCTCTACCACTACTTTCCATCCACCGACATAGGGCAAAACTTGAATTGATCGTGCATTTAGTTGAGGATGAAGCAAAAAACCATTCGCTATGTCTGAGTCAGCCTCATCTTCAGGCAACACAAGAATATGTGGCAAGTACTTGTTAACGCTCATAATTCTGTATCACCAAGGATTAAGCTATCTATAAGATCGCCACTAATAGATACTTCGCTCAGTGATCGGATCAAAGTTGGTTCTAAATGACTTTTTCGATCAAGCAAAAAAGTGTTTTCGCTCGAAAATTTTCGGATAGCCTCCTCATTATGCGAGGTTGCTAAAAGTTGCCCACTATTTTTGAAAGAGCGTCGTAGTGAAACAACAAAATGTCCAACCTCTGATAAAGAAAGATAGTTATCAGGCTCGTCCCAAAAGCAAAAAAGTGGACCGTAGTATTTGTTGGCAGCTAGGACAACTGCACAGAGGAAAAAGCATTTCTCCCCATCAGATAAATCTTTGAATTCAATAGTCAAGTTTGTACTATTTTTTTCAAACCTGACAATCATACTCTTGAAGTCTTTGCCAATCAATTCATTTTGAATATCGCTAATATCAGGCATTACTGCTTGGAGATATTTGTCTATCTCTTTATAAGCAGCAGGATAGCGACTCAGCAACCCTGAGAACCACTCTCCAAAATTTGAGCCATCTTTCTTTGGCTCCAAAGTTTCACCGTTGGAGTCTCCAGTTATCAAGCTCGGAATTGGAGCTAGAATAATCATCCGTGCAAGCCAAGTTCTGAAAATACGGAGTGGATCAGTTTCTGATTGTTCTTGGATCACTGGAAGAGCAATAAGATGCCAATCTACTAAGAATTGAGCCTCTCGATTTCGTGAAGTAAGAGTGACTTGGGCTTCTCTTCTAGAGAAAACTGGTTCTCCTGAAACTAACAATTGTTCTTCAAATACTCGAAGTTCTCTGAAGCCTTCTGGTAATTCCAATGCAAGCACATACTTGTAAAACTTGTTCTCAAGTAGTACCTCTACCTCAAATCGAATTGGCACACTAGATCTGTTGGGGGGAAAATCCTTAGGTTGAACCAGTTGCCCAACTCGGTTTACACCTCGACCAATGCTCTGAAATAGCTCTAGGGAAGTAGCAATGGTTGATTTACCCACACCATTTCTTCCAATTAAAAGTGCGGATGACATTTCCTTAAGGGAGAATTCAAAATTCTCTAGACACCTGAAATTGTGTACATACAGCCTTTGGAGCATAGCAAAGTAACTCCGAGTTTTGGAAAACGAAGGTTTTTGAGACAACCTCATTTAACCAATCTACACTATCGGTAACTCTCAGCGACCCCATGCATGGAAAGCAGAGACTATTGGGCTTCCAGCTAACGGCACAGGTCAGCGGTTGCAATTGGACTCAAACGCTGAAGCGATCGCTCGCCAATCCGCCGCACTGTCATGTTAGGCGTGAGCCGCACCGATCGCCCCCAAACTACACCTCACCCACAATCTCCTGAGCGTTTTCGGGATGACCGATCGCCTCCCGCTACTGCTCCCACCCACTATCTTCTGGGTGCTCTCGCTACCACAAACAACACTCAAACCACCGCCTCAACAAACAAATTCCTGGGCGTTTTCGGACTCACAAATAACCTCAGAAGAACAAGTGCAAAGATTGTGAGCGGAGCCAGCTAACGTTGCTGTTCAGCGGTTGCGGATTAATCTTGCTCCTCTACAGCCAGAACTCACCAATCCGTTGCAACAGCGTTGTTAGCTTAGCGACGCACCGTGCTGCTTCGCAGATACCGCAAGGGTCGCCCCCTAACCACGCCTCACCCCCAATCTCCTGGGCGGTTGCGGGATGACCGATCGCCCCTCGCTATGGCCCTCACCGACACCCTGCTGGGTGCTTTCGCAATCACAGCTAACCCGCAAACCACGGCCTTGCCTGACAAACTTCTGGGCGGTTTCGGGCTGACCGATCCCGCTGAAGAACGAGTGCAAGGTCTGGCGGCGGAGCTAGCTAACGGCTCAAATCAGCGGCGGTAGATAACCTTAGCTCTACAACCAGCTACTCTGAACCGTCCGCTGCATTTGAATTGTTAGACGGTTTAACTTTCGGCTGAGTACAAAAGAACTCCATGCTCCATCACATACTTAAGCGGAATCTTAGGATTGTTAATATCTTTTCCACCTCTGCTATGCCATGTTATTTCCCACTGGCTGTAAAAATACTCAAGATCAGTTGGAGTCAGCTTGTATATGGCAATGAGGTTAATTCCTTTGTAGACAGCAAATATCCAATCTACTTGTCTATATTTTTCAATAATTCTGGGATTGATGTGATGATGCGTTGAAAAACTCTTAGTTAAGGCTATATTTACCGATTTTAGCTCATACTCGTTACCAAATTCATCTACAGCATCATTGCCTTCTCGACCAGGCAAAATTACTAATCCAGTCACCAGCAAAACCTGGAGAATCTTACCACCGTTATCCTGAAAAATATCGTTGATACCGTGCTTGGTCGCAAGCTCTTGATACCTCTGGATATACGGGAACAGCTCATCGAGAATCGCTTTATCTGGATGAGGCATCATTCTGATTCGTCCCTTAGAAGTTCAGCAATGTCAACCTCCAAGGCTTTAGCGAGACGCTCCATGTTATCAATCGATACATTGCGCTCACTCCGTTCAACAGAGCCTACATAGGTACGATGCAGACCTGCCAAGTCAGCAAGTGCCTCTTGCGACAGACCCTTTACCTGACGAATCTGTCGTAGCCTTTTGGCAAAAAGTCTTCTAGCATCAGATGACACAGGCTTGGAGATTGACATAATCTCCATAATTGGGATAATGATGACGATAGGTCTACAGACTATAAGTAGCAGTCGAGGTTGAGTTATCTTGCACCAAGTAAAATTTCCTATAGATCTTGAGCCTTTTGGGAATTCCCCAGTCTATTCGACTGAGATGGGTGCATCCTTTTGTGGTGACTCCCTAGAATTGCTCAACAAGCTACCAAACAACAGTATTAATTTAGTCTTGACTAGTCCTCCGTTTGCGCTTCAGAGAAAAAAAGAATACGGCAATAAAGACCAAACTGAATATGTTGAGTGGCTTGCCAATTTTGCTGCGATTGTCTACCAGAAGCTTAAAGATGACGGCAGTTTTGTCTTGGATTTGGGTGGGGCTTATGAAAAAGGGAAACCTGTCAGAAGCTTATATAACTTCAGGATCCCAATTCACTTTTGTGATGAAATTGGTTTTTTCCTGGCAGAAGATTTCTATTGGTTTAATCCGTCAAAATTGCCTAGCCCTATCGAGTGGGTCAATAAGAAAAAAATAAGAGCGAAGGATTCTGTGAACACAGTATGGTGGTTCAGTAAGTCTGAATTTCCCAAATCTGATGTAACCAAAGTCTTAACAGAATATAGTTCTAGGATGAAAAAGCTCCTCGAAGATCCAGAGAGATTTTACGATCCTAAAAAACGTCCATCTGGACATGATATTGGTAAAGGTTTTGGAAAGGACAATGGAGGTGCAATTCCTTCTAACCTTCTACAAATTCCTAATTCTGAGTCAAATGGTCAGTACCTCAGAGGTTGTAAGGCTTTAGGTTTAAAGGCTCATCCTGCACGATTTCCTGGCAAGCTTCCAGAATTTTTTATTCGTTTTCTGACTGAGCCTGGAGATCTAGTCGTTGATATCTTTGCAGGCTCTAACACAACTGGCTTTGTGGCTGAACAGGAAAATAGATATTGGTTGGCTTTTGAGAGAGAACTTCAATATCTTGCAGCATCCTCATTTCGCTTTATGGAAGAAGATGCAGATGAAGATGACATTAGGCTTTTATACAAAGAAATTATGTCAGGTGAGTCTCAGAAAATAGTTCATCACTCAAAACAATTACGTCTCTTCGAGAAGGCGAAGCGCTATCCAGCGTAATGAAGTAAGAGGTTGCGAGGATTGCCGTCTAACGACCCCGTTCACCCGCCGCTAATATTTTTCGGACTCAACGACTGACTTTATACGGTCGGTGTGCAACGGGATTGTTAGACCGCTGTAATCAACCTATTCAGGATTACTGTCCATTTCGCTGAGGAGGTGGCATAAGAATTGGTTGAAGACTGGAAGGAGGAGCAGTGACATTGATAATAGTCAAAGGAGAAGTAGGAAGTCTAGTAGGCTGATTGGCTAAACCCTGCTGATTTAATCTATTTAAATTGGTAAATGCATATGAGTTATTCTGATCAAGTATATTTGCCTGTAAATATGCATTTCCCGCATCCTGATAGTTCTTAGACAGTTCATATATCCAACCCTTGTCATTCCAAGCAATGCTCTTTAGAGAATTTGGTGTGGTTGGCAACGTGATGACTTTGTCATAGCAATCTAAAGCTGTCGGATAATCTCCAAGAGCTTGGTAACTGAAACCTTTTTGTCTCCATGCTTCGGGAAAAGCTTGATTGACCGTGGCAGCAATAGCATTCTTATAGGCATCGATTGCACTTTTGTGTTCACCCAATTTACTCAGAAGCAATCCATACGAATACCAAATTTGAGCATTTTGAGTTTGAGGATTTTGAGAACGGTTTCCGCTACTATTTCTCAGTGCCTTTTCATATGCCTGTTTTGACAAATTAAAATCTCCCTGGCTTTCATATCCTTGTGCAAAAATAAAAAGCTGTTCAGGATCATTAGATTGCAACAGATTTGGGCGTGGCTGAGGAATCATTCCGTTAATCATCCCGAGCGCAATTAATATCAAAACACAACCTAAAATCAGAGCGTTCCTCTTCTCGCTTGGAGTTTCACCTTTTACTTCAAGAAACACCAATTTTATTCCACCCAATAACGCTGAAAGCCCAAAAATAACCCCCAAGACAATCAAAAAAGGTGGAGACAGGAGAATGCTTGCACTATCGACGATTTCTTGCAATGAGTTCATTGGTACATTTATGTTAATGCCTTGCGGGCTAACTCTTATTTAGACAGATCCCATCCGCCTATCCCCCTGATTTGGCTAGATAGACAGAGGATCGTCTGCCTAAGATCCTCAAACAGGTGTTTAGACTGATTGGCCTCTGCCTATAATCTCGAAATCGGGATTTAGA